>JBNJGE010000118.1:0-10892 GCA_051747505.1 Pseudomonadota bacterium | reverse complement strand
AGCCCATGGCGCCCAGGCGCGCGCGGACCATCGCGCGCATCATCTCCGCCGCCTCCCGCAGCAGCGACTCGTAGGCCGCGGAATCCCCCCTGCGCGCCGTGCGCATCGCCTCGGCCCAGCGTCGCTCGCGTTCATCCATCGCAACCTCCCTCGCGCCTCCCCGGATGCGGCGGCGGCGCTCATGCGGCCCGTGACACGGCCACGGGCCCTTCTCCGCAAGAGCGGCGCGGCTCCGGGCCGTCCATGACGAATTCGTATCCGAAACGGCGATGTTACACGACACGAGGCACGAATTCGTGAGAATGACGCCGACCGTCACTTGGCCGTGAGGCCGGCGTGACTTGCGTAACCTTGCCGCTCCCCGCGCCGAACTTCCCCCAAGGCCGCGCCGATTGCGCCGGCCGGAGACGACAAGGGAGACGACGATGCGACGAACCTTCCGCGCCCTCGCCGCCGCAAGCGCCCTGGCGCTGCTCGCCGGGGGCGCCTTCGCCGGGCCGCAATACGTGGACGACAGCGGCTTTGCCGTCAGCGGCTACGACGTGGTGGCCTATTTCGACAAGGAGCAGGCCCCGGTCGGCGAGCCGCAGCCCGCCCCGACCCCCGGCAAGGCCTCGATCACCGCCGAGCACAACGGCGCCGTCTTCGCCTTCGCCAGCGAGGAGAACCGGGCGCGCTTCCTCGACGACCCGGAGAAATACGCCCCGCAATACGACGGCCACTGCGCCTTCGGCGTCGCGAAGGGCGGCAAGGTGCCCGGCGACCCGACCCTCTGGCGGATCGTGGACGGCAAGCTCTACCTCAACCTGCAGCAGAGCGTCGCCGAGATGTGGCTGTCCGACATCGACGGCAACCTCGAGACCGCCGAGGCGAACTGGCCGGGCATCGAGGACGAGGAAGCCTCCGACCGCCAGCCGCCGGAGCTGCCGGAGGACGATCCGGCCCCGGTCCGCAACTGATCCACCCCCCGAGCAATTCGAGAAGGAGAACCACCATGTCCAACCGCACCCATGCCGTCGCCGCCGGCGCCCTGGCCGTCGCCGTCGCCGCCGCTGTCTCGACCGCCGGCCAGCCCGTCCACGCCCAGTCCAAGGAGAAGTGCTACGGCATCGCGCTCGCCGGCGAGAACGACTGCGCCGCCGGCCCCGGAACGACCTGCGCGGGCACCTCCTCCGTGGACTACCAGGGCAACGCCTGGAAGCTGGTGCCCGAGGGCGAGTGCGAGAAGTACGGCGTCGAGGAGGACACGGCGAAGTTCGAGCTGCCCGGCGACCGCGAGGGCTCGCTGGAGCCGCTGGAGCGCGACCTGCCCTCCGCCTGACGCGCCCCCCTCGCCCGGCCCCCGCGCGGGGGCCGGGCGGCCTTCCCCGGACCCGACAGGGAGCCCGCCATGACCGCCGACGCGCTGCCCGCCCGCGCGGGCGTCTGCTTCAAACCGCAGCACTGGGCCGAGATCGAGCGCGCCGCGCCCGACACCGGCTTCTTCGAGGTCCATGCCGAGAACTACATGGGCGAGGGCGGCCCGCCCCACCGCATGCTCTCCGCCCTGCGGGAGCGCTATCCGCTGTCGCTGCACGGCGTGGGCCTGTCGATCGGCGGCGAGGGGGCGCTCGACCCCGATCACCTCGCCCGCCTGCGCGCCCTCATCGACCGCTATCGCCCGGCCAGCTTCTCCGAGCATCTGGCCTGGTCCACCCATGAGGGCGTCTATTTCAACGACCTGCTGCCGCTGCCCTACAACGCCGAGACGCTGGCGCGGGTCGTCGAGCATGTAGACCGCGCGCAGGAGGCGCTCGGCGTGCGGATGCTGCTGGAGAACCCCTCCGCCTATGTCGCCTTCGAAGGCGCGACCATGGGCGAGCTGGAGTTCCTGACCGAGGTCGCCCGCCGCGCCGGCTGCGGCCTGCTTCTGGACGTCAACAACGTCTATGTCTCGGCCATGAACCAGGGCTTCGACCCGGCCGCCTATCTCGACGCCTTCCCCCTGCATCTGGTCGGAGAGATCCATCTCGCCGGCCACGCGGTGGAGATCGGCGCCGATGGCGGGCGGCTGCTGATCGACACCCATGACCGGCGCGTGGACGCCGAGGTCTGGGCGCTTTACGGGCGGGTGGTGGCGCGCGCCGGCCCGCTGCCCACGCTGGTGGAATGGGACGCCGACATCCCCGCGCTGGAGGTCCTGCTCTCCGAGGCGGCGGTCGTGGACCGCATCCTCGCCGCCCCGCGGGAGGCCCGCCATGCCGCGGCCGGCTGAGGCGGAGGGCCAGGCGGCGATGGCCGCCGCCCTGTTCGACCCCGACCGCGCCGGGCCGGGCGACGCCCGCTTCGCCGTGCACCGCAACAACGTCGCCGCCGGCCTCGTGGAGGCGCTTGGGGCGAGCTACCCGGCGGTGAAGGCGCTGGTCGGCGCCCGCTTCTTCGAGGCCGCCGCGCTGGAGTTCGCGCGCGCCCACCCGCCGCGCAGCCCGGCGCTGATCTTCTGGGGCTCGGAGTTCCCGGACTGGATCGGCGCGTTCCCCCCCGCGGCCTCGCTGCCCTGGCTGCGCGACGTGGCGCGGCTGGAACGGGCGTGGCGGGAGGCCTACGACGCGGCCGACGCCGAGCCGCTCGCGGCCGACGCCCTCGCCGATCTGCCGCCCGAACGGCTGGAGGGGCTGCGCCTGCGCCTGCACCCCTCCCTGCGCCTCGTCCGCTCCCGCCATCCGGCGGTCTCGATCTGGGCCGACGTGACCGGCCGCGCGAAGCGAGACGTGGACATGAAACGCGCCGAGACCGCGCTCGTCGTCCGCCCCGGGGCGGAGGTGACGGTCAGCGAGCCCGGCCCCGCCATGACCGCTTTCGTGGAGCGGCTGGCCGCCGGCGCGCCGCTCTCCGCCGCCGCCGGCGCCGCCGCGGAGCATCCGGGGTCCGATCTCGGCGAGCACATCGCCGACCTGTTCCGGCTCGGCCTCGTCGCCGGCCTCCGCACGCCCGAGGGAGACAGCCATGACCCGACCCGCCCATGACGCCGCCGCCCGGGCGGCGCGGCTGCACGCCCGCCTTTTCGGATCGCTCGAACGCGCGCTCGACGGCTGGTTTCTCGGCCTCGCCGCCCGCCTAGTCTTCGCCGCCGTGCTGCTGGGCTACTACTGGAACAGCGCGCTGACCAAGATCGGCGACGGCCTTCTGGGCGTCTTCGCCCTGACCGACGGCGCCTATATCCAGATCCTGCCCTCGGTGATGGAGGCTTACGGCTACGACGCCTCCGCCATCCCCATCCTGCCCTGGGGGCTGATCGTGGCGGCCGGAACCTGGGCGGAGTTCGTCCTGCCCGCGCTCATTGTCATCGGCCTCTTCACCCGCCTCGCCGCGCTGGGGATGATCGTCTTCGTTGCGGTGCAGAGCTGGGTGGACGTCGCCTTCCACGGCGCCGACGCCGCAACCATCGGCGCGCTGTTCGACCGCCAGCCCGGCGCCGCCATCCTCGACCAGAGGCTGCTCTGGGGCTTCCTGCTCTGCGTGCTGGTCGTCAAGGGCGCGGGCGCGGTCTCCGCCGACGCCGCGCTCTCCCGCGCGGTCGGCCTGCGCCGCGGGGCGCAGGTCGGCGCGGGCGCCGCGCCCGGGGCGGCGGGCGTCCCGTGAGGGGGCGAACGCCTCCGCCCGGGCCTACCGGAACAGCAGGACCGGGATCCGGCACCTGCGGACCATCTCGGTCGTCGTCGAGCCCACCACGAGGCTGCGGATGCGGGAGTGTCCGTAGGCGCCCATGACCAGCAGCCCGATCCCCTCCGTCTCCACCGCCTCGGCGATCACCGTCTCGGCCTGCCCCGGGCGGGCTTCGCGCTCCACCTCCAGCCCGCCGCCCTCCAGGATCGCCGCGGCGCCGTCCAGCTTGCGCCGCGCCTCCGGCGTGTTCTCAGAGGCCATCAGAAGCTTCACCGGCAGGCCCCGGAACAGCGGGCTCCGCGCGACATGGTCCACCGCGCGCAGGCTGCTCGCCCCGCCGTCATAGGCGATCAGGACCCGCTCGACGGGCCTGAACTCGCGCGCGACCAGCAGCACCGGCAGATCCGCGGCGCGCACGATCCGCTCCAGGTTCGAGCCGAGATGGCCGGAGGCGAAGTCGGCGGCCTCGCCCCGCTTGCCGATGAGCAGCATGTCGGCGCCCGCCTCCCGCTCGGCCACCTCCTCCAGCAGGTCCCCGATGCGCAGCCGGGTGGAGACCCGCTCCAGCCCCGCCTCCCGCAGGATCGCCTCGCCGTCCTCCAGAATCGCCCGCCCGCGCGCCTGGGCGAGCCGCGAGGTCCGGGCGTCCAGCTCCGCCAGCTCCTCCAGCAGCGCCGAGCGCGCCCCGAGGCCGATGGAGCCGCTCAGGTCGGCCGGCGCCGAGCCCGTCTGCCGGCGCCCGATCACGTGCATGATCTCCACCTCCGCGCCCAGCCGCCCCGCGGCCCAGGCGGCGTGGTCGCACACGCTGCGCGAATAGATGGAGCCGTCGACCAGCGCGATGAGCTTCGTCATCGTCATCCTCCCTCAGTGCCCCATCAGGCGGTCGAGCGCCCCGGGCTCGTCGTGAATGGCGAGGCGGTCCACGATCGTCTCGCTGGCCTTGTTGAGGCCCAGGAGCTCGACCTCGGCGCCCTCGCGCCGGAACTTGAGCACGACAGTGTCCAGCGCCGCCACCGCCGAGATGTCCCAGATATGGGCCTGGCTGACGTCGATGGTGACCTTCTCCAGCGCCTCGCGGAAGTCGAAGGCGGCCGAGAAACGGTCGGCGGAGGCGAAGAACACCTGCCCCTCCACCCGGTAGGTCCGGTGGCGGCCGTCCTCGGAGATGGCGGAGGTCACGCGGAAGATCTGCGCGATCTTGGCCGCGAAGAAGATGCCCGAGAGCAGCACGCCCACCAGCACGCCGATGGCGAGGTTGTGGGTCCAGACCACCACGATCACCGTGGCGAACATCACCGCCGAGGAGCTGCGCGGATGCCGCCGCAGGTCCCGGATCGAGGACCAGGAGAAGGTGCCCAGCGAGACCATGATCATGATGGCGACCAGCGCCGCCATCGGGATCGCCCCCACCCAGTCCCCCAGGACGACGATCATGAACAGCAGGAACGCGCCCGAGGCGAAGGTCGACAGGCGCCCCCGCCCGCCCGACTTCACGTTGATCATCGACTGCCCGATCATCGCGCAGCCGGCCATGCCCCCGATGAAGCCGGTGGCGACGTTGGCGAGGCCCTGGCCCACGCATTCGCGGTTCTTGTCCGAGGGCGTGTCGGTCAGGTCGTCCACGATGCTGGCGGTCATCAGCGACTCCAGCAGGCCCACCACCGCCACCGCGGCCGAGTAGGGCAGGATGATGAGCAGCGTCTCGAGCTCGAGCGGCACGTCGGGCAGCAGGAACACCGGCAAGGTGGAGGGCAGCTCGCCCATGTCGCTGACCGTGCGCAGGTCGAGGTCCAGCGTCATGGCGACGGCCGTCAGCGCGACGATGCAGACCAGCGGCGAGGGGATCGCCCTCGTGGCGCGCGGCAGGAGATAGATGATCGCCAGCCCCGCCGCGACCATGGCGTAGGTCGCCCAGCCCACCCCCGTCAGCTCCGGGATCTGGGCCATGAAGATCAGGATCGCCAGCGCGTTGACGAAGCCCGTCATCACCGACCGGCTCACGAAGCGCATGAGGCCGCCCAGGCGCAGGAAGCCCGCCCCCAGCTGCAGCACGCCCGCCAGCACCGTCGCCGCAAGCAGGTATTCCAGCCCGTGATCGCGCACGAGACTGATCATCAGCACCGCCGTCGCCGCCGTGGCGGCCGAGATCATCCCCGGCCGCCCGCCGGCGATGGCGGTGATCACCGCGATCGAGAAGGAGGCGTAGAGCCCCACCTTCGGATCCACGCCCGCGATGATCGAGAACGCGATCGCCTCGGGAATGAGGGCGAGCGCCACGACAAGGCCCGCCAGCAGGTCGTTGCGGACATTGCCGGTCCACTGGTCGCGATAGGCCTTCAGATCATGCATGGGGCGGGTCCGGCGCTGTCGGGGAACGGAACGGGGCGGGAGGCGGAAGCCGCTGGGCGGCCTCGCAGGGGAGGCGCGCTCATGACCCATTTCTTGCTGCGATGCAACAAGAGAGCCGCCGCGGCGGCCCCGCAGCCCCGCCTTCCCGGACGAACGCCCGCCCGGCCCCGCTTCCGACCGGAGATTCCGCCCGGTCTAACCCATCCGGTAGTTCGGCGACTCCTGCGTGATCTGCACGTCGTGGACGTGGCTCTCGCGCAGGCCGGCCCCCGTGATCTTCACGAAGGTCGCCTTGCGCCGCATCTCCTCGATGCTGCGCGCGCCCACGTAGCCCATGGCCGCCCGCAGCCCGCCCTGCATCTGGTGCAGCACCGCGCCGACGGAGCCCTTGTAGGGCACCCGCCCCTCGATCCCCTCGGGCACCAGCTTCTCGGCCGAGGCCTCCTTCTGGAAATACCGGTCGGCCGAGCCCCGCGCCATGGCCCCGACCGAGCCCATGCCGCGATAGGCCTTGAAGCTGCGCCCCTCGAACAGGATCATCTCCCCGGGGCTCTCGTCCGTCCCCGCCAGCATCGAGCCGATCATCGCGCAATGCGCCCCGGCCGCGATGGCCTTGGCGAGATCGCCCGAGAACTTGATGCCCCCGTCGGCGATCGCCGTCGCCCCCAGCCGGTCGGCCTCCTCGGCGCACTCCATCACCGCCGTCAGCTGCGGCACGCCCACGCCGGCCACGACACGCGTCGTGCAGATCGAGCCCGGCCCGATCCCCACCTTCACCGCGTCCGCGCCCGCCTCGATCAGCGTGCGCGTCGCCTCCGCCGTGGCCACGTTGCCCGCCACCACCTGCACGTCGTTGGACAGCTTCTTGATCCGCCGCACCGCCTCCGCGACCGAGGCCGAATGCCCATGCGCGGTGTCGATCACGATCAGGTCCACATGCGCGTCGATCAGCGCCTCGGACCGCTCGAAGCCGGCGTCGCCCACCGTGGTCGCCGCCGCCACCCGCAGCCGGCCCAGCGGGTCCTTGCAGGCCCGCGGGTGCAGCACCGCCTTCTCCAGGTCCTTGATGGTCAGCAGCCCGGACAGCCGCCCGTCCGCATCCACCACCAGCAGCTTCTCGATGCGCCGCGAATGCATCAGCCGGCGCGCCTCCTCGGCCTCCACCGGCTCCCGGGCGATCTCCAGACGCTCGCTGGTCATCATCGCGCTCACCGGCGTCGCCTCGTTCTCGATGAAGCGCATGTCGCGGTTGGTCAGGATGCCGACGGGCCGCCCCTCGCCGTCCACCACCGGAAAGCCGGTGATCTTGTAGACCTCCTGCAGCCGCCGCGCGTCCTCCAGCGTCTGGTCCGGCGTCAGCGTGACGGGGTTGTAGACGATCCCGCTCTCGAACCGCTTGACCCGGCGCACCTCGTCGGACTGCTGGCGGATGTCGAGATTGCGGTGGATCACCCCCAGCCCGCCGGCCTGGGCCATGGCGATCGCCATCGCGCTCTCGGTCACCGTGTCCATGGCGGAAGAGAGCAGCGGCAGGTTCAGCTCGATCTCCCGCGTGACCCGCGTGCGCAGGTCGGCCTCCGCCGGCAGGACCTCCGAGGCCCCCGGCACAAGCAGAACGTCGTCGAAGGTGAGCGCCTCGCGAATCTCCATGGGGAGCCTCCCGTCACGGGTTTCGGTTGGCGCTCCCCTTTGTCACGGCCGCGGCGGAAAGGAAAGCGGCGCATTGGCCGCGCCCCGGGCCGCGGAGACGGCGGCCCGACCCCTCACCCCGCCGTCACCAGCAGCCCCGCCCCCCAGGCGATCAGGACGAGGCCGACGGCCCGCCCGCCCAGCTCGCCGATCACGCCCAGCTTCTCCAGCGCGGCATAGGCCGCCAGCCCGACGATCCACCACAGGTTCATCACCCCGCCCACGAACAGCAGCGCCATCAGCGCCCAGCAGCAGCCGACGCAATAGGCCCCGTGCTCCAGCCCCATGCGAAAGGCGCCCCCCGCCCCGGGCCGGCGCCGCTCCGCCAGCACCTGCGCGGGGCTGCGGCAGACCGACAGGCAGGCGTCCTTCATCGGCGTGACCTGCCAGATCCCGGCCGCCAGCAGCAGCAGCCCCGAAAGCCCCTGCGCCGTCGCCGCCATCATCGACGGCGAGACCAGCCCGCGCAGCTCCAGCGCCCATTGCGCCGAGGCCGCCGCCAGGCTGAACCCCGCCCAGGCCGCCAGATAGCCCCCCGCGAACACCGCCGAGCGCGCCGCGACCCGCGCCTCCCCCTCCGACCGGCGCAGGAGCGCGGCGTGCAGCAGGATCACCGGCGCGGCCGAGGGCAGCATCATGGCGGTCATCATCACCCACCACATCAGGAAGACGAGCGCCGCATAGCCCGGCGTCCAGTCCACCGGCGCCATCATCGCCGCGCCCATCGGCCGCCCGGCCATGGAGGTCATCTCCAGCGCCGACATCTTCATGCCCACGCCGGACAGGGTGTAGAGCGCCGCCATCCCCGCCAGCGCGAAGACCCCGGCGACAAGGATCAGCCGGTCGCGCCGCAGCGCCGCCTCCAGCGCCCCGCCCCGCCGCCGCCCCTCCGGGGCCGCCGCCCCGGCCATCTCAGGCCGCCGCGACGCCCGCCGGGGCGGCGATGACGCCCGACGGGCCCAGATGCAGCTCCGCGAACTGGCCGTAGGAGTCCCGGTTCTTCTCCAGCTTCAGCTCGCCATGGGTCACGGCGTTGGTGCTGCCCATCTCCGCCAGCCGGTACTCGAACCCGTACGGCAGATCGATGCGCGCCCGGTGCTCGGCGCCGGTCACGGGGTTCCGGATCGGCTCCCCCGTGACCTCGTAGAAGCCCTCGGCCACCGCCCGCCCCCGGCGCGCGGCCACGTCGATCTCCACGTCGAGCGGGGCGCGCACAGGCGCCAGCTTGGTCGGCGCCATGGCCGAGAAGATCCACCACATGGTGGCCATCTCCTCGGAGTCCTCGCCCGACATCAGCTTCAGCATCGCCTCCTGCTGCGCAGGGCTCGCCCGCGAGTCCACCAGCATCTGCATGACCCCGTCGCCCTCGTGAATCGCGCCGGGCCACTTGGCAATCAGCCCGCACCGCATCCCCGACAGGTCCGTCTCGCCATGATGACCGCGGTCGATGATGTAGGCGACGGCGGCCTCGCAGGTCCCGTCGGTGGGCGGGGCGTTGAACTGGCAGGGACAGCCATAGGCGCAGTTGCAGCTGACCATCTCGCGGCCGTGAATCTCCCAGGGTGTCATGACACGCCTCCCTTGCCGTCGCGTTGCGGGTGACGCCACCGAAGGCGCCGGGTGCAGGCCGCCCGGACTCGTCTTGAGTGGATCGAGACGACCCTATCACACGACAGTAGAGATTCGCGCTGCACAAATAAACATGCGCGGCTTACGCAAAGGCATCCGTTGTAAATCCTGCGTTAATCACGCGGCGGCCTCGCCGCGCGCCTTCACGCGTTCGCCCAGGCTTCGGCCTGCGCCTCCTCCTCCGGCGCGAAGGTCTTCATCTCCGCGCTGAAAAAGGGATCGGACAGCTTAACGCCCCATTCCACCGCCGCCGCGTCCGCGACCACGGCGACCTTCACGAAGCGGTCGGCGTGCTCGAGGTCGAACTTCAGGTCCTCCCACAGCGCGGCGGGCTCCACCCCCGCGATCTCGTTGACGCGGATCAGCAGCCGCAGATCGTCCCGCTCGCGCGCATGGGCGGCGAGCTTGTCCAGCGCCTCCACGTAGTCGTCCCGGCTCAGCGCGCCGTCGATCACCACCGGCAGCACGCCGTTTTCGTTCGGCTTCCCGGCCCGGATCATCTCTCGCCTCCTCTCGCCACGGCCTCCGGCCATCCGCCCCGACAACGCACGCCCCCCGCCCCGGGTTCGCCCGCCGGGACGGGGACGGCCGGGCGGGGCGAGGCGGCGCGCGCCCCGCGCCGCGAGGGCCGCCCCGGCCGGACACGAAAAGGGCCGCCCGCGCACCCGCGGACGGCCCCCGTCATGCTCTCGCGAAAGGCGCCCTCAGCCGCCCATGCGCTTGGGCGCTCCGCTGGACATCTCGGTGCCGATGTAAGGCAGCTTCGCCTGCTTCCAGGCGGCGAAGCCCCCCTCCATATGCGCGACCCGCTCGCGCCCGGCGGCCAGGCAGCTCCCCCCGCACTTGCCCGAGCGCGCGCCCGAGCCGCAGTGCAGCACCACCTTCTTGTCCCCGCCCGTGGGCAGATGCTCCGGGCTGAAGTAGGCCATGGGCATCAGCATCGCGCCCTCGATGTGCTCGAACATGTATTCCTGCGGCGTGCGCACGTCGATCAGCACGATCTCGTGGCGCTGCAGGGCGTCATGCACCTCCTGCGGCGTCCAGTGCTCCAGGACGCCGCCGTCCTTCTGCTCCTCGCGCATCTCTCAGCTCCTCTTCGGGAAACGGTTGGCCGGGATCTTGAAGTAACGGTTCCCGTCGTCCTCGGGCTCCGGCAGCCGCCCGCCGCGCAGGTTCACCTGCAGCGCGTGCAGGATGCGGTCGGGCAGCTCCAGCGTCGCGTCGCGCCTGTCGCGGATCTCGATGAACTCCTCCTTGGACTTTCCGGCCAGGTGCGGGTTCTTGGCCTTGTGCTCGGCCACCGTCGCCTCCCAGGCCGGCCCCTCGCGCCCCTCCGCGCCGTAGTCGTGGCCCACGAACAGCCGCGTGTCGTCGGGCAGCGCGAGGATCGCCTGCAGCGAGTTCCACAGCGTCTCCGTGTCCCCGCCCGGGAAATCGGCGCGCGAGGTCCCCACATCCGCGTTCATGAAGGTGTCGTGCACGAAGGCCGCGTCGCCGACCACATAGGTGATCGAGCCCAGCGTGTGCCCGGCCGAGAGCATCACCTTCGCCTCCAGCTTCCCGATGCGGAAGGTCTC
>JBNJGE010000117.1:0-10893 GCA_051747505.1 Pseudomonadota bacterium | reverse complement strand
GCCTGCAGCGGCGTCTTGAGGCCGTGGGCGAGATCGGCGGCCCGCCTCCGCGCGCGCTCCGCCTCCGCCTCGCGCGCGGCGATCAGGTCGTCCACCTGCGCCGCCAGCGGCCGCACCTCCTGCGGAAAGGCTTCGCCCAGCCGCGCCGCCCGGCCGGAGCGCACGGCGGCCACCCGCTCGCCCACCCGGCGCAGCGGCCGCAGGCCCACGCTCAGCTGCGCCCAGCCCGCCAGGGACAGGGCCAGCGCCAGCAGCCCCAGATAGGGCAGCATGTCGCGCAGGAAGGCCTCCGCCGCGACCTCGATCTCCCGCCGCTCCACGGCCACCGCCACCCGGACCGCCTCGCCCCCGAGGCGCGGCGGCAGCGTCACCCGCCGCTCCAGCACCAGAAGCGGCGCGCCGCCCGGGCCGGCCAGCCTGTGCCGGTGCTCGGCGCCGTCCAGCGGATCGGCCGGCAGCGGCAGCGCCGAATCCCACAGCGAGCGGGAGCGCAGCGCGGCCTCGTCCGCCGGCCCGATCTGCCAGTAGAGGCCCGACAGAGGCGCCTGGAATCGCGGATCCGCGGGCCGCCGGGCCAGCGTCAGCCGTCCCTGCGCGTCCCGCTCCAGCCCGGCGACGAGCTGGTCGAGATGCGCGGACAGCTCCGCCGCCGCCCGCCGCTCCACATGCTGCTCGAACAGCCGCGCCAGCCCGAACGCCGCCGCCGTCAGCGCCACCAGCACCGCCACGGCGCCGATGGCCGCCAGACGCAGGCGAAGCGAGCCGCGCCTCACGCCTGCCCATCCTCCAGGAAGTAGCCGAAGCCGCGCCGCGTCCCGATCACCCCGGGCCCCAGCTTGCGGCGCAGCCGCGCCACGACGGCCTCCAGCGCGTTCGCCTCCCGCGCGTCGTCGTCGCCGTAGAGATGCTCCAGCAGCTCCGGGGGCGGCGTCACCCGGCCCGCGCGATGGGCGAGAAACGCGATCAGCCGGTATTCCAGCGGCGACAGCGCCACGGGCCTTCCGTCGATTGCCGCCGTCATGCGGTTCTCATCGATCGTCAGCGCCCCGATCCGCAGCACCGCGGAGCCCCGCCCCGCCGACCGGCGCACCAACCCCCGCGCCCGCGCCACCAGCTCCTCCATCCGGAACGGCTTGGGCAGGTAGTCGTCGGCCCCCGCCTCGATCCCCTCCACCCGCTCCATCCAGGATCCCCGGGCGGTCAGCACCAGCACCGGCATCTGGCGCCCGCCCGCGCGCCAGCGCTTCAGCGCCGCCATCCCGTCAATGCCCGGCAGCCCGAGATCGAGCACCACGAGGTCGTAGTCCTCCGTATCGCCCAGGAACCAGGCCTCCTCGCCGTCGCCGCACAGCTCGACCCGGAAGCCGGCCGCCTCCAGCGCCGCCTTCAGGTCGGCGGCGATGCGCGGGTCATCCTCGACCGCCAGCGCGCGCATCAGTCCTCCTCCGCCTCCACCTTCAGGATCTCGCCCGTCGCGGCGTCCACATACGCCTCCAGAACGCGTCCGTCAGGGGCGATCAGCTCGAACTCGTAGAGGTGGCGACCGTCCTCGCGCTCATACTCCACCTCGATCACCCGCGCCTCCAGCCGCGCCTCGACCTCCGGCAGGATCTCGGCCAGCGGGCGCACCTCGGCCCGCTCCAGCGCCCGGCGCGCGCGCTCATGGTCGTCGTCGGCGCGCGCGACGAGCGCCAGGGCAAGGGCGAGGGCGGGGAGGAGCAGACGCATCATCCCGCCTCTCTGCCCCGACTACGCTGACAGCTCGCTGACGGCCGCCGTCAGCGCGGCGCCAGCGGGGCGCGGCTATCTCCGTCGGCACAGGGCGCGCACTCCGCGCGCCGAACGAAAAGGAGAGACCGAGATGCGCAGATCGCTTCCCCTCGCCGCCTTCGCCGCCGCCGCCGCGCTCGCCGGCGCCGCTCTGGCCTCGCAGGACGACCGCCCGCGCGCCGCCGCGCCGCAGGCCGAGTGGATGAGCGTCTCCGAGATCGCCGCGAAGCTCGAGGCGCAAGGGTATCAGGTGCACGAGATCGAACGGGAGGACGGCGGCTACGAGGTCGAGGCCTTCGACGCCAACGGCCTGCGCATGGAGGCCTGGATCGACCCCGTCACCGGAGAGCCCGCGCGCGGCCGGGAGCGCGAGGAATGATTGACACGACGCAGGCCACGCGCGAGGTCCCGGTCTGGGACCCGCTCGTGCGCGTCGGCCACTGGGTGCTGGTGGCCGGCTTCGCCACCGCCTGGCTGACCGAGGGAGAGCCCGAATGGCTCCACAGCTGGGCCGGCTACGCCGTCGCCGCCACGGTCGTCCTGCGCATCCTGTGGGGTTTTGTCGGCCCCCGGCGGGCGCGCTTCTCCGACTTCGTCACCGGCCCGGCCCGGGCCTTGCGCTACCTGCGCGATCTCGTCGCCGGCCGGGCGGAGCGCCATGTCGGCCACAGCCCGGCCGGCGGCCTGATGACGGTGACGCTTCTGGCCGCGCTCGCCGCGACGGCCTTCACCGGCATGGGCACGCTGGCCGCGGAGGAAGGCCGCGGCCCCCTCGCCGGCCTCGTGGCGCAGGGCGAGGCCCCGCCCGCCCTCCTGCGTTCCGCCCGCGCCGACGAGGACGAACACGCCTACGCGTCCGGCGAGCGGGGCGAGGAGGGCGGCGAGGCCTGGGAGGAGCTCCACGAGCTCTTCGCCAACCTCACCCTCGCTCTCGTCGTCCTGCATGTCGGCGGCGTCGCGCTGGCCAGCTGGGCGCATGGCGAGAACCTTCCCCGGGCCATGATCACGGGGCGCAAGCGGGCCTGAACCGGCCTGCCGCGCCCTTGGGGCGCGGCAGGCGGCTTCAGTCGCTCAGCACGCGGTCTTCCAGCGTGCCGCCGGGGCGGCCGCGGGGGATCGAGGCGCCGCCGGCGTCCCGGCCGCCGCGGTAACGCGGGCCGCCCTCGGACCCGTCATGGCCGCTTTCGCCCTCCTCGTGGTCGTCATGATCATGGTCGTCGCCGCCCTCGTCATGACCGCCGGAGCCGCCGCCCTTGTATTCCGGCCCCTTGCCGCCGCCATGAGCGTCGGACCCGGTGTGGTCGTGATCGTCCGAGGTGGCGTCGGAATGGTCGCGGTCATCGGAGGGGACGTGCGCCTCCCCTCCGCCTGCCGCACCGCCGGAACGGCCGCCGCCGCCCGATTCATGCGTCTGGGCCCGGGCGGGGACCGCGGCGCCCGACAGGACAAGGCCGGCCGCGAGAACCGTCGTTCCCAGCAGGCGGGCCGCGAAAGAGGGACCTCGGCTCATGAGAGGGGTCTCCGGGGAAACGGAAGGCGCCCCGCGGAAGAAGCCTCCGCGGGGCGAGAGCTTCGCGGTCAGTCGAGGGCGGCCGGCGGCTCGTACTCGTGGATGTAGTTGATCACCGTGCGGGCGTCCTCGGCCATCAGCGTGAAGGCGTCGATGCCGCCGTCGGTGTCGGAAACGTTGGTCTCGCCGAAGATCACCTCGTAGACGTCGATCGTATCCACCGCATAGGTGCCGTCCCCCTGGTCGACCAGGATTTCCGCCGTGACGCCGTCATAGACCGACGCCCGGTCGTAGGTGATGTCCCCGTAGTCGATCGAGGACCAGGTGACGGCGCCCTCGCTCACCGTCTCGATGCCGAGGAAGGTGTTGATGTAGACGATCTCGTCGGTGCTGAACTCGCCCGTCTTGTCCGTCGCCGCGGCGAGGAAGGAGGCCGCGGCCATCATGTCGGCCGTCGTCTTCTCGCCGTCCACGAGGAAGTCGTACTCCGTGCCCGGCAGATCCGAGACGCCGGGGATGGTGCCCGTGGTCATCAGGGCGACGTAGATCGCGAGGTTCTCCAGCGGAGAGTCGATCGTCCGATCCTCGCCGTCCACGGTCAGCACGAGGCGGCCGGCCGGATCGGTCGAGACCTCGGTGGCGGAGTTCAGCAGCGTGATGACCTCCTGCGCGCGGCGGTCGAGCACGCTGGTGGGCGCACGGCCGACGTTCAGGCGGCCAAGCTCGACCTCCTGGGTCGCGTCACCGTCCACCGGCTGGCCCTCCTCGTCGAGGGGGATCGGGTTGCCGTCGGCGTCGAGCGGCTGCACCCAGCCCTCCTCGGTGAGGATCGGGTTGCCGTCCTCGTCGCGCAGGATGACCCAGAGGTCGCCGAAGAGATCGCCCTTCTTGGACCCGGCCGTGTCGGGCCTGCCGCCGCCCTTGCCAGCCTTGCCGCCCTTCTCGCCGGCCCAGTCCGGGGCGTCGGAATCTCCATCGTCGTCCTCGCCGGTGACGTCGTGGAAGATGTCCGTGAGGCTGCGGCCGCCCTTGCCGGCGCCCATGGCGCCCTTGCCCTGGCCGCCCTGGCCGGCGCCGGCGCCGCCCTGGCCCTTGCCGCTTCCGCCGTGCTCGTCGGCGGAGACCGCCATGGGCGCGAGCGCGAGGGCCGCGGCGCTGACGCCCGCGAGAAGCAGGCCGCTCAGGCCCACGCGCTTCATTTCAAGTCGGGACATTCGGTGTCTCCAAAATCGTCGGAGGTGTCATGTGCGATGCCGAAGCCCCCCGACGGCATATCTCATATGGTGAGTATGACTATTCGCCGCCACCTTCATTGACCTGTATCAACGCAATGTTAACGACCCGGCCGGGGTCCGTTCATCCCCTGCCGCCTCGCACGTTCAGAAACGCCGGGTCAGGCCGACCCGGAACAGGCCCTCGCGGGGCTCGAAATCGTCCACCCCGCCCCCGTAGTCGATCTCGAAGGACTCGTAGTGCGTGCGCGTGTAATCGAGGCGCAGGTCCAGCGTCTCGGTCAGCGGCGCCTCCATGCCGACGCCGACTCGCAGGCCGGCGAGATCGACGGTGTCGTTCGCGACCCGGCCGGTGGTGCGATAGTCCGCGTCGAAGCGCCCCCAGACCACGCCGGCGCGGGCGTAGAGCAGGAAGGACTCGTTCACCACCCAGCCCGCGCGGGCCGACACGCCCGCGCCCCCGACGCGGCCGAGCGAGTAGATGCGCCCGGTCGGCGAGCGCTCGATGTTCCAGTCCCCCGTGGCGAGGTCGGCCTCCACTTCGCCGCCCAGATACAGGCCGTCGAAGCTGCGGCCCCAGCCGGCATGGACGCCCGCCGCCGCCACGCTGGCGGCGCGCGTAACGTCGAGCGTGAAATTCGGGCTGGCCGCGTTGGGCCGCGGCCCCGAATTGTCGGCGGCCAGCGCGCCGTGGCCGATGCTGGCGCCGAGATAGAAGCCGTCGAAATCCGCCGGCGTCGGCTCGCCCGCCTCGCCGCCCCCGAAGCTGTACAGCAGGCCGATGCGCGCCTGCCCCTGCATGCTGGCGAGGTTGTCCGACTCGCCGGCCTCGGCGCCGAAGTCGTAGTCGGGCCAAGCCGTGAGGGTGTACTCCATCCGCGCCGACAGCCCGCCGCCGAGCGGAAGCTCCATGCCGAGGCCGCCGCGCAGGCCGACGAGGTCCTGCTCGTCGGAGGCGGACGCCGTGTCCGTGGCGTAGTCGGTGTCGAAGCGCGTCACGACCGGGCCGCCGCGGACGTAGAGCAGCGCGTCGTTGAGGGTGCGCGTCCCGAAAAGCAGGCTGAGACCAATTCCCCCGGTCCGCTCGACCGAGAAGCTGCGGTCGCCGGCGTGGCTCCATTCCTCGCCGCTCGCCTCGGCGTCGATCTCGGCCCCGAAGACGAGGCCGGAGGACTCGCCCCGCCAGCCGGCGAAGGCGCCGCCCGACAGGCCGAAGTCGCCGAAATCTGCCGCGAGCCTCCCCCCGCTGCCGCCCCGCGCGCCCTCCAGCGCGGTCAGCGTCGCGCCGTCGCCCGCCTGAAGACCGGCGTAGAAACCGCTCGCGTCCAGCCCGGCGCGGGGCATCCCCTCCTCGAAGCCCGGATCCAGCGAGGCGCCGAGCGAGACCATCACCGTATGGGAGGCGTAGTCCGCCCCCGCGGCGTCGGAGAGGCGCTGCTCGTAGGCGTAGCTGGTGGAGAGATAGGCGTGGCGCATGAAGTGCCAGCGCAGCCGGGCGCCGGCCTCCTGCACGCTGTCGGTGCGATCAACCTCATTGTAGTCGTTGTGGGTGTGAAACAGCCAGGCCGAGCCTGTCAGGTCCGGCGCGAAGCGGCGGGCGAGGCGCAGCCCGGCCGTGGTGCGAAGGTAGCCGGAGGCCGCCTGATCCGTGGCGGTGTCGTAAAGGGTGGACTCCTCCAGGCTGCGCTCCAGCAGGAAGGTCAGGCGCGTCAGCGGCGTCGGCCTCCAGGTCGCCTGCGCGCCGACATCGAGGGTCGTGACGGCGTCGAAGCTCGGGTCGTCGTAGTCCTGCGAGATAACCCCGGCCATGACCTCGCCCTCGACCTGCCCGAGCCGGGCGGCCAGGCCCAGACCGGCCTGAAAGCCCTGCGAACCGCGCTCGAAGCCGTTGTCGTCCACGGCCGCGTCATAGTCCCGCTGGTCGTAGAGGGCCTGGAGGAAGACGCGGCGGGTCTCGCTCAGCGTGTAGTTGACCCGCCCGCCGAACTCGGTCTGCACGCGGTCGCGGTCGTCGTTGTTGGCGACGGTCCCGGCGCTGGTGCGCACGTCGTCGAAGTCGAAGGCGCGGACATTGACGCCGAGCCGGGCGTCGAGGTCGCCGAAGTCGTGGGCGACGCCGCCGAAGACTCCCGCACGGGTGTACTCGGTCGGCTCCAGACCGCCGACGCCCTCGGGAGAGGCGCGCTCCTCATGCTCCCAGGCGTAGTCGGCGCCGCCGAAGAGCCGGGTGGAGTCCGTGAGGTTGACCCGGCCCTCGGCCGAGATGAGGGCGTCGAGGTAGTCCTCGCTGGTCTCCTCGGCGTAGCGGGCGATCTCGGCCTCCGCCCCGAGGCTGAACGCGTAGCCCTCCCGCTCCAGCTCCAGTGAGAGGCTGGGGGCGAACAGGAGGAAGGTGTCGCCGCGCTTGTCGTTCTCCGTGGAAAAGAGATTGTCGTCGTATCCGACGCCGACCTCCAGCCCCGCATCGAGATCAAACGGGCCGAGGCCGGGCGTCGCGGCATCCTGCGCCGCGAGCGGCGTCGGGGCGACAAGCAGGAACGCGAACGCGTGCGAGGCGCGGACCTTCATGTAGGACTCCTCGACAAAAGCGAGAACAAATCAACTGCCTGGAGAGGCTTAGGCAGCTTGCCCCGCAGGCTCAAAGCCTCTTGCGCGGTTTCCTGTGGATCGGGCTCGGGTCGTGTCTGCGAGGCCCCACAACCCGAACCGGGTCGAGGCGATGCGATGCGGGCCGGTCCGCGGCCACCGCGACCGACAAGACATCCCGCATCAGCCTGCCGCGAGCGCCTTCATCCCAGCGTCGCCATCAGTTCGCGCGAATAGGGGTGCTCCGGCGTCTCGTAGAAACGCCGCACCGGCCCCTCCTCCACCACCTCGCCCCCGCGCAGCACGGCGATGCGATGGCAGGCGTAGCGCGTGGCGGCTAGGTCGTGGCTGATGAACAGCGCCCCGAAGCCGTGCTCTTCCTGCAGGTCCCGGATCAGGTTGAGCACCTGCGCCTGAACCGACACGTCCAGCGCGCTGACCGCCTCGTCGAAGACGATGAAGCGCGGCTCGGTGATCAGCGCCCGCGCGATCGCCATGCGCTGGCGCTGCCCGCCCGACAGCTCCCCCGGAAAGCGACCTGCGAAACCGGGATCCAGCCCCACCTGCTCCAGCATCCGCGGCACGGCGGCCCGGGCCTCCCCTCGCCGGCCGAGGATCGCCAGCGGCTCGGCCACCGAGGCGCCGCAGCGCAGCCGCGGGTTCAGCGCCCATTCCGGGTGCTGGAGCACCACCGACAGCTCGCCGCGCCGGTCCCGCAGCCGGCGGAAGGGCTCGCCCCCGAACAGTACGCGGCCCGAGCTCGGTCGGAGCAGCCCCAGGCACAGCCGCCCCAGCGTCGTCTTGCCCGAGCCGGACTCGCCCACCAGCCCCAGCGTCTCCCCCTCGTCCACCGACAGCGAGACGCCGCGCACCGCCTCCGTCTCCGTGCGGGAGAGCAGGCCGCCGCCGAAGACGACGCGCACCGCCTCCAGCTCCACCACCGGCCGGCTCATCGCGCGGCCTCCGACGGCGCCAGGCCCAGCATCTCCTCGGCCCGGTGACAGGCCACCAGCCGGTCCTCCAGCCGCCGCGCCTCCGGCCGCACGGTCCGGCAGACCTCCAGCGCCATGGCGCAGCGGGGCGCGAAGGCGCAGGCCTCGCAGCGCGCGCGCAGGGTCGGCGGCGTGCCCGGGATCGGCTCCAGCCGCCCGTCCGGCCCCTCGGAGCCCGCGGCGGCCGACATGAGCGCGGCCGTGTAGGGATGCGCGGGCCGGGCGAACACCGCCTCCGCCGGCCCGGCCTCCGCCACGCGCCCGCCATACATCACCGCCACCCGGTCCGCGCGCCGCGCGGCCAGCCGCAGGTCGTGGCTGAGCACCACCAGCGCCGCCCCGGCCTCCGCCGACAGCTTCGCCAGCGTGTCCATCACCTTGTCGCGGATCGAGGCGTCCAGCGAGGCCGTCGGCTCGTCGGCCACCAGCAGCCGCGGCGAGCGCGCGATCGCCATGGCGATCACCACCCGCTGCGCCATGCCCCCCGACAGCTCGTGCGGCCAGGCGCGCAGCAGCCGCTCCGGCTCGTCGAGGCGGGCGCGCGCCAGCAGTTCCGCCCGCTCGCTCACGCTCGCCCGCCGCCCCATCGCGCGGGACAGCTGCCGGCCGATCCGCATGGTGGGGTCGAGCGCGCTCATCGGGTTCTGGAAGACGAAGCCCAGCGCCTCGCGCCGCAGCGCGCGCAGATCCGCGTCGCCGGCCTCGAACACCTCTAGGCCCGCAACCTCCAGCCGCCCCGACAGCTTGCGCGCCCCGTCGGGCAGCACGCGGCCCAGCGCCATGCCGAAGCTGGTCTTGCCCGATCCGCTCTCCCCGATCACGGCCAGGGTCTCGCCGGGCGCCACCTCCAGGTCCACGCCATCCAGCGCCCGCGCGCCGCCGGCGTAGCCCAGCGCCAGGTCCTCCGCCCGCACCAGCGCGCTCATGTCAGCGACCGCCCTCTCAGCGGCTCCAGCGCGTCGCGCATCGCGTCGCCGACGAGGTTGACCGACATGATCGCCAGCGACAGCACCGCCCCCGCGCTCAGCACCATGTGCGGGGCGATGGTCAGGTAGGGGCTCCCCTGCCGCAGCAGGGAGCCCAGCGAGGCGTCGGGCGGCTGCACGCCGAGGCCGAGGAAGCTCAGCGCGCTCTCGATGATCATCCCGATCGACAGCGCATAGGTCAGCTGCACGATCGCCGCGCCGAGGATGTTGGGCAGGATATGCACCCCCATCACCCGCCAGGCCGAGGCGCCGGCGACCTCCGCCGTGGTCACGAAGCCGCGCCGGGCCACACCGAGCGTGACCGACCTCACCACCCGTACGAACAGCGGCAGCGTCGCCGCCGAGATCACCGCGATGGCGGAGACCGCGCCCGGCCCCAGCACCGCGGCCACCAGCAGCCCCAGCAGCAGCGCGGGAAAGGCGAAGATCACGTCCGCGCCCCGCGCCACCAGGTCGTCCACCCAGCCGCCGATATAGCCCGCCGCCATGCCCAGAAAGGTCCCGAGCACGGCCGTGATCACAACCGCCGCCCCCGACAGCAGGAACGTCGCCCGGATGCCCTCGACCACCCGCGGCAGGAAGGCGCGGCCCAGCTCGTCGGTCCCGAAGGGATGCGCCCAGCTCGGCCCGCCCATCCGCGGCCCGGTGCCGATCTGCGTGGGGTCGCCCAGCGGCAGCCAGGGCCCGATCAGCCCGATCAGCACGAGCCCCGCCAGACAGACGTAGCCGAAGACCGACAGCGGGTCGCGCGGCAGCCGCAGCCCCCTCATCAGCGCGCCGCCCCCACCCGGGGGTCGATGACCGCGTAGAGCGCGTCGGCCAGCATGTTGACCCCGATGAACACCGCCGCGGCCAGCAGCACCCCCGTCTGAACGATGGCGTAGTCGCGGTTCATCAGACCGTTGAAGATGTAGAGGCCCACGCCGGGTATCGAATACAGCACCTCGACCACCACCGCGCCCCCCATCAGGAAGCCGAAATAGGTCGCCGCCACCGTCACCACCGGGATGGCCGCGTTGCGCAGCACATGCGTGCGCACGATGTCGCGCGGCGCGTCCCCGCGCGCCACGGCGGCGGTGATGTGCCCTTCCGTCATCACCCGCAGCACCGCCTCGCGCGTCGTGCGCAGGATCAGCGCCATGCCGAAGACCGAGAGCGTGAGCACCGGCAGCGTCATCGCCCGCAGGTTGCCCACCGGGTCCTCGGCGAAGGGGACGAAGCCCCCCACCCGGAACCAGAGCTGATTGACCGAGAACACGAAGATCAGGACCGAGCCCAGCACAAAATCCGGCACGCTCGCCCCAAGCGCCCCGATCAGCCGCCCGGCGCCCCCGCGCCCGGCCGCGCGGACGCCAGAGGCCACGCCCAGCGGCGCCCCGACCAGCACCGCGACGGCCAGCGCCATCAGGGCGAGCTCCAGGGTCACCGGCGCCCGGCGCAGGAACTCGGCGATCACCGGCTTCTGGGTGACCATGGAGACGCCGAAATCACCCCCCAGCATCGCCCAGAGCCAGCGCCCGAACTGCACCGCCGCCGGCTGGTCCAGCCCGTAGCGCGCGGCGACGGCCGCCCGCGACTGCTCCGTCGCGAACGGCCCCAGCATGATATCGGCGTAGCCCCCGGGGATCAGCCGCAGCGACAGAAAGACGAGCACGGCCACCCCGAACAGCGTCAGGAGGGCCGTGCCGATCCGCGGCAGGAGATAGAGGGCGAGCCGCATCGCGCCCCGGTCAGTCCAGCGACTCGAACTCGGCGATGTGCCGGTAGGTGTTGGAGGAGCCCGACACCTCGTCCGCCATCACCTTCACCTTGTCCGT
>JBNJGE010000116.1:0-10902 GCA_051747505.1 Pseudomonadota bacterium | reverse complement strand
ACCGTGCGCGGCTTCATCTTCCTCGGCGACCGCTCGGAGCTGCCCGAGGACCTCGCCGGCCTGCCCGGCCTCACCTTCTACGAGGAGATGATCGCGGCCGAGGACGGGGACTACGAATGGCCGGAGTTCGACGAGCGCCGCGCCTCGATCATCTGCTACACCTCCGGCACCACCGGGAACCCGAAGGGCGTGGTCTACTCCCACCGCTCCATCGTGCTGACCTGCCTGATGATGATGGGCGGGGACGTGATCTCCGGCTACCGCTCCGGCGTGCGGGAGGTGTTCCTGCCCTTCGCGCCGCTGTTCCACGGCGCCGGGTGGCTGACGCCCTTCTCGGCGCCCCTGATGGGGGCGAAGCTGGTGCTTCCGGGCCGGGACTTCATGCCCGACAAGCTCTACGAGCTGCTGGAGGGCGAGGGCGTGACCCTGTGCTTCGGGGTGCCCACGATCTGGATGATCGTGGTCAACTGGATGCAGGATCAGGGCAAGCGCTTCTCCACCCTGCGCGCGACGGTGATGAGTGGGGCCAAGCCCCCGCGCTCGCTCCAGAAGGCGCTGATGGATCTGGGCGTGGAGCCGATGCAGGGCTGGGGGATGACGGAGACGCTGGGCTCCTCCCGCTTCGCCCTTCTGGGCGGCATGTCGGAGCTGGGGTCGGAGGAGCGGCTGGACGTCTACCAGTTCGCCGGCCGGCGCAACTTCGGCAACCGCTACCGGATCGTGGACGACGAGGGGAACGACATGCCCTTCGACGGACAGTCCCGCGGCCACCTGCTGGTCCGCGGCCCGGTGGTCGCCTCCGGCTACTTCAAGGTCGGCGAGGGGACGGGCGACAGGCCGGGCGCGGAGAACGAATGGCTCGACACCGGCGACATCGCGATCATCCACCCCGACGGCTATATCGAGATCGCGGATCGCTCCAAGGACGTGATCAAGTCCGGCGGCGAGTGGATCAGCTCGGTGGAGCTGGAGAACGCCGCCATGGGCCATCCGGAGATCGCGGAGGCCGCCGTCATCGCGATCGCCCACCCCAAGTGGCAGGAGCGGCCGCTGCTGGTCTGCGCCCGGCGCCAGGGCTCGCAGGTGACGGGCGAGGAGGTGGTCGACTACCTGCGCGACAAGGTCGCCCACTGGTGGCTGCCCGACGCCGTGGAGTTCATGGACGAGCTGCCGCGCACCGGCACCGGCAAGATCTGGAAGCTCAAGATCCGCGACCACTTCGGGGACTACCAGCACCCCGACACGGTCTCCGGCCCCGCCGTCGCGAAGTAGACGCGCCGGGGCGGGCGCGCGCGCCGCGCGTCCGCCCCCGGCCGCGGCCTTGGCGCCACGCCTGGCCACGCGCCGGAGGCCTCCAGAAACTCCCTTGATTTCAGAAGCTTGCGGAGAGTTCAGCGCATCCTCTGGCGACGCACTTTCCGCTACGTCCGTGGTTATGCGATCCCCTGATGCCGGGCATGCAGGTTTTGCATGCAATTTTCTCCGGAAAACGCTTGTGCGCGCCGCGAAACCCGTTAGGTGGGGGCTGTCGGGCATGGATCCGCAGCCTGGATCCCTGATGGAGGAGGCGACCGATGAACCGCGACCAGTTCATTCGCGAATACCGCTTGAACGCCGCCTCCTGGCCGGGTCTTGCGGTGATCTACGGCCTCCTGGTCGCCGCGCTCGTGGCATCCGGGATGGCCATCACCTGACGATCCGGGGGAGGCCCCCTCGACTCCGGAAATGGACGGGACCGGGGGGCTCGCCCTTCCCTCAGGACGAACGAAGCCCGCGCGTCGCTCTGCGGCGCGCAGGCTTCGTCCGGCGTCGCCCGGCCCCGCGCGGAGCCAGGCCGGCGCGGCGGCGTCAGACGTCCGCCGCCTCGCCGATATTGTCCTTGCCGCGCTCCTCCAGCACGTTGTCGAGCCAGTTGGGGTCCATCTCCGGCACGGAGGACAGCAGCAGGTCCGTGTAGGGGTGGTGCGGCGGCCGGAACATCTCGTCCTTCGGCCCCTGCTCGACCACCTCGCCCTGCTTCATCACCACCACCTCGTCGGCGATGGCGCGCACGGTGGCGAGGTCGTGGGTGATGAACATGTAGGCCAGCCCCAGCTCCTTCTGCAGCCGGTCCAGAAGCTTCAGGATGCCCTCGGCCACCAGCTGATCGAGCGCGCTGGTCACCTCGTCGCAGATGATGAACTTGGGATCGGCCGCCAGCGCCCGGGCGATGCCGATGCGCTGCTTCTGCCCGCCCGACAGCTCCGGCGGATAGCGGTAGTAGTACTGCGCCGGCTCCAGCTCGATCAGGTCGAGCAGCTCGTCCACCCGGTTCTTCAGCTCCGTGCCCCGCAGCCCCTGGTAGAAGGCCGCAGGCCGCCCGATGATGTCGTGGATCTGCACCTTCGGGTTCAGGGCCGTGTCCGCCATCTGGTAGATCATCTGCATCTGGCGGAGCTGGTCCTTGCTGCGCTGCTTGTAGCTCGGCGGCAGCTCCTGACCCTCGAACAGGATCTTTCCGCTGGTCGGGGGCAGCAGCCCGGTGATGCAGCGCGCCGCGGTGGACTTGCCCGAGCCGGACTCGCCCACCACCGCCACGGTCATGCCGGGATAGATGTCGAAGGAGACGTTCTCCAGCACCTTGGTGTCGCCATAGGCCGCGTCCACGTTCCGGACCGCGACCACCGGCTCCATCCCCTCGGGCCGCTTTTTCTGGTCCCGCTTGAAGCTGCGCACCGCCCAGAGGCTTTTGGTGTACTCCTCCTTGGGGTTCTCCAGCATCTCGACGGTGTCGGCCTCCTCGACCTCGTCGCCCTTCAGCAGAACCTTGATGCGGTCGGCCATCTGGGCGACGACGGCGAGGTCGTGGGTGATGTAGATCGCGGCCGTGTCGAACTGGTCCACGATGTCGCGGATCGCCGACAGCACCTCGATCTGGGTGGTCACGTCCAGCGCCGTGGTCGGCTCGTCGAAGATGATCAGGTCCGGCCGGCAGGCCATGGCCATCGCCGTCATCGCGCGCTGGAGCTGCCCGCCCGAGACCTGGTGGGGGTAGCGAAAGCCGATCTCCTGCGGGTTGGGCAGACGGAGCCTCTGGTAGAGCTCCATCGCGTCTTCCTCGGCCTCGCTCTTCCGGCGCATCTTGTACTGCACCGGCGCCTCGATGTGCTGCTGGATCAGCTTGTGCGCCGGGTTGAAGGAGGCCGCGGCCGACTGCGCCACATAGGCGATGCGCGAGCCGCGCAGCGCCCGTTTCTCGGACTCGGTGGCCGTGGTCAGCTCCATGCCGTCGAACTCGACGGAGCCGCCGGAGATCCGGCAGCCCCCCCGGGCGTAGCCCATGGCGGCCAGCCCGATGGTGGACTTGCCCGCGCCGGACTCGCCGATCAGCCCCAGCACCTCGCCGCGGCGGAGAGTGAGGTCCACGCCATGGACGATCTCGATCCACTTCTCGTCGGAGTAGCCCTCGATCCGCAGATCCCTGATCTCCAGGAGAACGGACTTCTCCTTCCGCTCCCGGCCCTGCTGCGCCGCGGCGGTCACGTCGCGCTCCCGCTCGGCATGGGCGCCGTGCATCTTCTCGGTTTCGTCGCTCATGTCTCCGTCACTCCTTCAGGCCGGCGGAGCGCCACAGCATCCAGTCCACCACGAAGTTGACCGCGACGGTCAAGAGCGCGATGGCCGCGGCGGGGATCAGGGGCGTGATCTCGCCGAACGAGATCAGCGTCGCGTTCTCGCGCACCATGGCGCCCCAGTCCGCCGTCGGCGGCTGGATGCCGAGGCCGAGGAAGGACAGGCCCGCGATCAGCAGGAACACGAAGCAGAACTCCAGGCCGAACTCCGCGATCAGCGGCGCGGTGGAGTTGGGCAGGATCTCCCGCCTGATCAGGTACCAGTCGCCCTCCCCGCGCAGGCGGGCGGCCTCGATGTAGTCCATGACCACCACGTTGCCGGCCACCGCCCGGGTCAGGCGGAAGACGCGGGGGGAGTAGATCACGGCCACCACCGCCACCAGCACCGCCAGGTTGGTGCCGAAGATCGACAGCAGCAGCAGCGCGAAGATCAGCGAGGGGATCGACATGATCACGTCCGCGAGGCGGCCCATGAACTGGTCGAACCAGCCCCCTTTCACGGCGGCGAACAGCCCCCCCAGCGCGCCCAGGATGAAGGCCAGCAGCGTCGCGGTCAGCGCCAGCCCCACCGTGTTGCGCGCCCCGTAGACGATGCGGCTGAACACGTCGCGGCCGAGCTGGTCGCCGCCCAGCAGCATGTTCTCGTCAGGCGGCGCGAAGGAGTTTCCGATCACCTCCGCCTGCCCGTAGGGCGCGATGGCCGGCGCGAAGATGCCCAGCACCGCGTAGGTGAAGATGACGAACAGCCCGAAGGCCGCCGTCAGGGGCGCCGCGCGCAGCGCCTTGGCGGTCTCCTTGCCGGCGATCTGCGACAGGAACTCCCGGAAGGCGTAGGAGGTGCCCGCCGCCAGCGCCAGCGCGCCTGCGGCGACCGTGATCGTCCACAGCCAGGCGACGCCGCCGACGATGCCCACCACGAAGGAGACCAGCGTCAGCGAGAACAGCAGCAGGAACACCGCCCGCTTCTCGAAATACGCCGCCAGGCAGGACGTCCCGATCAGCAGCGCGTAATATCCGATGACGAAATAGTTCATCTCGGCGTCCCCCTCACTTCGGATGCCGCAGCCGCGGATTGGTCAGGATCGCCCCGATATCCGCCGCGAGGTTGAGAAGGATGAAGGTCGCCGCGAAGATGAGGCAGACCGCCTGCACGATCGGGAAGTCGCGCTTGGACACCGCGTCCACCAGAAGCTGCCCGATGCCCGGATAGACGAACACCACCTCCACCAGCACCACGCCGGTGATCAGGTAGGCGAGGTTGAGCGCGACCACGTTGATGATCGGCGCCCAGGCGTTGGGCAGGGCGTGGCGCACGATCACCCGCCAGGCCGGCACGCCCTTCAGCCGGGCCATCTCGATATAGGGCGAGGAGAGCAGGTTGATGATCGCCGCCCGCGTCATGCGCATCATGTGCGCCGTCACCACCAGCACCATGGTCAGCGCCGGCAGGAAGGTGCGGTAGAGCACCTCGCCGAACGTCATCCCCTCCTGAAGGCTGGCGATGGCCGGGAAGTAGGGGTTCTTCACCGCTAGGTAGAGGATCAGGATGTAGCCGAGGAAGAATTCGGGCGAGGAGATCGAGGTCAGCGTGGCCACGTTGGCCACCCGGTCGAAGATCGAGTTGCGCAGCAGCGCCACGATCACGCCGAGGATGATCGCCAGCGGCACCGCGATCACCGCGGCGTAGCTGGCCAGGAACAGCGTGTTCAGCAGCCGCGGGCCGATGGTCTGGCTCACGTTCTCGCCCGAGACGAGCGAGGTCCCGAAATCCCCCGTCACAGCCCCGCCGAGCCAATCCAGGTAACGCACGGGCGCCGGGCGATCGAGGCCCAGCTGCTCGCGCATCGCCGCCACGTTCTCCTCGGTCGCCCCCTGGCCGAGGACCGCCTGGGCGATGTCGCCGGGCAGCAGCTCGACAGCGCTGAAGATCAGGATCGAGATCACGAAGAGCGTGACGAGCCCGAGCCCGAGGCGCTTGAGGACGATTCTGAATACGTCGCCCATGATACCCCTCTCCTGTTGGTCCGCATGATCTGCGGCTCGCATCGCGCGGGCCGGGGGGCGCCATTGTTGCGCGGCGCCTCTCCACGGCCTGCGCGGAAGGGCCGGACGACTCCGGCCCTCCCCCTCAGAGCTGCGCCGCCCCCGAAGGGGCGGCGCGGGCCGTTCAGATCAGGCGAACCACCAGCGGCTGGCCGCGCGGCCGCCGTCGCAGGACCAGCTCGCCGCGACCTCGGGGGCGTGCTGCACCTTCTTGTTCCGCGCATAGACGAAGTTGTTGAAGAACGGGATGATCGTCCCGCCGTCATCGCGCATCAGCACGCACATCTCGCGGTACATCTCGGCCCGCAGCTCCTGGTCGAGCTCCCCCTTGGCCTGGAGCAGCAGCTCGTTGAACCGCTCGTTGACCCAGTGGCTCTCGTTCCAGGCCGCGCCTTCGCTGTAGCCGAGGGTGAACATCACGTCCGGCGTCGGACGCGAACCCCAGGATACGGTCGTGAACGGTTCCTTCAGCCAGACGTCGGAGTAGTAGCCGTCGCTCGGCTCCCGCACCACGTTGACGTTGATGCCCGCCGCCTTCGCCTGCTCGGCGTAGAGCACGCACATGTCCACGGCGCCCGAGAACACGGAATCGGCGGTGTGGAGGTCGACCGACACGCCCTCCTTCCCGGCCTTCTTGAGCAGCGCCTTGGCCTCGTCGGGGTCGTACTCCCGCTGCGGGATGTCGTCGGGCCAGTAGGGCTGCACGGGAGAGAGGTGGAAGTCGTTGCCGATCGTGGCGGCGCCAAAGGTGATCTTCTCGATGATCTCCTCGCGGTTCATGGCCAGCTTCAGCGCGTTGCGCACATTGACGTCGGTGAACGGCTCGCGGTCGCAGAACATCGGCATGGTGATCGCCGCGCCGGAGGGCACGTTGTCGATCTCGATGTTCGGGCTGCGCTGAAGCAGCGACAGGGTCTTCAGCTCGACCAGCGAGATCGCGTCCACATCGCCCGTGACCAGCGCCGTCTGGCGCGCGTTCGGATCGTTGAGGACGATCATCTCGACCTTGTCGAAATAGGCCCCCTCGCCGTGCCAGCCCTCGTGCCGGCTCAGCGCCCACTGCACGCCGAACTCGCCGTCCTCGATCACGTAGGGGCCGCAGCCGTCGCCGGACTGCCAGTCGATCGTGCCGTCGTCGTTCGCCGGGCAGATGGCGAAGTGGTAGTCGGTCATCAGCCAGGGCAGGTCGGCGTTGCCGCGGCTGAGCGTGATGACCACGGCGTTCTCGCCGTCGGCCTTGATGTCGGTGACGTCCGTCAGCAGCGACTTGGCCGCCGAGGTCGTGTCCTCTCCCCGGTGATGGTTGAGGGAGGCGACCACGTCGTTGGCCGTCACCTTGCGGTCGGCGTAGTGGAAGCGGGCGTTCTCGTTGAGCCGGAAAGTCCACTGCGCGGCGTCCGGGGTGGCCTCCCAGTCCGTCGCCAGGTCCGGGCCGAGCGAGTTGTCCGGGTTGATCATCGTCAGGTAGCTGCGATGGGTGTGCGCCAGGAAGATCATCTGGCGCGTCACGTAGGTGCCCGGATCGTGGGTGTCCGACGTGTTGCCGTCATGCAGGCCCCAGCGGAACGTCCCCCCCCGCTTGGGCTGGGCGGCGGCGTTCGTCGTCCAGAGCCCGGTCGCCGTCGCCGTGGTCACGCCCGCGGCTGTCGCGTAGGACATGAAGTCGCGGCGGGAGATGCGCCCCAGCCGCGCCGCCTCGGCGATGCGGTCCATGAGCTCCGGATCGGTTTTCTTTGTCATGTTACCTCCACTGTCTGGTCGCCGCCGGATGGCGTTGTTTGTCCCGGTCCCCTCCGGGCCGGCGGCTTGATTGACCAAGGATGCTAAGGTCCTTGCTGCGCAACACGCAACGTCATAGATAACGGCAGATAGCTGGAAAATTCAATTTTGAAATGAACGAGGCCTGCACGGCCGATTGTTTCCGTTCGAAACCGGCGGCTCCGCGCCGCCGCGCTCCGCCCGACATCCCCGGTATCTTCCTATCCCGGGAGAGCTGCGCGCTTGCCCGTCCCGCGCGTCACACCGGCGTCACGCCGCCTCCCGCAGACTGTCCCGGTTGAGTCGCGTAGCGTGAAGGAGACCGCAATGCTTCTTTCGTCCATGTTCCGCAGGAGCCGGGCCGCCCCGGCGCCCTTCGGAGTCCGCTCCGCCGCGTCCTCTCTGGTGGACGTGCTGGTGGCGATCCGCTGGCAGGGGCCGCCGCAGGACGTCGCCCCCTATCCCGACCCCGATCCCTGCGCCTTCGCGCGCATCCGGATCGACCCCGCCACCGAGGCCGCCGCGGCGCCCGAGGACCAGGGCGCCCCCGCCCGCCACGGCTACGAGGTCGTCGGGCTCGACTGCGGGGCCGGCCTGCTGGGCTTCGACGCCGCCCATGTGGTGCGCGACTGCCCCCGCGGCGGCGGCGCCCTCGCCGGCGTCTGGCTCACCGATCCGGTCGGCGCCGCGCCGCGGGCGCTTCGCCTCGTGGTTGGTCGGCGGGGCGAGGGCTTCACCGACATCCTGGTGCTCGGCGAGTCGGATCGCGGCCTGGACGGGCTGGGCGCCTCCATGGAGCGCCACCACGACGACGGCCGGCTAGAGGCGCTGTCGGGCGTCTACACGATCGAGGCCGCGCGCCCCGTCCCCGCGGCCTAGGGCCGGGGGCCTCGCTCCGCCTCCCCCGTGCCGCGCCCGGCGCGCAGCAGCGCCAGTCGCGTCAGCAGGGGGCCGAGGATCTCGAAGGCCGCGGTGCTCGCCACCGTCACGGTCAGGATCGTCTCGCCCCAGGCGGGGAAGCGGTCCGCGGCCACGAGCGCCATGCCCACCGCCACGCCCGCCTGCGGCGTGAGCGCGGCGCCCGTCCATGCGCCCTCCCCGCCCCGCATCCCGGCCAGCCGCGCCCCCGCGAGGCCCCCGGCCATGCGCCCGGCCAGCCGGCCCAGCAGATAGGCCAGCCCCACCGGGCCGAGCTGCGCGAGCCGCGACAGGTCGGCCGAGGCGCCGGCCAGCAGGAAGAACAGCACCAGGAAGGGCCATTCCATGTGCTCGATCTCGTGGAAGGGCCGCTCGTGATGCCGCGCGAGGTTGGCGACCAGCGCGCCGGCCAGCATCCCCGCCAGCAGGAAGGAGGCCTCGATCCAAAGCGCGAGCCCCGCGCAGAGGAAGACCACGCCGAGCGCCTCCAGCCGCATCGGCTCTCCCGGGCGCAGCCGGCCGGTCAGGGCCGCGGCGGGCAGCCCTACCAGCGCCCCGACCAGCACGGCGCCGCCCAGCTCGCGCGCGGCCAGTCCCGCGACGGACCAGCCATCCCCGCCCGCCAGCGCCCCGGCGCCGAGCAGGGCGAGGCCGAAGGCGATTAGGCCCCAGCCGTCATCGACCGCCACGATGCCCAGCAGCCGGTCGGCGAAGCGCCCGCGCGCGCCGGCCTGGCGAACCACGTCCTGGGTGGCGGCGGGATCCGTGGCCGTGGCAACCGCCCCGAAGATCAGCGCAAGCGCCGCGGGAAGGCCGATGGCCAGCATCGCCGCGGCCACGCCGAGGACCGAGGCGGCCACCACCGCCAGCGAGACGACCACGATCTCCCGCCCCTGCGCCCCCAGCGCCCGGCCAGTGAGCCGGCCGCCGAGGACGAAGGCGACCATGGTGAGGGCGGAGGTGGCGAGGAATTCGCGCCAGTGGGCGATTTCGTCGGGCATGAGGTCGGCGCCGGAGGGGCCGATGGCGACGCCGATGAGCATGAGGAGCGTGACGCGGGGGACGCCGACGAGGCGGCCGATGGCGTCGGCGGCGAGGCCGAGCAGGAGCATGACGCCCAACAAAAGAAGGGTGAAATGCAGCTCCATGGCGCGTCCCGGGCCCGTTCCTGCGCGCGGAGGACGCCGCGCGGCTCTCGTCACCTGCCGCGAGGCGGGGCGGGATGACAAGCCCCGACGGGGGGCGCAGGCGCTGTGCGCCACCCGTGCGCATCGCGTGCACAGGCCGTATGCGCAATCGTTGAAGAATGGTTTCGGCGGCGGGCGGGCGGCGGCGCAGTTGCAAATCATTCGCGATCTCATTGACTTTTGCGAATGAGTTGCATATCCAGTTCAGATCCTACCCTCGGCGCAGGAGCATGCGCATGCGCAGCCCGTCCCCGTCCCGTCGCGCCGTCCTCGGCGGCGCCGGCGCCCTTTTCGGCCTCGCCCTCGCCGCCCCTCGCGCGGCCCTCGGGGCGCAGCCGCTGCGGGTGGTCGCCACCACCGGCATGATCGCCGACGCCGCCCGCCGGATCGGGGGCGAGCGGGTCGAGGTCCGCGCGCTGATGGGGCCGGGCGTGGACCCCCACGCCTTCCGCCAGACGCGCAGCGATATCGCCGCGATGCTGGGCGCCGACCTGGTGCTGCGCCACGGGCTGTTCCTGGAGGCGCAGATGGAGGACTTCCTCGACCGGCTGGCCGAGCGCGCCAACGTGGTCGCCGTGGCGGAGGCCCTGCCCCGGGAGCGCCTGCTGCCCTACGCCTCCTATGCCGGGCAGTTCGACCCGCATGTCTGGATGGACCCGGAGCTCTGGGCCGGGGTCGTGCTGCGCGTGCGCGACGCGCTGATCGCCGAACGGCCCGGGGGGGAGGCCGATTTCCGCGCGAACGCCGAGGCGCACCTGGCCGAGCTGCGGGCGCTGTCGGACTACGCCCGGAACGTGCTGGCGACCGTGCCGGAGGCGAGCCGGGTGCTGGTCACCGCCCATGACGCCTTCAACTATTTCGGCGCCGCCTTCGACTTCGAGGTCGCCGGCATCCAGGGCATCTCCACCCAGTCCGAGGCCGGGCTCGCGCGGGTCGAGGAGCTGGTGGAGATGCTGGTGGCGCGCGACATCCGCGCGGTCTTCGTCGAGAGCTCCGTCTCCGAGCGCAACGTCCGCGCGCTGATCGAGGGCGCGGCGGCGCGGGGGCACGAGGTCGTCGTCGGGGGCTCGCTCTACTCGGACGCCATGGGCGAGCCGGGAACCTATGAGGGGACCTATCCCGGCATGATCGACCACAACGTCACCACGATCGCCCGCGCGCTGGGCGGCGAGGCGCCGGCCGGGGGCCGGCTGGGCCGCCTCGCGGAAGGCTGAGGGGGGAGGCGACCGGATGCTCAGACCGTATCCCGATTTTCCCGGCGAGGAGGCCTCCTGTCCCGCCGGGGCGCCGCTGGCGATCCGCGGGCTGACCGTCTCCTATGGGGGCGAGCCGGCGGTGCAGGACGTGGACGCGACCTTCCCGGCGGGCGCCATGTCGGCCATCGT
>JBNJGE010000115.1:0-10910 GCA_051747505.1 Pseudomonadota bacterium | reverse complement strand
GGCCGGCTGCTCCGTCAGGCGCAGCGCCATCAGCTTGGAGATCGCGAGGCTGTCCGCCGGGCTCCAGGGCGCCAGCCGGTCGGCGAAGAGGTAGAACTCGGGCGCCCCGCGGCCCAGCCCCTCCTCGCCCACCGCCCCGATGAAGGCGTTGACGCCGCGCGCATACGCCTCCAGCGCCGCGCGCGCCTCCGGGCTCTGGGCGTCAAGCGCCTCGCGCGCCAGCCCGTCGAGGTCGAGCGCGCGCATGAAGCGGTCCGTCGGCAGGGTGGCGCGGCCGAACAGCTCCGACAGCCGCCCCTGCGCCGCGCGCCGCCAGGTCTCCATCTGCCACAGCCGGTCGCGCGCATGGGCGAAGCCGAGCCCGAAGAAGACGTCCGCCTCCCCCTCGCCGGATATGTGCGGCACCGCATGGATGTCGCTCAGCACCCGCACCGGGGCGGAGACGCCCTCCACCTCGAAGCGCCGGTCGTAGTCGGGCAGCGACCCGCTCAGCAGCGCCCAGACCAGCGCCAGCGCCAGCGCCGCCAGCGCCGCCAGCGCGCCGAGCGCGCGCGAGAGCCATCTGAACAGGCGGGTCAAGGGTCTGCGTCGCTCCGGCGGGGCAGGGGAGGGCGGCCGATTCCCGGCCCGCTTGACCTGACCATTCCCGGCCGTCAGTTTCCAGACCGTTGCGCGCGGGGCCCGCGCCCCGCGCCGCCGGGAGACATCCGCCGAGGGGAGGTCGGGACATGGCGAAATGCGCGTTCATCGGGCTGGGGGTGATGGGCTATCCCATGGCCGGCCACCTTCAGGCCAGGGGCCACGAGGTGACGGTCTGGAACCGCACCGCCTCGAAGGCCGAGGCCTGGGTGGAGCAGCATGGCGGCCACGCCGCCGCCAGCCCCGCCGGCGCGGCCGACGGGGCCGAGTTCGTCTTCGCCTGCGTGGGCAACGACGACGACCTGCGCCAGGTCACGACCGGCCCCGGCGGCGCCTTCGAGGGGCTGCATCCCGACGCCGTCTTCATCGACAACACCACCGCCTCGGCCGATGTCGCGCGCGAGCTCGCCGGCCGCGCCGCCGAGCATGGCGCCAGCTTCATCGACGCCCCCGTCTCCGGCGGGCAGGCGGGCGCCGAGAACGGCGCGCTGACGGTGATGTGCGGGGGCGAGCAGGCCGCCTTCGACCGGGCCGAGCCGCTCATCGGCTGCTACGCCCGCTCCTGCCGCCTGATGGGCCCCTCGGGCGCCGGCCAGCTGACCAAGATGGTCAACCAGATCTGCATCGCCGGCCTCGTGCAGGGCCTTTCGGAGGGCCTCGCCTTCGCCGAGAAGGCCGGCCTCGACATCCGCGAGGTGGTCGAGGTGATCTCCAAGGGCGCGGCCGGGTCGTGGCAGATGGAGAACCGCCACGCCACCATGGCCGACGACGAGTTCGAGCACGGATTCGCGGTGGACTGGATGCGCAAGGACCTCGACATCTGCCTCGCCGAGGCCCGGCGCAACGGCTCGCGCCTGCCCGTCGCCGCGCTGGTGGACCAGTTCTACGCCGAGGTGCAGGCCCGCGGCGGCGGGCGGTGGGACACCTCCAGCCTGATCCGGCTGCTGCGCTGAGCCCGCCCCCCGGCGCGCCCGCGCCCCGCCCGCCCGCCCCTGCGCGGGCGCGCCGGGGGGCGGGCGGGCGGGGCCGCGCTCAGGGGGTGATGGGCGTGTACTTGGCGCCCTCCAGGCTCACCCCGCCCATCAGGCCGGTCTGCCCGAAGGTCACCGCGATCACCGGCGCCTGGGCGGTGGTGGTGGTGATGCCGGCGGACAGCCCCTGATCGGGCACCGTCACCTCGGCGTCCGCTCCCACCTCCCAGCCCTGGGCGCGGCGGAACTTCTCCAGCGCCGCCGTGGTCATGAAGAACAGCGCTTGGTCGAATTTCTGCGCGCCGGCCTGGAAGCCGAAGGACGCGGAGGCCATCGAGTAGTAGCCGACCGTGTTGCCGTTGATCATCAGCGCCCCTTCCCCATAGGCGCCGCCCACGATGAAGCCGGCCTTGGTGATGCCGGGAACGACGAGCACCCCCTTGGCCCGCTCCATCAGCTCGCGGGAGCCCGGAACGGTCTGGTACAGCCGCTCGATCGAGTGGCGCACGCGCAGGTCGATGACGTCGGCGGACTCGGAGGCGGCGCGCGCCTGCGGGGCGGCCAGCAGCGGAAGCGCCAGAAGGGCGGCGGCGAGCGCCGCGAGCGCGCGGCGTCGGGTCGGGCGATGGGCGCGGGTCATGGGTCTGCTCCTTGTCCTCAGGCCAGGTGCGGTCGCCGGTCTGCATCGCCGGCGTTGGCCGCGGATCATACACCCTCAAAACCGCCCTGTCCCGCGGACGTTCCGTGACGGACCGGGCAGGGGGGCGCGAAAAAGGGCCGCCCGAAGGCGGCCCCCGATCCGGTCCTGATGCGGCGAGATTCAGCCCAGCGCCTCGCGCGCCGCCGCGGCCACGGCCTCCAGCGCGCGGCCCACGCCCTCGCCCTGCGGCCCGCCCGTCTGCGCCATGGTGGGCCGGCCGCCGCCGCCCTTGGCGCCGAGCTCCGCGGCCGCCGCGCGCACCAGCGCCACCGCGTCCGCCTTTTCCGCGAACTCGGGAGAGACCCCGACCACCAGCGAGCCCTTGCCCTCCGAGGTCGCCGCCAGCGCCACGACGCCCGGGGCCCTGGTCAGCAGCTCATCCACCGCCGACTTCATCTCCTTGGGGCTCAGCCCCTCCACCTGGCGCAGGGTCAGCGTGGCCTCGCCGATCGTCTCGCCCTCCGCCACGCCCCCGCCGGTGGCGAGCTTCTTCTTGGCCTCCGCCAGCTCCCGCTCCAGCGAGCGCCGCTCGGCCCCCAGCGCCTCCACGCGCCCCGGCAGCTCCGCGGGCGTGGCGTTCGCCGCCGCCGCCGCGGCCTCCAGCAGCCCGAAGCGCTCGGCCACGTGCCGCTCCGCGGCCTCATGCGCCACCGCCTCGATCCGCCGCACGCCGGCCGCGAGCCCTTCCTCGCGCAGGATCCTGAAGAAGCCGATCTGGCCGGTGTTGCCGACATGCGTGCCGCCGCACAGCTCCATCGACCAGGGCGCGTTCGCCCCCTCCTCGCGCCCGCCCATGGCGACGACGCGGACCTCCTCGGAATACTTCTCCCCGAACAGCGCCCGCGCGCCGGCGGCCCGCGCCTCCTCCAGCGCCATCACCCGGGTCTCGACCGGCGTGCAGGCACGTATCCGCGCGTTCACCTCGCGCTCCACATCGCGCAGCTCCGCCTCGCCGATGGCCGCGCCGTGAGAGATGTCGAAGCGCAGCCGGTCCGGCGCCACCAGAGAGCCCTTCTGCGCCACATGCTCGCCCAGCCGGCGGCGCAGCGCCTCGTGCAGCAGATGCGTGGCCGAGTGATGCGCGCAGACCGCCAGCCGCCGCGCCGGGTCCACCGTCAGCGTCAGCGACTCCCCGCGATTGACCACATGCTCCGCCTCCGAGGCGATGCGCGCCGAATGCACGAAGACCCCGTCCGCCCGCTTCTGAACGTCCGTGATCTCGATCCGCACGCCGCTCTCCGTCAGCGCCTCGCCCGCGTCCCCGATCTGGCCGCCCTGCTCGGCGTAGAAGGGCGTCTGGTTGGCCACGAACTCGAAGGGCGCGTGTCCGGCGACATGCTCCACCTCCTCGCCGTCCCTGACCAGCGCCACCACCTGCGCGCCCGCCTTCGTGTCGGCGTAGCCCAGGAACTCGCTCGGCCCCACCCGGTCGCGGATGTCGTACCAGACCTTCTCGTTGGCCGCGTCGCCCGTGCCGGCCCAGGCCGCGCGCGCCCGCGCCTTCTGCTCGGCCATCGCGGCGTCGTAGCCGGCCTCGTCCACCGACCGCTCCCGCCCGCGCAGGATGTCCTGCGTCAGGTCCAGCGGAAAGCCGTAGGTGTCATACAGCCTGAAGGCCGTCTCCCCGGGCAGGGCCGCCCCCTCGGGCAGCCTGTCCAGCTCGTCCTCCAGCAGCTTCAGCCCGCGGTCGAGCGTGGCGCGGAACCGCTCCTCCTCCGCGCGCAGCGTCTCCCGGATCAGCGCCTCCGCCTCGCGCAGCTCGGAGTAGTGCCCGCCCATCAGGTCGATCAGCGCCGGCGCCAGCCGGTGCATCAGCGGCTCCTTCGCGCCCAGCATGTGCGCATGCCGCATCCCCCGCCGCATGATGCGCCGCAGGACATAGCCCCGCCCCTCGTTCGAGGGCAGCACCCCTTCGGCGATCAGGAAGGCCGAACAGCGCAGATGATCCGCGATCACCCGGTGCGAGGTCACCATCTCCCCGTCCGCCGCCTGGCCCGTCAGCTCCGCCGAGGCCTCGATGATCGGCATGAAGAGGTCGGTCTCGTAGTTGTTGTGGACCCCCTGCAGGATGGTCGTCACCCGCTCCAACCCCATCCCGGTGTCCACGGACGGTTTCGGCAGGGGCCGCGAGGTCCCGTCCGCGAAGGTCTCGTACTGCATGAAGACGAGGTTCCAGAACTCCACGAACCGGTCCCCGTCCTCCTCGGGGCTCCCCGGAGGGCCGCCCCAGACCTCCGGCCCGTGGTCGTAGAACAGCTCCGTGCAGGGCCCGTTGGGCCCCGTGTCGCCCATCCGCCACCAGTTGTCGTCGGAGTCGATGCGGATGATCCGCTCCTCCGGCAGCCCGGCGATGCGGCTCCACAGCTCGGCGGCCTCCTCGTCGGAGGCGTGGACGGTCACAAGGATCTTCTCCGCCGGCAGCCCCAGCCTCTGCGTGGAGAACTCCCAGGCGTGCCGGATCGCCTCCTCCTTGAAATAGTCCCCGAAGGAGAAGTTGCCGAGCATCTCGAAGAAGGTGTGGTGCCGGGCCGTGTAGCCGACATTGTCCAGATCGTTGTGCTTGCCCCCGGCCCGCACGCATTTCTGCGAGGTGGTCGCGCGCGAATACGGCCGGTGTTCGATCCCCGTGAACACGTCCTTGAACTGGACCATGCCCGAATTGACGAACATCAGCGTGGGGTCGTTGCGCGGCACGATGGGCGAGGAGGCGACGACCTCGTGCCCCCGCTCCCTGAAGAACTCCAGGAACTCGGACCGGATCTGGTTGCCGGTGATCATGCGCGCGCCCCTTGCCGTTCGCCTCGTCCGCGCCCGGAACCGCCTGCCGCCCCCGGGCCGCGCAAGGTGTAGGGCCGGCGCCGGGGCGGGGCAAGGGGGCGGCCCGGCGCGGGGCGGTAGGCGCGATTGCCGGGCGTTCAGCTTTCATTTATATACATGGCATCGATCGTTGGGGGGATGCCGTCATGACCATCGCCGTCCGGCCGCGCCATGCGCGCGCCGCGCTCTTCGCCGCGGCCCTCGTCGCGATTCCGGCCGCCGCGGGCGCCACGCCGATCGCGAGCCCCGAGGCGCTGAACGCCCTGGCGGCCGGCCTCGACCGGGACGACGACGGCTTCGTCAACGACGGCGCCCCCGTCTTCGGCTCGCCGCTGCTCTCGCCCTATCTGGGCCCCGACGAGGACTGCGATGACACCCGGCCCGCCGTCCGCCCCGGCCTCGGCGGCTGCCCCGCGCCCGGCGGCGCGACCTGGGGCGGCGCCACGCTGGGCGACTACGTCATCGGCGCCGGCCTGACCCTGACGCTGGACGATCTGGGCGGGGACTCGGCCCTGCTCGTGCTCGGCGACGCGTCGGGGGAGACCTTCGAGGTCGTCGCCGGCCCCAACGCCGTCTCCAGCGGCGAGTTCCGGCTGACCGAGCCCGGGACCTATTACGCCCTGATCGTCTCGGGGCGGGAGACGGGGGGCGAGGCCGATCTGCGCGCGGGCGTGCAGGTCTACAGCTTCGAGGCCGTTGAGGGCGGCGTCGGCGCCTCCGTGCCGCTGCCCGCGGCGCTTCCGCTGCTCGGCGTCGGGCTGGCCGTGCTCGGCATCGCGGCCCGGCGCCGGCGCTGAGCCCCGCAGGGCGCCGCGTCGCCCGTTGCACGGGCGTCGACCTCCGGCCCGCGGCGCAAGGCCGGCGCAGGGGCGGGAGGGCCGCCCGGCGCCCGGCCCGGGGCCTCGCGAACCCTCAGCCGCAGCGCGTCATGTGCCGGTCGTACTCGTCCGCCTTGCTGCGCACCTCGCCGGCGACCCGCTGCAGCCAGGACTTCTGGCGCCAGCCCCCCCGCTGCCAGCCCGCATGCCCCTCGTGATAGGCGATGTAGTGGTTGAAGGCGTCCTCCATCGGGATGCCGTTGACCCGCGCGCTGCGCGCCATGTACCACCCCACGAAATCGGCCGCGTCCTCGAAGTCGTCGCGGTCCGCGCCCCAGTTGCCGGTCTCGCGCTGATACCACTCCCAGGTTCCGTCGATCGCCTGCCCGAACCCGTAGGCGGAGCTTCGCCGACCCCAGGGGATGAAGCCCAGCGCGTATTCCCGCGCGGGCTGCGCGTCGGGGCGGAAGCTGCTTTCCTTCCAGATGATGGCGAGCTGCACGGCCGCCGGCGCCCCCCATCGCGCCTCCGACTGCGCCACCGCGTCGCGCCAGTGCGGGCGATCCCGGAAGATCGCGCAGGCGTTCTCGACATTCGAGGGCTGGGAGTCGCTCGCGCACCCGGCGAGAAGTCCCAGCAGCGCCAGGGCGGCGAGCGCGCGCGCTTTCATGGCGGGCCTGTCCGTTCGTTTTTCGTCTGCTCGTTCTTTGGGTCAGTATAGCGCAACCGCGCCCCGCGCGGAAGCGCCGGAGCGCCCCGTCAACCCCGTCCGGGGGCGCCGCGCTTGCGGCGCCGCAGCGCGTCGGCTGGACTCGCATCGCCTCCGTACTTACCTTCGAGGCAATGGAAAAAGGCGAAACAGACGATACAGGATCCAGCCCGCACATGGCGCAGAGCATGATCAGCACGGCCAAGTACCGCATCGGGCAGGTGGTGCGTCACCGCTTCCACCCCTTCCGGGGCGTCGTGTTCGACGTGGACCCGGAGTTCTCGAACACCGACGAGTGGTGGCAGTCCATCCCCGAGGAGAACCGGCCGCGAAAGGACCAGCCCTTCTACCACCTGCTGGCCGAGAACGAGACGAGCTACTACCACGCCTACGTCTCCGAGCAGAACCTCGTGCCGGACGAGACCGGCGACCCGGTGGATCACCCCCAGGTCGGAGAGCTCTTCGGCGATCTCGATGGCGGCCAGTACGAGGTCGAGGCCATCCAGACCCACTGACCCTTCCGCGCGGGTCGGCTCAGGCCCCGCGGACGGCGCGCAGAACGCGCATCCAGTTCCCCCGGCAGAACTTCTCCAGGAACTCCTCCCCGAAGCCCGCCTCGCGCAGCGCGGCGCGCAGGGCCGGCAGCCCGGCCACGTCGCGGATCGGCCGCGGAAGTTTCGCCCCGTCGAAGTCGGAGCCGAGCCCCACCCGGTCCTCGCCGACGCGCTCGACCATGTGGGCGATGTGGCGCAGCAGCGCGTCGAGGTCCTCCATCGCCGCCATCTGCCCGTCCTCGCGCAGGAAGCCGGTGGCGAGGTTGACCCCCACCATCCCGTCCCGCTCGCGGATCGCGTCGAGCTGGCGGTCGGTCAGGTTGCGCGCATGCGGGCACAGCGCATGGGCGTTGGAATGGGTGGCGACCAGCGGCCGCTCGCTGACCTCGGCCACGTCCCAGAAGCCCGCCTCGGTCAGGTGGCTGCAATCCACCAGGATGCGCCGCGCGTCGCATTCGCGCACCAGCGCCCGGCCCAGATCGGTCAGCCCCGGCCCGCGGTCGGGCGAGGAGGGGAAGGCGAAGGGCGCCCCGTGGGCGAAGCGGTTGTCCCGGCTCCAGACCGGCCCCAGCGAGGACAGCCCCGCCCGGTCCAGCACCTCCAGCGCCCGGAACTCCGGGTCGATCGCCTCGGCCCCCTCCAGATGCATCAGCGCCGCGACCTCGCCGGCCGCCATCGCGGCCTCGATCTCGCCCGCCGTGCGGCACAGCCGCACCATCCCCTCGGCGTGCAGCCGCAGCAGGATGCCCGCCTGGGCCATGGCGATGGGCAGCGCCTCCGCCTGCGCCATCGGCGGGGGCAGGGGCAGGTCGTAGCCGCCCCCCGCCGCGCCCATGTCCATGCTGAAGCCCTCGGAGGGGCAGAAGATCGCGAAAAAGCCGCCCCCGAAGCCGCCCGCGCGCATCCGCGGCAGGTCGAGGTGCCCGCCCGCGCCTTCGGCGAACAGCGTCTCCGGCCGGCCCTCGCCCGCCTGCTCCGCCCGCCAGAGCTTCAGAAGAATGTCGTTGTGGCCGTCGAAGACCAGCGGCTCCGTCGCCTCGCCCATATGCGCGCCTCCCCTGTTCGCGCCCGCATCTGAAGCGGGATGGCGGGCGGAGGCAAGGCCCCCGGGGAAAGTCGCCTCAGCCGCTCGCGCGCAGCGCCGCCACCGCGGCCAGCGCCGCCAGCCCGATTGCCCAGACCAGCAGGCTGATCCCCACCGATCCCACGGCCTCCCGCCGCTCCAGCCAGGTGCGCGGGCGCACGCCGCGCAGCAGGAACACCACCTGCCCCGCGAGGTTGACGCAGACCACGTTCGTCGCCAGCAGGAGGGCCGCGCCCAGGGCGCGGTCGGTCTCGCCGGCGGCTAGCATCAGCCCGACCGCCGCCGCCGGGGGCAGCAGCGCGACCGAGACCATCACCCCCACCAGCGCGCTCGACAGCCCCGTGGTCACCGACAGCGCCGCCGCCGCGCCGGAGGCGAGCGCCAGCGCGATCCCGGAGGCCGAAAGCCCCGTGCGCGCCAGCACCTCTCCCGCGCCCAGGTCCAGCGGCGCCGCCAGCCCCAGCGCGTAGGCGAGCCCCACCGCCAGCGCGATCCCCAGCGCCGCCGCGCCCGCCGCACGCCGGACCAGGGTCCGGTCCCCCAGCGCCGCGCCCAGCGTCAGCGCCAGATGGGGCCCCAGCAGGGGCGCGATCACCATCGCCCCGATCACCACCGCCGGCTCGTCCTCGCTCATCCCCACCGTGGCCACCACGGTCGAGAGCGCGGCCAGCAGCACGTAATTGCTGTCCGTCCGCGCCCTGCCGGCCACCTGGTTGTAGAGCTCCTCGCGCGTCTCGACCTCGGCGGCGCGGTTCATGCGCGCCTCCTGCGCCTCGTCCAGCTCCGGCTTCGGCGCCATCCCCTCCACCGGCAGCACCACCATCCGCCAGCCGAGGGATCCGCCGAAATGGTCCTGGATGTCGTCCAGCAGCTCCTGGCGCTCATAGGCGCCCGACAGGAGGCTCAGCGTCAGCCGTCCGCGCTCCGCGGGCGACACGCCGTGGTCGAGGACCCCTTCGCGGCCCGCGACGCCGTTCCTAAGCTGCTCGATGCGCTCGGCGGCCGCCGTCACCCGGATCAGCCTCAGGCTCATGCGACCGCCTCCCCGCGCGGGGGGCTACAGCCCCAGCGCGCACCCGTCCTTGCGCGCATCCGAGGCGCCGATCAGCACCCCGTCCGCGCGGTCCACCACGATCATCTGCGCGCCCCCGATGGGCTTGAGCGGCTCCACACATCTGTGCCCGCGCCGCTCCAGCTCCGCGCGCACACGGGGCTCGTAGCCCCGCTCCAGCTGCATCTCGCCCTGGTCGAAGAAGCTGCGCGGCGCGTCCAGCGCCGCCTGCGGCTCCATCCCGAAATCCACGATGTTCGACAGAACCCGCGCATGCCCGGTGGGCTGATAGGCCCCGCCCATCACCCCGAAGGAGGTCGTCACCTGCCCGCCGCTGCGGATCATCGCCGGAATGATGGTGTGCATGGGCCGCTTGCCGCTCGCCGCCTCGTTCGGGTGCCCCTCTTCCAGGGTGAACCCCGCGCCGCGGTTCTGGAACAGCACCCCGAACCGGTCCGAGGCCAGCCCCGACCCGAAATCCTTGTAGACGGAATAGATCAGCGAGACCTTCGTCAGGTCCCGGTCCACCACCGTGAGGTAGATCGTCTCGCGATGCACCTCCTCGCTGACCTTCCGCGGATCGGCCATCGCCTTGTCCGGGTCGATCAGCGCCGCCAGCCGCCGCGCCGTCTCGTCCGAGAGCATGTGCTCCAGCCGCACCGCCGAATGCTCCGGGTCCGCGATGAAGCGGTTGCGCGCGTCATAGGCGAGCTTCGCCGCCTCGGCCTCGATATGCGCCCGCTCCGCCCCGAACGGGTCGAGCCCCGAGATGTCGAAATGGCTCAGGATGTTGGCCATCAGGATCGCCGTCGCCCCCTGGCCGTTGGGCGGCAGCTCCACCAGCTCCGCGCCGCGATAGTCGCCCGAGACCGGATCGACATAGTCGCTGGCCGTCGCCGCGAAGTCCTCCAGCGTGTGGGCGCCGCCCATCGCGCGCAGGCTGTCCACCATGTCCTGCGCCACCTCGCCCTCGTAGAAGCCCGCGCGGCCCTGCTCGGCGATCCTGCGCAGCACCTGCGCCTGCCCCGGCGCGCGGAACATCTGCCCCGCGCCCAGGGCCTTGCCGTTGTTCAGAAAATGCGCCCGCGCGGCCCCCTGCAGCCGCCCCTCGCCATGCAGCCAGTCGAAGGCCACCCGCGGCGCCGCCGGCACGCCCTCCTCGGCATAGCGGATCGCCGGCGCCAGGACCCGGTCCAGCCCCAGCTTCCCGTGATCGGCCGACAGCCGGCAGAAGCCGTCCACCGCGCAGGGCACGGTCACGGCATGGGCGCTCTGCTCGGGCATCACCGAATGCCCCTCCGCCCGCAGCTTCGCCGCCGAGAGCCCCTTCGGCGCCCGGCCCGACGCGTTGAGCCCGACGATCTCCTCCCCCTCGCGATGGACCAGGGCGAACATGTCGCCGCCGATCCCCGTCATCGCCGGCTCGCACAGCCCGCTCAGCAAGCTGGCGGCGATCGCCGCGTCCACCGCGTTGCCGCCCGCCTCCAGCACCTCCACGGCCGTCTTGGAGGCCAGCGGGTGCGAGGTGGCGGCCATGCCGCCGGCGGCGTAGACGGCCGAGCGGCCG
>JBNJGE010000114.1:0-10963 GCA_051747505.1 Pseudomonadota bacterium | reverse complement strand
GGCGGTGTTCCTCGTCGTCGCCGGCATGCTCGCCCAGGTCGTGCGCGGCTCGCGCAGCCTCGTCGCCCGCCAGGCGCGGCTGGAGCGGCGCGGCGCCAACCTGGAGCGCTACCTCCCCCGCGAGATGGCCGAGCGCATGGCCGAGACCGACGAGCCCTTCCTCGCCGACCGCGAGGTGACGGCGGCGGTGATGTTCACCGACGTCGTCGGCTTCACCGGCTGGGCCGAGGGGCGCGACCCCGAGGAGGTCGTCGCCATGCTGCGCGAGGTCCACGGCCTCGTGGCCGAGGAGGTCTTCCGCGCCCGCGGCGTGCTCGACAAGTTCATCGGCGACGGGGCGATGGCGACCTTCGGCGTGGCGCTTCACGACGGCGAGGACGGCCCGCCGAAGCCCGTCGTCCTCGCCCGCCGCGCGCTGGACTGCGCCGCGGCCATCCTCGCGCGGATGAGCGAATGGAACCGCGCCCGCGTCGCCCGCGGCGAGGACCCCGTCCGCCTCTCCGTCGGCGTGCATCTGGGCGAGGTCGTGGTCGGCGACGTCGGCTCCCCCGGGCGCATGGAGCTCGCCGCCGTGGGCGACACCGTCAACGTCGCCGCCCGGCTGGAGGCCCTCAGCCGCCCCCTGCGCTGCGCCGCCGTCGCCTCGGCCGAGATCATCGCCGCCGCCGGCTACCCCGAGTCCGGCTGGCGCTTCCGCGGCGTGCAGACCCTGCCGGGCCGGCGCGGGGCGGAGACCGTCTGGACCCTCGACCACGACCCGCAGGACCCCGCCGCGGCCCCGCCGCCGACCGGGACCGGCCCGCATCATTGAGAGCGGCGGGCGCTGAGCCGGACGAGAGCGCTTGACGCCATGTCCGGAACGCAATAATGAACAAAACCTTAACGGAAGCGTGCACGTAGGAGTGTCTTGGATGAAGATGTTTGGCGCGATGGCGCTTGGCCTCGCCGCGGCGATGTCGCTCTCCACGGCGGCGCAGGCTCTGGTGGTGACCGGTCAGGTGGAGCTGGGCGATTTCGACGGCGACGGAGACCATCAGGACTTCAGCATCGAAAGCTTCGACTTCACCGTCCTGAGCCCCGGAGACGTCAATTTCGACGTGCTCGCCTACGAGGTAGCCATCTCGGACGATCTGATCGGTCCGAGCGACACGAGAAACGAGATCGACACGCAGATCCTGCTCTACGATCGCGGCGCGGAGACGCAGGTGTTCTCCAACGATGACGGGCTGCTCGGCTCGGACGGGTCGGTGAGCAACCTGGATTCGAACACGACCGCGGCGCTGGGCGCGGGCGACTACCGGATCTTCGTGGGCAGTCTGTCGTTCACGCTGGCGCAGGCCCTCGCAGGCTTCCGCGAGGACGCGTTCCTGGAAGCGAACGGCTTCCAGGAAGACGAAGCGGGGATCGATATTCCCGGCAGCCCCGGCGACTTCCAGCTGACCATCTCGGCGCTTGACGGGGAGATCGCCGCGTCGAGCGCGGCGGTTCCGGTTCCCGCGGCTCTGCCGATGCTGGCGGGCGGGCTCGCGGTCGCGGGGCTCGCCATGCGCCGCCGCCGCGCTCGCGCCGGCTGAGCCGGGCGGCCGCCGGGCCGGCGCGTCCGGCGCCAGGGCGATTCAAAGGGCCGGGAGGGGACGCCCCCCTCCCGGCCCTTCACGCCTTCGCGACTTTTCCGCGCGGCGCTCTGCGCTAGCATCTTCCCCCACGGAATCCGAGCCGACGGGGAGCCCGCCATGCCCGCCTTCGCCCGCCGCCTTCTGGCCGCCGCCCTCTGCCTCAGCGCCGCGCCCGCCGCCGCCTCCGTCTGCCAATCGGTCGCCATGCAGCTTCCGGGCGCCCAGCACATCCGCCTCGCCCAGGCCGGCGGCGACTACGAGGGCGAGGTGACCATCCGCTACATCGCCCACTCCACCTACCTGATCGAGACGGCCGGCGGCGTGAGCATCGCCACCGACTATTCCGGCCACGCCGGCCCGGTCGAGGCGCCGACCGTGGTCACCATGAACCATGCCCACGAGACGCACTGGACCGCCTACCCCCACCCCGACATCGACCACGTCCTGCGCGGCTGGGGGACCGACGACGCAGAGAAGGCCGAGCACTGGCTGGAGGTCGGCGACGTCCTGGTGCGCAACGTGCCCACCGACATCCGAAGCTGGGGCGGCGGGCGCGAGCCCGACGGCAACTCCATCTTCATCTACGAGGTCGGCCAGCTCTGCATCGGCCATCTGGGCCACCTGCACCACACGCTGGGCCCCGACGACTACGCCGCCATCGGCCGCCTCGACGTGGTCATGGCCCCGGTGGACGGCACCGTGACCCTAGGCCTGCCCGAGATGATCGACCTGCTCAAGCGCGTGCGCGCCTCCGTGGTCCTGCCCATGCACTACTGGAGCCCCGGCTCCCTCGACGGCTTCCTGTCGGGCATGGAGGACAGGTTCCGCATCATCCGCTCGGATGTGGACTCGCTCACCCTCACCCCCCGCACCCTGCCCACGACGCCCTCGGTCTACGTCATGCCCCGCTGGCGCGGCTGACCCCCGCGCGAGGGCGAGGCGCACGTCCCGCCCGCCCTCCCGCGCGCGCCTCGCCCTCGCGCCCCGGCCGTCAGGGCGACAGCATCCGCCCGTCCCAGGCCCGCCCCGCCGCCCAGGCCGCGACAAGGGCCCCGGCCGACATCGCCGCCCCCAGCCACCACGCCCCCGCCCCGAAAGCCGGGTAGATCAGCGCGGCCGCCCCCATCGTCGCGGCCATCAGCACCCCGATCCCCAGCGCGCTCTTGATCGCCTGCGCCGCGCCCAGCACCCGGTCCGGCACGGCCGCCGCCAGAAACGCCATCGCGCCCAGATGCGCGGCGGCGAAGGTCAGCGCATGCCCCGCCTGCAGGGCCCACAGCGCCGCCACCGTCGGCTCCAGCGTCATCGCCCCCCAGCGCACGACCCCCGCCGCGCCCGAAAGCATCAGCGCCCCCGCCGCCCCCAGCCGCCGCGTCAGCCAGCCGCCGAAGGCCGCCATCAGCACGATCTCCGCCGCCACCCCCGCGGCCCACAGCATCCCGATCGTGCCCTCCGAAATACCCAGCCCCCGCCAGTGCACCGAGCCATAGGCGTAGATCACCCCGTGAGAGCTCTGCGCCAACCCCGAGGCCAGCGCGAACAGCACGAAGGCCCGCCGCGTCACCACCCCCCGCATCTCCCCCCAGGAGGGCCGCGGCCCCGCCTTCACCCGCCCCCCGCCCGGATGCGTCGCCCCCAGCCATCCCGCCAGCGCCAGGAACCCCGCGATCGCCCACAGCGCCGCGTCCGCCCCCAGCCAGCCGATCGCCGCCCCCATCCCGATGTTCATCCCGAGGAAGGCCGCCGACCCCGCCGATCTCGCCCGCCCGTAGTCGAACCCGAAGTCCCGCGCCGCCGCCACGCCCAGAGCGTCCCCGATCGGCAGCATCGCCGCGAACGCCCCCGCGGTCAGCATGGTGGCGACCAGCAGAACCCCCCGGCTCTCGATCCACAGATGCCCCAAAAACAGCGCCGCCCCCGCCGCCGCCGTCGCCCCCAGCACCGCGCGCCGCGCCTGCCGCCGGTCCGCCAGCACCGGCAGCCCCAGCCCGGCGACCAGCCGCAGCGCGAAGCCCGCGGCCGCATAGGCCCCGATCTCCCCCTCGCTCAGCCCCCAGTCCGACAGCCAGAGCGGCCAGAAGGGCAGATGCACCCCCAGCGCGCCGAACATCGCCGCGTAAAAGCCCCCCGCCCGCACCAGCGCCCCCGAGGGCGCGCCAACCCTCAAATCCCGAAGCCCGCGAAGGGCAGGAACCGCACCGCATCCCCCGGCGCCACGTCCGGCCCCTCGTCGGGCAGCTCCACCAGCCCGTCGGCCCAGCTCAGCCCCGAGATCAGCCCCGACCCCTCCGACCGGAACGCCTCCGCCCGCCCCTGCGCGTCCAGCCGCGCGCGCAGATACTCCCGCCGCCCCGCCTTGCGCCGCTTGGAAAACGCCGCCGGAACCTCGAACCCCAGGGGCTCGCGCCACCCCGCCCCCGCCATCGCCAGCAGGGCGGGCCGCGCGAAAACCAGCGCGCAGACGAAGGCCGCGACCGGGTTGCCCGGCAGCCCGAACACCGCCGCCCCGTCCCAGACGCCCAGCGCCAGCGGCCGCCCCGGCTTCACCGCGATGCGCCAGACCCCCAAAGCCCCCGCCTCGCGCAGCACGGCCGAGACATGATCCTCGTCCCCCGCGCTCGCGCCCCCGGAGGTCAGCACCGCATCCGCCTGCGCCGCGCCGCGGTCGAGCGCCTCCCGCACCGCGCCCGCCTCGTCCGCCGCCCGCCCCAGATCCACCGCCTCGAACCCCCAGCCCCGCGCCAGCGCCAGCAGCATCGGCCGGTTCGCATCCATCACCGCCCCGGGCGCCGCCGCCCCCGGCTCCGCCAGCTCGTCCCCGGTGGACAGCACCCCCACCCGCAGCCGCCGCCGCACCGCCAGCCGCGCGGCCCCCGCCGCCGTCGCCAGCGCCAGGTCCTGCGGCCGCAGCACGGCCCCCGCCCGCAGCGCCACATCCCCCTCGGCCAGATCCTCCCCCGCCCCCCGCGCGTTGGCCCCCGCCTTCAGCCCCGGCCGCAGCCGCAGCTCCTCGCCCTCGATGCCGACATCCTCCTCCAGCACGACCGTGTCGCACCCCTCCGGCAGCGCCGCGCCGGTCAGCACCCGCAGCGCCGCGCCCTCCGGCACGCGCGCGGCGCAAGGCGCCCCCGCCGCCGCCCGCCCCTCCAGCAGCCGCAGACGCTCCGGGTCCGTCCCGGTCAGCGAGCCATGCGCGAAGGCGTAGCCGTCCACCGCCGAATTCGCCGCCGGCGGGTTGGCCCGCGCCGCCCGCAGATCCTCCGCCAGCACCCGCCCCGCGGCGTCGCCGACCGCGACCTCCTCCACCCCCGCGACGACCTCGCACCGGTCCCGCAGCCGCCCCAGCGCCTCGTCCACCGGAGTCCAGGCCACCCCCGGAGGCAGGGCGAAACAGTCGTTCCTCAGCCTCGGCGGATCGCGCCTCATGCCAGCCCCAGCTCCCGCAGGATGAAATCCGCCGCCCCCGTGACGTCATCCAGCCCGATCACCGGCCGGTCCGTCTCCACCGCCCCGTCCGCGGCCACGATCCGCACCCCCGGATCCTCCGCCGCCAGCAGGGGCCGCCCGGCCCCGACCCGGTGAACCTCCAGCTTCGGCTGCAGCCCCCGCTTCCACCCTTCGGCGATCACCAGATCCACCGGCGCCATCCGCGCCAGCAGCTCCTCCAGCTCCGGCTCCGCCCCCCGGACCTCGCGCATCAGCGCCCAGCGCGCCGAGGAGGCCAGCATCACCTCCTCCGCCCCCGCCTGCCGGTGCTTCCAGGTGTCCGAGCCCTCGCGCTCCACATCCACCGCATGATGCGTGTGCTTGAGCGTGGAGACCCGCAGCCCGCGGGACGCGATCTCCCGCACCAGCCCCGCGACCAGCGTGGTCTTGCCCGCGTTCTTCCAGCCCACCACGCCCCAGACCTTCATGCGGCCCCCGCCAGATGCGTCCGCCACAGCCGCTCCGCCTCCTCCAGGTCCTCCGGCGTGTTGACGTTGAAGAACGGGTCGAACGGCTCCGCCCCGAACACCACCCGCGCGCAGCCCTTCGGCTCCGTCCAGGCCACCACCTTGCGCAGGCCCCCGTCCAGCGCCGCCCGCAGGTCCTCGCGCAGCGAGACGTCCCACAGCCCGAAGGTCGGATGCCGCGCCAGCCCCCGCTCCGGGTCCGGCGTCATCGCCATGGCGAGCGGGACGCCCTCCGCCTCGGCCCCCGCCTCCAGCCGCGCCACCAGGTCGCGCGGAAAGAACGGCGTGTCCCAGGCCGCGCTCACCACGCGCTCCGCCCCCCGCGCCGCCGCCCAGTCCATCCCCGCCAGCACCCCGGCCAGGGGGCCCGGCCGGTCCGGAATCGCGTCCGCGATCACCTCCAGCCCGAAGCCCGAGAACCGCCCCGCATCGCCGTTGGCGTTCAGCGCCATGGCCTCCACCTGCGCCCCCAGCCGCGCGATCACATGGGCCAGCAGAGGCCGCCCCCCGACCTCCAGCAGCCCCTTGTCCCCGCCGCCCATCCGGGTCCCGAGCCCGCCCGCGAGGATCACGCCCACGACCGTCATGCGCCCGCCCGCCCCCGGCGCGGCGGGGCGGGCGGGCGGGAGGCGCGCCGGGGACGGGCGCCCTCAGCCATCCCGCGCCCCCTTGCGCCGCATCCGCGCCGGCTCCTCCGCCGCCGCGCTGAGGTCCGCGTCCCGCACCAGCCGCTCCTCCCCCGACAGGCACAGGAACCGCCGCCCCTTCAGCCGCCCGATCAGCGTCAGCCCCACCTGCCGCGCGATCTCCACCCCCCAGGCCGTGAAGCCCGAGCGCGAGGCCAGCGCCGGGATTCCCATCAGCGCCGTCTTGATCACCATCTCCGAAGTCAGCCTACCGGTGGTGTAGAGCAGCTTGTCCGAGGCCCCGACGCCCTCCATCCGCATCCACCCCGCGATCTTGTCCACCGCGTTGTGGCGCCCGACATCCTCCATGTAGACCAGCGGCCGCGCGCCCCGGCACAGCACGGTGCCGTGGATCGCCCCCGCCTCCAGATAGAGGCTCGGCGTGGTGTTGATCGCCTTCGCCAGCGCGTAAAGCTCCGAGGTCCGCACCTCGCCGCCGGGCAGCCTCACCCCCTCCAGCCCCTCCATCATGTCCCCGAAGACCGTGCCCACCGCGCAGCCCGAGGTCCGCGTCCTGCGCTTCAGCTTGTCCTCGTAATCCGTCGCCCGCGCCGTGCGCACCACCACGACCTCGAGCTCGTCGTCATGCTCCACGGCGGTGATCTCGTCATCGGCCCGCAGCATCCCCTGGTTGGCCAGGTAGCCGACCGCCAGATATTCCGGCCAGTCCCCGATGGTCATGGCCGTCACGATCTCCTGGCCGTTGAGGTAGAGCGTCAGCGGCCGCTCCTCGACCACGCGCAGCTCCCGCGCCGCCCCCGTCTCGTCGCGCCCCGTCACCGCCCGCGTCAGCCGCCCGTCCCCCGGCCGCGGGGCGATCAGCCAGCCCGGCATGTCCTGCGCTGACGCCATGCGTCACCATCCCTGATTTGCGCGCGCGCTCCGGGGACGCTAAGGGAGCCGAACCGCCCCCGACCCCGGAGCCCTCAGGATGAGCCGCCAGGACCCCGACGGCAAGCCGCAGCGCGACGCCCCGCAGCCCGCCCGCGCCTTCCGCGACGGCGCGCTCGGCGCCCTGCCCTTCATCGTCGTCGCCGTCCCCTTCGGCATGCTCTTCGGCGTCGTGGCGACCGAGGCGGGGCTGAACCTGCTCGAGACCATGGTGATGACCAGCTTCGTCATCGCCGGCGCCTCCCAGTTCGCCTTCGTCGAGCTTCTCAACCAGGGCGCCCCCGCCCTCGTCGCGCTCGCCGCCGCGCTGGCGGTGAACCTGCGCATGGCGATGTACTCCGCCTCGCTGGCCCCGCATCTGGGCGGCGCCTCCGGGCGCGTGCGGCTGCTGATGGCCTACATGCTGGTGGACCAGACCTACGGGCTGGCCATCCGCCGCTTCACCGACCGCCCGCGCATGGCGCTGTCGGAGAAGGTCGCCTATTTCATCGGCGCCGCCGTCCCTGTCATGCCCTGCTGGATCGGCGCCACCTTCGCCGGCGCCGTGGCGGGCGGGGCCATCCCCGACTCGCTCTCCATCGACTTCGCCCCGCCGGCGACCTTCATCGCCATCTTCGCCCCCATGCTGCGCGGCGCCGCCAACTGGGCCGCGGCGCTGGTGGCCATCGCCTTCGCCCTGCTGCTCGACGGCCTGCCCTGGAGCCTCGGCCTGCTCGCCGCCGCCGCGCTGGGCATGGCGACCGGCGCGCTGGTCGAGATCCGCCTCGCCCGCCTTCGCGCCGCCCGCGGGGAGGCGCTGCACGCATGAGCGGCGTCTCCGACATCACCCTCTGGGCCCTGATCGCCGGGCTGGGGATTGGCACCTACCTCATCCGCCTCTCCTTCCTCGGGCTGGCGGGCGGGAAGGACTTCCCCGAATGGGCGATGCGCCTTCTGCGCTACGTCCCCGTCACCGTGCTCCCCGCCCTCGCCGCCCCGATGATCGTCTGGCCCAAGGCGACCGGGGGCGAGACCGACCCCGCCCGCCTGACCGCGGCGCTGGCCGCGCTGGCCGTCGGCGCCCTCACCCGCTCCCTGCTTGGCGCCATCGCCGCGGGCATGGGCACGCTCTACGCCCTGCAGGCCGCGCTCTGACAAGGACGCAAGACCCTCGCCCGCACCTCACTAAAAGAAAAACCGCTTCACCGGGAAGCGATTTTTCGCGCGCACAAAATAATTCCCAAATATAATTCCAATCAAAGGTGAAATTCAGAGCCCCCGGCGCCCGCGCGCCAATTTCTGGCGCGCCCGCACTGCCGTCGTCGTTTGCGCCACTTCGCGGCGCCCGCCCGAAAAACGGTCGCCCCCTCAATCCAGCGGCAACGCCGTCGTGCTCCGCACCACCTTCAGCGAAAAGCTCGACTGCATCTGGGCCACCCCCGGCAGCCGCGCCAGCGCCTCCCGGTGGATCCTTGCGAAATCCTCCGGGTCCCTTGCCGCCACCTTCAGCAGGTAGTCCGCCGTCCCCGCCATCAGGTGGCACTCCAGCACCTCCGGCAGGCGCGCCGCCTCCCGCTCGAAGGCCTCCAGCGTCTCGGTCGTCTGCCCGCGCAGCGTGATCTCCACGAACACGATGGACCGCCGCCCCGCCGCCTGCGGGTCCAGCAGCGCCGCATAGCCCCGGATCACCCCGGCCGCCTCCAGCCGCGCCACCCGCCGGTGGCAGGCCGAGGGCGACAGATGCACCCGCTCGGCCAGCTCCGAATTGGGCAGCCGCCCCTGCGCCTGCAGCACGGACAGAATCGCCCGGTCGATCCCGTCCAGCGCAACGCCCTTCGTCCGATCCCCGCTCATGCGCCCAATCCTTGCACGCTCCCGATGCATGACGCGAGCCCTTTGCACGCCCCTCCCCCGTCATCCGCGCTATGCTCCGCTGCAAAATTCCAGGGGAGGACGCCATGCGCATCGGATGCCCGAAGGAGATCAAGACGCAGGAGCACCGCGTCGGTCTCACCCCCGCCGCCGCGCGGGAGGCCGCCGCCCACGGCCACGAGGTGCTGGTGGAGACCGGCGCCGGCCTCGGCGCCGGCTTCCCCGACGAGGACTACGCCGCCGCCGGCGCCCGCCTCGCCGCCACCGCCGAGCAGGTCTTCGCCGAGTCCGAGCTCATCGTGAAGGTCAAGGAGCCTCAGGCGCCCGAGCGCCGGATGCTGCGCGAGGGCCAGGTCCTCTTCACCTATCTCCACCTTGCCCCCGACCCCGACCAGACCCGCGACCTGCTGGACAGCGGCGTCACCGCCATCGCCTACGAGACGGTGACCGACGCCCATGGCGGCCTCCCCCTGCTGGCCCCCATGTCCGAGGTCGCCGGCCGCCTCGCCCCCCAGGCCGGCGCCCGCGCGCTGGAGAAGGCGCAGGGCGGCCGCGGCGTGCTGATGGGCGGCGTCCCCGGCGTCGACCCGGCGCAGGTCACCGTCATCGGCGGCGGCGTGGTCGGGACCAACGCCGCCCGCGTCGCCGCCGGCATGGGCGCCGAGGTCACCGTCCTCGACAAGTCCATCGACCGCCTTCGTCACCTCGACGAGGTCTACGGCGCCCTCTTCCGCACCCGCTACGCCTCGAAGGCCAACACCGAGGATCTGGTCTATTCCGCCGACATGGTCATCGGCGCCGTCCTGGTGCCCGGCGCCGCGGCCCCCAAGCTCGTCCGCCGCCAGCAGCTCGCCGGGATGAAGCCCGGCGCGGCGGTGGTGGACGTCGCCATCGATCAGGGCGGCTGCTTCGAGACCTCGCGCCCCACCACCCATGACGACCCCACCTATCTCGTGGATGGCATCGTCCATTACTGCGTGGCCAACATGCCCGGCGCGGTGGCGCGCACCTCCACCATCGCGCTGGGCAACGCCACCCTGCCCTACCTGATCGCGCTGGCCGACAAGGGCTGGCGCCAGGCGCTGGAGGATGACCCGCACCTGCTCTCGGGCCTCAACACGCACGCCGGCAGGCTCACCTGCCGCCCTGTGGGCGAGGCGCAGGGGATCGACGTCACCTTGCCGCGCCTGCTGCTGCGGGACTGAACCGCTTCCGGCGGCTCAGCCAGCCCGCTGGGCCTTCAGCAGGTCCCGGATCTCGCCCAGCAGCTCCAGCTCCGTCGGCGTTGGCGGCGCTTCGGGCGCCGACTCCGTCTCCGGCGCCCCCCGCCGCCTGAGCCGGTTGATCCCGCGCACCACGAAGAACAGGATCCAGGCCACGATCAGGAAGGTGATCACCGCGTTGATGAACACCCCGTAGCTCACCACCGCCAGCCCCTGCTCCTTCGCCGCGGCCAGCGTCGCCGGATCCTGGCCCGACAGGTCGAGATAAAGCTCGGAGAAGTCGATCCCCCCGGTGAACACCCCCAGCAACGGGTTGACGATGTCGTCCACGAAGCTGCGCACGATGGTGGTGAAGGCCGCGCCGATCACGATCCCCACGCCCATGTCCACCACGTTGCCCTTGACGGCGAATTCGCGGAACTCCTGCAGCATATGCGCGTCTCCCTCTCCCCGCGCCCCTCGACAGGACCGCGCGGGCGGGGCGAAGGTCCGCGCAGCCGGCGGCCCCGGGCGCGCCGCCTCGTCCTCGCGTCTTCAAGGAGGTTCCGAATGCCCGACCTCTCCGGCTTCCCCGTCACCCGCCGCTGGCCGCCGCAGCATCCCGACCGGCTGCAGCTCTATTCACTGGCCACGCCCAACGGCGTGAAGGTCTCCGCCATGCTGGAGGAGACGGGGATTCCCTACGAGGTCCACAAGATCAGCTTCGCCGACAACGACCAGACGACGCCGGAGTTCCTCTCCCT
>JBNJGE010000113.1:0-10976 GCA_051747505.1 Pseudomonadota bacterium | reverse complement strand
TACAGCACGCCGGTCATCAGGCCGTTCAGGATCACCTCGAGCGCGTAAAGCAGCGGGACGCTCATGCCGCGGTCCCCTCCCTTGCGGATCGCGTTTCGAAATCAGTCATGGCTCACGCCCAGATAGGCGTCGATGACCTGCTGGTTGTTGCGCACCTCGTCCGGCGTGCCGTCGCCGATCTTGGCGCCGTAGTCCATCACCACCACCCGGTCGGACAGGTCCATGACCACGCCCATGTCGTGCTCGATGAGCGCGATGGTGGTGCCGAACTCGTCGTTCACGTCGAGGATGAAGCGGCTCATGTCCTCCTTCTCCTCGACGTTCATGCCGGCCATGGGCTCGTCGAGCAGCAGCAGCTTGGGCTCGGCGGCCAGCGCGCGGCCCAGCTCCACCCGCTTCTGCAGGCCGTAGGGCAGCCGGCCCACGGGCGTCTTGCGGATGGCCTGGATCTCGAGAAAGTCGATGATCTCCTCGACCCGCTCGCGATGCTCGACCTCCTCCTTCTCGGCCCCGCCCCACCACAGGCAGTGGGACCAGAAGCTCTTCTTCATCAGGGTCATGCGGCCCGTCATGATGTTGTCGAGCGTGGTCATGCCCTTGAAGAGCGCGATGTTCTGGAAGGTGCGCGCGATGCCCTGCCGGGCGATCTCGTGCGGCTTCATCGGTCCGCGCTTCTCGCCGTGGAACCAGACCTCCCCCTCCTGGGGGTGGTAGAAGCCGTTGATGACGTTGAGCATCGAGGACTTGCCCGCGCCGTTGGGGCCGATGATGGCGCGGATCTCGTTCTCCCTGATGTCGAAGGAGATGTCCTTGATGGCCGTCACGCCGCCGAAGCGCAGCGTGATGTTCTTCATCTCCATGATCGGGCCGCCGATCTGGCGGGCGGGGATGCCGTGGGCCTCCTCCTTCGCGGCGTAGGTCGCGTCGTCGGGGGCGGCCTGGGCGGCTTCGATGCTCATGCTGCGGCCTCCTTGGCGGCGACGGGGAACACCTTCGCGTCGCGGATCTCGACCTCGCCTCGCATCTCGCCCTTGCGGCCGTCCTCGTAGGACACCTCGACGGAGGCGGCGATGCGGTCCGAGCCGTCGTAGAGGGCGTCGATGAGCGGCTTGTAGCGCTCCTCCACCGTGCGGCGGCGCACCTTGCGGGTGCGGGTGATCTCGCCGTCATCCGGGTCGAGCTCCTTGAACAGGACCAGGAAGCGGTGGATCTGGCAGGCGGAGAGCATGGGGTCCTGGGCGAGGTCGCGGTTCACCTCCTCCACGTTCTGCTGGATCATCTCGTAGACCTTGGGATGGGCCGCGAGCTCCTGGTAGGAGGCGTAGGAGATGTTGTTGCGCTCGGCCCAGTTGCCGACGGCGGTCATGTCGATGTTGACGAAGGCCACGCACATCTCGCGATCGGCGCCGAAGACCACGGCCTCCAGGATCGACGGGTAGAACTTGAGCTTGTTCTCCACGTATTTCGGGGCGAACAGGCTGCCGTCGGCCATCTTCCCGACATCCTTGGCGCGGTCGATGATGCGCAGATGGCCCGTGCCCTCCTCGATGAAGCCGGCGTCGCCGGTGGCGACCCATCCCTCGGGGTCCTTGGTCTCGGCCGTGGCCTCCGCGTTGCGGTAGTATTCCTGGAAGACGCCGGGGGAGCGGTAGTAGATCTCCCCGTTGTCGGAGATGCGGATCTCCACCCCGGGGGCGGGGACGCCGACGGTGTCGGCGCGCACCTCGTGGTCGGGCTGGACGGTGACGAAGACGGTGGCTTCCGTCTGGCCGTAGAGCTGCTTCAGGTTGATGCCCAGCGAGCGGTAGAACTGGAAGATCTCCGGGCCGACGGCCTCGCCGGCGGTGTAGCCGACGCGGACGTTGGAGAAGCCCAGCGAATTCTTGAGCGGACCGTAGACCAGCAGCTCGCCCAGCTTGTACTTCAGCTTGTCGCCGAAGCTCACGGGCCGCTCGTCGAGCAGGTCCGGGCCGACCCTGCGGGCGTGCTTCATGAAGTGGTCGTACACGCGCCGCTTGATCGCCGCGGCGTCCTCCATGCGGATGGCGACGTTGGTCAGCAGCGTCTCGAACACCCGCGGGGGCGCGAAGAAGTAGGTGGGCCCGATCTCCTTGAGGTCGGACATCATGGTGTCCTCGCTCTCGGGGCAGTTGACCACGAAGCCGGCGACCCAGGCCTGGCCCATGGAGAAGATGAAATCGCCGACCCAGGCCATGGGCAGGTAGGCGAGGATGCTGTCGGTCTCGTCGAGCTTGTCGAAGGCGACGGTGGATTCGGCCGTCTTGATGACGTTGTCGTTGGACAGCACCACGCCCTTGGAGCGCCCGGTGGTGCCCGAGGTGTAGAGCAGCACGCAGGTGTCCGAGCCCGTCTGGGCGGCCGTGATCTCGTCGATCCTGGGCTCGAGCTCCGCGGCGTGCTCGCGCCCCAGGGCCTGGACGGCGGAGAGGTCGTGGAGCGCGGTGTGGTCGTATTTGCGCAGGCCGCGCGGGTCGAGATAGGCGATGTGGCGCAGATTCGGGGTCTGCTCGGCGACCGAGAGCAGCTTGTCCACCTGCTCCTGGTCCTCGACCGCGGCGAAGGTGGCCTCGCAGTGCTCCAGCACCCAGGCCATCTCCTCGGCGCCCATGTCCTGGTAGAGCGGCACGGGCACGGCGCCGCAGTGCTGGGCGGCGACCATGGACCAGTAGAGCTTGGGCCGGTTCTTGCCGACCACGGCCAGCCGCTCGCCCGGCTTGAGGCCGAGCTTCAGGAACCCCATGGCGAGCGCGCGCGTCTCCTCGCGCACTTCGGACCAGCTCCAGCTCTGCCAGATGCCGTACATCTTCTCGCGGCTGGCGGGACGGTCGCCGCGCGTGCGGGCGTTGTGGTCCAGCAGCCTGGGAAAGGTGTCGAGCGCGCCGTCGGGCGCGGGCGATCTGCTCACCGTCGATGTCCTCCCTTGAACGTCCCGCGCAGCCTGGGCGCGGGGTTCGTCCCCAGTCATCCCTTCCACGGTCTTGGCAATCCGCCGGTCTCCCCCGGGGCGCGCGCGCGGGTGGCGCGGGCCCCTGCCGGCGGGCGCGGCGTTCTTCGGCCGCGGGCCGCGTTCAGACGTCGCGCATTCTCATAGTGGAATGGAACGGGATATGCCAGTGGGCAGAGGGCGCGACTTTATCGCGCCCTGCAAAAAAGGCCCGCGCGGGCTTTCGCCCGGCAGGCTGATGGCAAGCTCTCCGACCGGCGGGCGGATCGGGCCGCCCGCCGGCAGGCGCGGGGTCAGGTCCCGGCGGTCTCGGTTTCGCCGGACTCGATGGCCGGCTGCCGGTCGGCCGGCTGGATCTCGATCCGGCGCGGGCGCAGCTCCTCGGGCACCTCGCGGACGAGATCCACGTGCAGCAGGCCGTTCTCGGTGCGCGCGGCGAGCGGACGCACATGGTCGGCAAGCTGGAAGCGCCGCTCGAAGGCGCGCTCGGCGATGCCGCGGTGGAGGAAGCGGCGTTCGCCCTCGCCCTCCTCCTTCCTGCGGCCGGAGATGACGAGCTGCTGGTCGCGCATCTCGACGTTCAGCTCATCCTCTCGGAAGCCGGCCACGGCGACGGTGATGCGATAGGCGTTCTCGCCCGTCTTCTCGATGTTGTAGGGCGGATAGGCGGGCTGCGCCGTCTCGCCCGACATGGCGGCGTCCATCAGGCCGGCCAGACGATCGAAGCCGATCGTGGAGCGGTAGAGGGGGGAAAAGTCGAAGTTCCGCATGGTCGCATATCCTCGTTGGCAAGCGATATGACCGATCAAGGGCCTTCCCGGAGGGACAGGCCCGGCGTGTGGGCGCCGACCCCGGCATGCGGCGGCCGGCAGGCGGGGAGATGGGAAGCCGCGGCGGGGTTTTCAAGAGGCGCGGCAGGGGGTTGGAGAGGTCAGTCGGCGGGGGACGGACGGATTTGCAGCCCCGGCTCCGGCGGCGCCAGGTGCCCGGCGGCGGAGAAGAGGGGCAGCCCCGCCAGGGGCGCGGTCAGCAGTGTCCGGAGGATTCGCCGGAGCATTGCGTGTCTTCCGCGTCCCCGGCCCCTGGCGGACGGGCGACCTTGCGCCCGCTGGCGTCCGTCGCGCCGGGCCGCACGGCCTTGCGGCGCGGGCCCTCGGACTCCAGCGCCGCGCGCAGGGCGGGCAGCGCCTCGGAGGCGACGGAGGCGTAGCTCACGCCGCGGGCGCGGGCGGAGATGACGCCCGCGAGGCGCAGGCCGTCGTCCTGGCGCACCAGCACCGGGCTGCCCGAGGAGCCGGGGGCGGCCGAGCAGTCCAGACGGGCGACGGCGCCCTGCCGGGCCAGCACGCGGCAGGGCTCCTGCAGTGAGAGGACGAGGTCGCGCCCGCGCCCGTAGCTGACGAGGGCGACGGGGTCGCCCTGCCCCGGCAGATCCGCCGGACGGTAGGCGGGGAAGCGGGTGGCCAGCAGGGGCTGGTCGAGCTCCACCAGCGCGACGTCGACGGCGATCTCCTCCAGCGTGGCGGTGGGGCCGTTCCAGCGGTAGTCGGGATGGGCGACCGCGCGGCGCACCTGGCGGATGGCCTGCTGGGCGGAGCCGCGGAAGCCCGCGCGGAACCACAGCCGCGAGGCGGGTCGGCGCCGGCCGCGGGCGTCGAACAGGCAATGGGCCGCGGTCAGAGCGTGGCGGGAATCGAACAGGGTGGCGGTGCAGTAGCCGTCGCCGAAATCCAGCCGCCCGACGCCGCGGAACTGCATCTGCTCATGCTCCGCGAGGCGGCGGGGGGGCGCGGTCTCCTGCGCAGGCGCGTGGGCGGGAGCGGCGAGGATGCAGGCGAGCGCGAGAAGCAGGGCGCGGCGGATCATTCGGCGGGCTCCGGAAGGGCGGCGAGAAGGTCGGGAAGGTGGGAGGCGAGGCGCACGGCGAGCGCGGGGCCGCGCATCGCCGGGGGTTCGGGCTCCATCGCGGCGACGATGACGCCGAGCACCTCCGCGCCCTGTCCCGTCAGGCGCAGCAGGGGCGCGCCGGAGACGCCGGGCGTCGCCTCGCAGTCGGTGTGCAGGAGGGCGCCGCGGCGGGTGATGATGCGGCAGCCGGTCTCCATCGACAGGGCCTCGGCCCGGTCGCGGCCGTAGGAGAGGGTGGCGGTCGTCCGCGTCCGGCGATTGGCGGCCGGCGGCAAGGGCGCCGGCGCGGGGGCCGAGCTCTCGGCCGGGACGACCCGGACGAGCGCGATGTCGCGGGAGATGTCGGGCGCCTCCAGGTAGCCGGGCGGCACGGCGAGGGCGCGGCCGCGCAGATGGGCGGCGTAGCGGCCCATGCGCCAGCCGGCGAGGAAATGCAGGCGGGCGGGCCGCCAGAGGGCGCCGGTGCGCGCGTTGATCACGCAGTGGGCGGCGGTGAGCACGAGGCCGGGGGCTATCAGCGTGCCGGTGCAGTGGCCCTGCCCGCCCACATTCAGCCGCCCGACCGCCGCCCAGCGCGCCTGGTCGGCCTGCGAGAGCAGCTTGCGCGGGCCCGCCTCCGAGGCGGGCGGGACGAGCGACACCAGGACGGCCAGAAGCGCGGCCATGACGCGGGGCGCGGGGGGCATGGAGCGGACCCTGCGCGAAACCGGGCGGGCGGGCAAGCCTGCAGGCTACTCGGCGGCGACGGCGGCGGGGCCGAGGGCCGCCGGGCGCGGGCCGCCCGTGGCCCAATCCAGCAGCTCGGCCGTGTGCAGGACGGGGACGCCCGTGGCGGCGCCGATCTGCATCATGCAGCCGATGTTGCCGGCGGCGATGACCTGGGGGCGCGTCGCCTCCAGCGTGGCGACCTTGCGGTCCTTGAGCTGGGCGGAGATCTCGGGCTGCATGAGGTTGTAGGTTCCGGCGGAGCCGCAGCAGATATGGGCGTCGGCGGGCTCCACGATCTCGAAACCCGCGGATTTCAGGAGGTTTTTCGGGGCCTGCCTGATCTGCTGGCCGTGCTGTAGGGAGCAGGCGGCGTGGTAGGCCACGCGCAGGGGCTCGGCCTTGTCCGGCGCCTCCAGGCCGATCTCCTCCATGACCTCCGAGATGTCGCGGGCAATGGCGGAGACTCGGGCGGCGTCCTCGGCCAGCTCGGTCTGGCGGAACATGTGGCCGTAGTCCTTGACCGTCGTGCCGCAGCCGGAGGTGTTGATGAGGATGGCGTCGAGCCCCTCGCCGTCCATCTCGCGGGCCCAGGCGCGGATGTTCTTCGCGGCGGTGGCGTGGCTCTCGGCGGTCTTGCCCATGTGGTGGGTCAGCGCCCCGCAGCAGCCGATCCCGTCGGCGACGACGACCTCGCAGCCGTGGCGGGCGAGGAGGCGGATGGTCGCCTCGTTGATGTCGGTGTTCAGGGCGCGCTGGGCGCAGCCGGTGAGCAGGGCGACGCGGCGGCGGCGCTCTCCCTGCGCGGGAATGACCTGGGGGCGGTCCATCGGGGAGGGCTTCGGCAGGCTCGGGGGCGCGAACTGCACCATGGTCTTGAGGCGGCCGGGGAGGAGGCCGGCGACCGGGCGGGCGAGCCAGGCGCCGCGGATGGCCCAGCGGAAGCGGCCCGGATAGGGCAGGACGCGGGCGAGGAGCCAGCGCAGGGCCCGGTCGGGGAGCGGGCGGCGGTAGGTCTGCTCGATATAGGCGCGGGCGTGGTCGACGAGGTGCATGTAGTGCACGCCCGAGGGGCAGGTGGTCATGCAGGCGAGGCAGGAGAGGCAGCGGTCGATGTGCCTGACCGTGCGCTCGTCGGCCGGGCGGCCTTTCTCCAGCATGTCCTTGATGAGGTAGATGCGCCCGCGGGGCGAATCGAGCTCGTCGCCCAGCACCAGGTAGGTGGGGCAGGTGGCGGTGCAGAAGCCGCAATGCACGCAGGCGCGCAGGATCTGGTTGGAGCGCGCGGTGTCGGGGTCGCGGAGCTGCTCGGGCGTGAAGTTGGTCTGCATCAGCCCCTCATGCGGCCGGGATTGAGGACGCCCCGCGGGTCGAACTTCGCGCGCACGCCCTCGGAGAGGGCGGCGAGCGGGGCGGGCTCGGGGTGGAAGGCGCCCACCGCCGCGCGGACGGGGGCGGAGGCGCGGACCAGGGTGGCGTGGCCGCGATGGCGGGCGGCGGCGGCGCGGATGGCCTCGGCCTGCGCGTCCTCGCCCTCGGGGACGAGGAGCCAGACGAGGCCGCCGCCCCAGTCGTATAGGGCGGCCTCGGGGGCGGTCTCCGCGACGACCTCGGGGCCGTGGGAGGGCGGCACGGAGATCTTCCAGACGGCGCCGGGGCGGTCGGCGAAGGAGCGCAGGTCGCGCAGGGCGGCCCAGGTCTGCGTGACGGTTGCGGGATCGTCCTGGACCTCCGCCTCGCCGAAGCGGGCGAGGGTCTCGCGCAGGCGCCCGGCGCGATAGGCGACGGCGGGGGCGAAGCCCTCGAGGCGGATCAGGGTGAGGGGGCCGCCCTCGGCGTCCGGCAGGTGGGCGGCGCCGGTGGGGTCGAAGGGGGAGGTCATCGCGGCGGTCATGGCGGCGACGGCGCGGGCGTCGTCGAGGCCGCGCAGGGCGAGCTGGGCGGCGGCCTCGGGCATGGGGGCGACCTTGAAGGCGAGCTCGGTGAGGATGCCCAGCGTGCCCCAGGAGCCGGCCATCAGTTTCACGAGGTCGTAGCCGGTGACGTTCTTCATCACCCGGCCGCCGTTCTTGATGATGCGGCCCTGCCCGTCAATGAGGCGGACGCCGATCAGGCTGTCGCGGCAGGCGCCGGCCTGGATGCGGCGGGGGCCGGAGATGTTGCCGGCGACGACCCCGCCCAGCGTGGGCTCGCCCTCCCCGCCCAGCAGGGGGCGGTGGTCCATCGGCTCGAAGGCGAGGCGCTGGCCCTCGGCGGCGAGCGCGGCCTCGATCTCCGAGAGCGGCGTGCCGGCGCCGGCGACCAGCGTCAGGGCGCCGGGCTCGTAGAGGCGGATGCCGGAGAGGCCGGCGGTGGACAGGGTCTCGGCGGCCTGCACGGGGCGGCCCAGCGCAAGGCGGGTGCCGCCGCCGCGGATCTCCACGGGGGCGTCGAGGCCGGCGACGGCCTCCGAAAGCTCCGCCTCGCTCGACGGCTGCAGCATCGTTCCTCCCTTCGCCGCTCGCGCCCGCCGGCCGGCAGGCCGGCGGCGGCCGCGGGGCTCCCCCCGACAGGGGGGAGACGGGCCCCGCGGCCGCCCGCCCGGTCTCAGCCGCGGCGCGAGGCGCTGGCCTCCAGCGGGAACACCTTCGCCGGATTGAGCAGCCAGCCCGGGTCGAAGACGTCCTTCATCGACATCTGCGCGTCCAGATCCTCCGGGGCGTACTGCCGGGTCATCAGGTCGCGCTTCTCCACGCCCACGCCGTGCTCGCCGGTCAGGCAGCCGCCCATCTCGACGCAGAGGGTGAGGATCTCGGCGCCGAGCTCCTCGGCGGATTTCAGCTCCTCGGGGTTGTTGGCGTCGAACATGATCAGCGGGTGCAGGTTGCCGTCGCCGGCGTGGAAGACGTTGGCCACCCGCAGGCCGCGCGCGGCGGCCATCTCGGCCATGCGCTTCAGCGTCTCCGGCAGGGCGGAGGTGGGGATGGTGCCGTCCATGCAGAGATAGTCGGCCTCGCGGCCCGTGGCGCCGAAGGCGGCCTTGCGGCCCGCCCAGATGGCCTGGGACTGGGTCTCGGAGTCGCTCTCGCGCAGGGTGGTGGGGCCGTGGCGCTCGGCGATGGCGCGGATGCGGCCGAGCTGGTCGTCGATCTCGTCGTCCGAGCCCTCGACCTCCACGATCAGCAGGGCCTCGGCGTCCATGGGGTAGCCGGCGCCGACGAAGGCCTCGGTGAGGTGGATGATGGGCTTGTCCATGAACTCGATGGCCACCGGCAGCAGGCCGGCCCTGATGATGTCGGAGACGCATTCGCCCGCGGTGACGGGGCTGTCGAAGGCGATGAGGATGGGCCGCGCGCCCTCGGGCTTGGGGAGAATCCGCAGCGTGGCCTCGGTGACGACGCCGAGCTGGCCCTCGGAGCCGCAGATGAGGCCGAGCAGGTCGTAGCCGGCGGCGTCCAGCGCCGGGCCGCCGATCTCCACCACCTCGCCGTCCATCTTCACCAGCTTCACGCCGAGCAGGTTGTTGGTGGTCACGCCGTATTTCAGGCAGTGGGCGCCGCCGGAGTTCATGGCGATGTTGCCGGCGATGGCGCAGGCGAGCTGGGAGGACGGGTCGGGGGCGTAGAAGAAGCCGTCGGCCTCCACCGCGCCGGTGACGGAGAGGTTGGTGCGGCCCGTCTGGAGGCGGATGTATCGGTCGTCGTAGTTCGTCTCCAGCACCTCGGTCATGCGGGCGACGCCGAGGACCACCGAATCCTCCGTGGGCAGGGCGCCGCCGGCCAGCCCGGTGCCGGAGCCGCGGGGAATCACGGGCACGCCTTCCTCGTGGCAGACGCGCAGGATGGCGGAGACCTCCCCGGTGCTGCGCGGCAGGGTGACGGCGAGCGGGCGGCAGGCGTAGGCGGTGAGCGCGTCGCAGTCATAGGCGCGGGTCTCGAGGGGGTCCTCGATGAGGCCGTCGGCGGGCAGCGCCTCGCGCAGGCGGGCGAGGATGCGGTCTCGCCGCTCCAGGATGTCGGGCCGGGGCTGGGGCATCTGCATGGCAGCGTCCTCCGGGTCGGGGCGGGCGGCGGCGAAGCTGGCCGGTCCGCGCGCCTCCTGCTACCAAGTAAGCGCGCCGTCCGCAGGCTGAAAAGGGGCGATCCCGCCGCATGGAACCCCAGGCCGATCTTCTGCCCCGATTCCTGAGCTGGTGGGACCTCGGCGCGCTGGCGCTGTTCCTGGCGGCCTGGACGGGCATGACCTGGCTGATCGAGCGGCCGGGGGCGCGGACGCCGTCAGTGCACGAGATCATGGCGCGCCATCGGATGCGCTGGATGGAGGCGATGCTGCGGCGCGAGGTGCGTATCATGGATGCGACGCTGCTCAACGGGCTGCGCACGGCGGCCGCCTTCTTCGCCTCCGGCGTGATGCTGGCGATCGGGGGCGTGGTCGCGCTGATGGGGCAGGCCGAGCGGATGGTCGGGGTGGCGCGGGACGTGCTGCGGGGCCTGGAGATCAGCGAGGCGGGCTGGGAGGCCAAGCTGCTGATCCTGGCGCTGGTGCTGGCGGCGGCCTTCATGAAGTTCGTCTGGGCGCATCGGCTGTTCGGCTACTGCGCGGTGCTGATGGGCGCCGTGGACGGGGTGGAGGAGACGCCGGAGAACAAGGCGACGGCGCGCAAGGCGGGGCTGATCAACGTCACCGCGGCGCGCAGCTTCAACCGCGGGCTGCGCACGACCTATTTCGCGCTGGCGCTGCTGGCCTGGTTCCTGGGGCCGCTGGCGCTGGTGCTGGCCACCGCCCTGACGGCGGCGACGCTCTATCGGCGGGAGTTCCGCTCGGCCTCCCGCGCCGCGCTGCTCGAGGGGGAAGAGGGTCAGACCAGCGACATCCGCTCCGCCCGCTCGGGGTCCGGGAAGGGGCGGTAGAGGGCGCAGTCCTTTCCCGCGATCATCTGGTGGACCATGCGGTGGAGGCGCTCGACCTCCTCCGACGCCGCGCCGACCGTGCGGAAGGCGCGGTCGAGCTGGGCGAGGTCCTCGACCTCCACCTCCAGCAGGAAGTCCCGGGCGCCGGGGCCGGCGAGGTCCAGCTTTCGGCGCAGGAGGCGCCAGCCCCGGATGGCGCCCAGGTCCTGCAGGTGGTCCATCCAGGAGCGGACGGCCCCGGCGAAGGCGAGCGCCTTGGCGTCGTCCTGCAGGTCGATCATGACATGGTAGAGGTTCATCGGCGGCCCTCCTTCCTGCGGCGCAGGATGGGAGCCGAGGGTTTCGGAGAGGTGAAGGCGGCTCAGATCATGGCGCCGAGGCCGGCCTCGCGCGCCCAGTCCTCCAGCGCGGCGCGCAGGTTGACGTCGCCGCGGTCGATGCCCTGCTCGATCACGGCGCGGACATCGGCCAGCGCGGCCTCGCGCAGCAGGCGCTTGACCGGGCCGATG
>JBNJGE010000112.1:0-11021 GCA_051747505.1 Pseudomonadota bacterium | reverse complement strand
GGTCGAGGAGGTGCCGCTGGAGGCGATGATCGAGCGCGAGCCCGTCACCGTCGTCTGCTCCCAGATGGGCTGGATCCGCGCCATGAAGGGCCACATCCCGCTGGACAGCGAGCTCAAGTTCAAGGACGGCGACGGCCCCCGCTTCATCTTCCACGCGGAGACGACCGACAAGATCCTGCTCTTCTCCTCCTCCGGCCGCTTCTACACCCTGACGGCGGACAAGCTCCCCGGCGGCCGCGGCATGGGCGAGCCCGTCCGCCTGATGGTGGACCTGCCCAACGAGGACGAGATGGTCGCCCTGTTCCGCCACCGCCCCGGGGCGAAGCGCCTGCTGGCCAGCTCCGCCGGCGACGGCTTCGTGGTGGAGGAGGCGGAGGTCGTCGCCCAGACCCGCTCCGGCAAGCAGGCCCTCAACGTGAAGCCCCCCGCCAAGGCGAAGGTCTGCGCCCCGGTCGAGGGCGACTCCGTCGCCGTGGTCGGGGAGAACCGCAAGATGCTCGTCTTCCCCCTCTCCGAACTGCCGGAGATGACCCGCGGCAAGGGCGTGCGCCTCCAGAAATACAAGGACGGCGGCCTCTCCGACGCCCGCGCGTTCGACCGTGAGACCGGCATCCAGTGGCAGGACGGCGGCGGGCGCACCCGCACCGTCGCCGGCGACGACCTCGCCGAGTGGGAAGGCAAGCGCGCCACCGCCGGCCGCATGGCCCCGCGCGGCTTCCCCCGCGACAACCGCTTCCCCGGCTGAGCGCCGGGGCGGCGGGCCGGCCAGGCTCGCCCCTCAATCCTTTCGCAATAAATGTCAGCACGGCCTGTGCACGCGGCGTGCACAGGTTGTGCATACCGCGAAAAGCCCCACGGCGCCCTCTCCACAAGAGAACAAAACAGGAATATGCTGCGCCCCATGCCCTTCGCCGAGCTCTGCGCCCTGTCCAATTTCACCTTCCTCCGCGGGGCCTCCCCCCCCGAGGAAATGGCGCGCGAAGCCGCGGCCCTCGGCCTGCAAGCCATTGCGATCGCGGATGAAAACTCCGTCGCCGGCCTCGTGCGCGCCCACCGCGCCCTGCGCGATCTCGCCCGCGAGACGCCCGAGCCCCGCCCCCGCAACATCACTTCCGAGGATGTGAGGAATCGCGCGCAAGCCCTTGATCGTACGGGAGAACCTCCCGCGCCCCCCTCCCCGCCCGAACACGCCCCGCCCCTCACCATCCCCCGCCTCATCCCCGCCGCCCGCCTGGTCCTGCAGGACGGCCAGCAGCTCGTCGCCCTGCCCACCGACCGCCCCGCCTGGGGCCGCCTCTGCCGTCTGCTCACCACCGGTAAGCGACGGAGCCAAAAGGGAAAATGCCGCCTGACCGAGGCCGACGTCGTCGCCTGGTCCCACGGCCTGATCCTCCTCTGGATCCCTCCTGCCGCGCCCCCCGGCGCCGTCGACCCCGCCCCCCTGCGCCGCTGGACCGCCCGCCTCCCCGGCCAGATCCGCCTCCTCGCCCATCCCCTCTATGACGGCCAGGATTCCGCGCGTTTCCAGTCACTTGACCATCTTTCCTCAGACACCGGCGCCCCGATGGTCGCCTCCGCCGCCCCGATCATGCACCGCGCCGCCCGCCGCCGCGTAGCCGACATCCTCGCCTGCATCCGCGAGAAGACCACCATCGACGTCCTCGGCCGCCGCGCCCAGCCCAACGCCGAGCGCCGCCTGCGCCCCGAATCCGAGCTCCGCGTCCTTTTCAGGAATCACCTCGAAGCCGTTGATCTTGCGCAGGAAATCGCCGATCTCTGCACCTTCTCCCTCGACCAGCTCCGCTACGAATACCCCGACGAGGTCGCGAACGGCGAGGATCCCCAGGCCCGCCTCGAACGCCTCGCCGCCGAGGGCCTCGCCGAGCGCTACCCCGACGGCGTTCCCCCGAAGGTCCGGGCCCAGGCCGACCACGAGCTCGCCCTGATCCGGAAACTGAACTACGCCCCCTATTTCCTTACCGTGCGCGACCTCGTCGCCTTCGCCGAGTCCCGCTCCATCCTCTGTCAGGGCCGCGGCTCGGCCGCCAACTCCGTGGTCTGCTACGCCCTGCGCATCACCGCCATCGGCCCCGAGATCGGCTCCATGGTCTTCGAGCGCTTCGTCTCCGAGGCCCGCGACGAGCCCCCCGACATCGACGTCGATTTCGAACACGAGCGAAGAGAAGAGGTTATCCAGCACATCTACGACCGCTACGGCCGCCACCGCGCCGGCCTCTGCGCCACCGTCATCCACTACCGCGCCCGCCGCGCCATCCGCGAGGTCGGCGCCGCCATGGGCCTGTCGGCCGACGCCGTCTCGGCGCTCGCCTCCCAGATCTGGGGCTGGTCGGCGGAGGGATTGGCCGAGGACCGCATCCGCGAGGCCGGCCTGGACCCCGACGACCCCCGCCTTCGCCGTACGCTGGAATTGGCCAGCGAAATCATAGGCTTCCCCCGCCATCTTTCGCAGCATGTCGGCGGCTTCGTGATCACCCGCACCCGCCTCGACGAGCTCGTCCCCATCGAGAACGCCGCCATGGAGGCGCGCACCGTCATCGAGTGGGACAAGGACGACATCGATGCGCTGGGCATCCTCAAGGTCGACGTCCTTTCGCTCGGCATGCTCACCTGCATCCGCAAGTGCTTTGATCTCATCGAAAATCACGCCGGCCGGCGCTGGACCCTCTCCAGCCTCCCGGCCGAGGACCCGCAGGTCTACGACATGCTGTGCGAGGCGGACTCCCTCGGCGTCTTCCAGGTGGAGTCCCGCGCCCAGATGAACTTCCTGCCCCGCCTGCGCCCGCGCCGCTTCTACGACCTCGTCATCCAGGTCGCCATCGTCCGCCCCGGCCCCATCCAGGGCGACATGGTCCACCCCTATCTGCGCCGCCGCCGGGGCGAGGAGCCGGTGGAGTTTCCCTCAACTGAACTGGGAGAAGTGCTCGGCAAGACCCTGGGCGTGCCGCTTTTCCAGGAGCAGGCGATGCAGATCGCCATCCTCGGCGCCGGCTTCTCGCCGCTGGAATCCGACCAGCTGCGCCGGGCGCTCGCCACCTTCCGCAAGTCCGGAACCATCCACACCTTCCGGACCCGCTTCATCGAGGGCATGATCGCCAACGGCCACGATCCCGACTTCGCCGAGCGCTGCTTCGCCCAGATCGAGGGCTTCGGCGAATACGGCTTCCCCGAGAGCCACGCGGCGAGCTTCGCCCTGCTCGTCTACGCCTCCGCCTGGCTCAAGCGTCACCACCCCGCCGCCTTCGCCTGCGCCCTGCTGAACTCCCAGCCCATGGGCTTCTACGCCCCCGCGCAGATCGTGCGCGACGCCCAGCGCCACGGCGTCGAGGTTCGCCCGGTCTGTATCAATTCTTCTTTCTGGAACAACGACCTGGAGCCCGCGCCTGAGTCCGTCTCCGGATTCGCCCTGCGCCTGGGCCTCCGCCAGGTCCGTGGCCTGGCCGAGGAGGACGGCGCCTGGATCGCGGCCGCCCGAGGCAATGGCTACGCGGCGGTGGAGGACGTGCGCCGTAAGGCCGGCGTCCCGCCCGCCGCCCTCGTCGCGCTGGCCGAGGCCGACGCCTTCGCCGCCCTCGGCCTCTCCCGCCGGGAGGCGCTGTGGCAGGCGAAGGCGCTCAAGGGCCGTGCGCCCCCGCCCCTTTTCGCCGGGCTGCTGGAGGGCGAGGGGATCGTCGAGCCGCCCGTGCGCCTGCCCGCGACGACGCTCGGCGAGGAGGTAGTGGAGGATCATGTCGCCCTGCGCCTGAGCCTGCGCGCCCACCCCATGTCCCTGCTGCGCGACCGCCTCACTCCGCCCGGCGCCGCCGCCTGGCCGCGCCCGCCCGGCTGCCTGCCGGCCGAGGGCCTCGGCCTGCCGCCGGAGAGGACCCGCGTGACGGTCGCCGGCCTCGTCATCGTCCGCCAGCGCCCCGGTTCGGCCAGGGGCGTGATCTTCGTCACGCTGGAGGACGAGACGGGCGTGGCCAATGTCGTGATCTGGACGCGGGTCTACGAGCGCTTCCGCCGCTGCATCGTCGCCGGCCGCCTGCTGCGCGTGACCGGCCGCGTCCAGCGCGACTCGAAGGTCGTGCATGTGGTGGCCGAGGAGATCGAGGACCTCTCCCCGATGCTCGACGACCTCGCCCGCGGCGCGCGCGCCATGCCGGATCCGGCCGGCCCTGCCGACGAGGCCCGCCGCCCCCTGCCCGACCGCAACGGCGCCGGCGCGCGCCACCCCCGCCAGCAGGCGCGCAAGCTCTTTCCCAGTCACGATTTTCACTGACACGCCGGGAGCGTGACGGGGTGCGCGGTCGCCTCCCCCACCAAGACGGGAGCTGCGCCCGCCCCTACGCCCCGCGCCCGGACAGCTTGGCCACCCGTTCCAGCAGCATCTCCGTGGAGCCGTCGGCGAGCGTCGTCGCCTGCGCCCCCGCCAGGTGGCGCGTCAGCCGCCCGCCCGCGCGAAGCCCTTCCGCGCCCATGGCATGCATCAGCTCGGGGAGACGGCGCACGGCCATGTCAGTGGCGAAAATCTTGGCCTGTGCGGCGAGCAGCTGGACGTCCTCGCCCGCGTCCAGCGCGGCCTCCGCCCGGCGGACCAGCCCGCGGGCGGCGGCCAGGTCCGTCTCCGCCCGCGCCAGCGTCCAGCGCCAGCCCTGATGGCCGGAGAGCGGACGGCCGAAGCTGCGCCGCCGCGCGCCGTACGCCGCCGCCTCGTCCAGCGCCGATTCCACCATTCCGCAGCACATGGCGCCGAGATAGACGCGCGCCCCGTTCACCTCGCTCAGGATCTGGCGGAAGGCGCCGCCGGGGGGCAGCACGCACTCGTCCTCCGCCGCGCGGTAGCCGCTCAGCTCGAAGCCGCCCACGCCCGTCCCGTGCTCCGCGAAAAGACCGTCGTCGCGCCGGCGCACGCCCTCGCGCGTCAGCTCCACCAGGAAGCCGGCCACGCCCTTCGCGTCCCCGATCTCCCCCGTCTGGGCGAAGAGGACGGCGAGGGAGGCGTGCCGGGCGTTGGTCACCCAGGTCTTGGCCCCGTCGATGCGCCAGCCGCCCGCCTCGCGCCGCGCGGTCGTCCCGATGGCCGCGAAGTCGGAACCGGCCCCGGGCTCCGTCATCGCCGTGCAGCCGGTGATCTCGCCCGAGAGCAGGCGGGGCAGCAGCCGCGCCTTCATCTCCGCCGGGGCCAGCCGCGCCAGCCGGTGCGCGGCGTTGTGGGAGTTGATCACGGCCATGGAGAGCCCGTAGTCGGCCCGCGCCAGCTGCTCGGCCACCCGGCTCTTGCAGGCGAAGGAGAAGCCGAGCCCGCCATCGGCCGCGTCGATCTGGATGCCGATCAGGCCGAGGCCGGCCGCCCTGCGGAAGAGGTCCGGGTCATGGGCGCGGCTCTGTTCGCAGCGCATGGCCATGGGGACAAGCTCGCGCTCGGCGAAGTCGCGGGCGGCGGCGACGAGGCTCTCCTCGGCCGGCGTCAGGGTCATGGGCTGTCTCCTCCTCGCGGCGCCCGGTCCGCGTTTGCGGGGGCGTTCGGCGCGTCGCGGGCAGGCTAGGCCGACGGCGCGGGCCGGACAAGCGCGGGAGGTCAGCGGCCCTCGAACCGGGGCGGGCGGCCTTCCGTCCAGGCCAGCGCGCCTTCCAGGAAGTCGCGTGTGCTCCCCGCCTCGGCCTGGAGCTGCGCCTCGCGCTCGAGCTGGTCGGACCAGCCGAGCTCCAGCCCGCTCGTCAGCGCCTCGCGCGTCAGGCGCAGGCCGATCGGCGCCCCCGCCGCCAGAGCCCGGGCGCGGACCTCGACCGTCTCGGCGAAGGCCTCGTCCGAAGCGCATTCCCAGATGAGGCCCCAGTCGGCGGCCCGGCGGGCGGAGACCGCCTCGCCCAGCATGGCGAGGCCGCGGGCGCGGGCCGGGCCGACGAGGCGCGGCAGCCACCAGCTCAGCCCCGCATCCGGGGCGACCCCGAGGCGCGGGGAGAGGAGGGCGAAGCTCGCGCTCTCGGCAGCCACCGCGATGTCGGCGGCCAGCGCGAGCGCCAGCCCCACCCCGGCGGCGGGGCCGTTGACGGCCGCCAGCGTCGGGATGCGGCAAGCGGCCATCGCCTCCAGCAGGGGACGAGTCTCCTCCCGCATGGCGCGGCCGAGATCCAGTTCGGCGAGGTTCGCTGCGTCCCCGCCGAGGTCCTGGCCCGCGCAGAAGGCGCGGCCGAGGCCGGTGATCACCGCCACCCGCCCGTCCCCGGGCGAGCGGCGCAGGGCGTGGACGAGATCGGCCTTCATCTGCGCGTCCAGCGCGTTGAGCTGGTCGGGGCGGGCGAGCGACATTGTCACCACCCCGTCGCGCACGGAGTAGCGCAGGGTGTCGTAGCGGATCTCGGCCATGGGCGGGGCTTTCGCTGAGGGCTCAGCCCTCCTCCTTCATCAGGGCCTCGAGCCGCGCCTTCTCCTCCGCGCTCAGGGGCGCGGCGCGGGCCTGCGCCTCCGGCCGGGAGCGGCGGATGTAGCGGACGGAGGCGATCCCGCCCAGCACCAGCAGCGCCGGCCCGCCGAGCCAGAGCACCAGGTTGCCGGCCGAGAAGGTCGGGCGCAGAAGCACGAACTCGCCGTAACGCGCCACCAGGTAGTCCTTGACCTCCTGGTCGCTGTCCCCCGCCTTCAGGCGCTCGCGCACCAGGAGCCGCAGGTCGCGGGCGAGCTCGGCGTTGGAAGCGTCGATGTTCTCGTTGCGGCAGACGAGGCAGCGGACCTCTTCCGAGATCTCGCGCGCCCGCTGCTCCAGCTTCGGGTCGTCCAGCACCTCGTCGGGCTGCACGGCCGCCGCCGGGGCGGCGACCAGCAGGGCGAGGGCGAGGGCCAGCCAGCGCATCGGCGTCACTCCGCCGGAACCGCGCCGGAGGGCGCGGCCGCGCGCCGCTTCGCCGCCGCGCCCACGCGGTAGCGCCGGTCGCTCAGAGAGCAGACGCCGCCGGCCGCCATCACCAGCGCCCCGATCCAGATCCAGTTGGCGAAGGGCTTGACGTAGACCCGCACCGCCCAGGCGTTCGGGTCGTCGTCCTGCCGCTCGCCCAGCGAGATGTAGAGGTCGCGGGTCAGGCCGGCGTCGATGGCCGCCTCCGTCGTGGGCATGCGCTGGACGGGATAGAAGCGCTTTTCCGGGCGCATGACGGCGATCTCCTCGCCCTCGGCCGTCATCGCCGTGAAGCGGCCCTTCTGGGTGGTGTAGTTGGGGCCCTGCACGCGCTCCACGCCCTCGAAGCGGAAGGCGTAGCCGCCGGTCTCGACCACGTCGCCGGGCTTCATGGCGCGGATGGCCTCGGTCTCCCAGGCCGTCAGGGCGGCGATGCCGAAGAAGGTGAGGCCGAGGCCGGTATGCGCGACGCTCTTGCCCCAGTCCGCCCGCGGCAGGCGCCCGAGGCGGCGCAGCGTCTCCGCCAGCGGCGCGCGCCCGGCCCTCGCCCGCTCGCCCAGGTCGATCAGGCTGCCGGCGATGATCCAGACCGACAGGGCGATGCCCACGGGGGCGAGCGCGCTGCGCCCGGTCTGCAACGCCCAGACGAAGGCGGCCACGGCGAAGGCCAGCGCGGCGGCGGGCCAGAGCTTGCGCAGCACACGGTCCAGCTTCCCGCGCTTCCAGGGCATGGCCGCGCCGATGGGCAGGATGATGGCCAGCGCCACCATGAAGGGGGTGAAGGCAAGCTCGAAGAAGGGCGGGCCGACAGAGATCCGCTCCCCGTCCCAGGCCTCGCGGATCAGGGGCATCAGCGTGCCCAGCAGCACCACGGCGCAGGCGACGGTGAGCAGCAGGTTGTTGGCCACCAGCATGGACTCGCGGCTCACGAAGGCGAAGACGCCGCCGGGCGCCAGCTTCGGCGCCCGCCAGGCGAAGAGCGCGAGCGAACCGCCGACCGCCGCCGCCAGGATCATCAGGATGAAGACGCCGCGCGTGGGGTCCGAGGCGAAGGCGTGCACCGAGGTCAGCAGGCCGGAGCGGACGATGAAGGTGCCCAGAAGCGACAGCGAGAAGCCGACGATGGCCAGCAGGATCGTCCAGCTCTTCAGCGTGTCGCGCTTCTCCACCACGATCGCGCAGTGCAGCAGGGCGGCGGCCGCGAGCCAGGGCATGAAGCTGGCGTTCTCTACCGGGTCCCAGAACCACCAGCCGCCCCAGCCGAGCTCGTAATAGGCCCAGTAGGAGCCCAGCGCGATGCCCACCGTCAGGAACATCCAGGCCGTCAGCGCCCAGGGCCGCACCCAGCGCGCCCAGGCCGCGTCCACGCGCCCCTCGATCAGCGCGGCGACGGCGAAGCTGAAGGCCGTCGAGAGCCCGACATAGCCCAAGTAGAGGAAGGGCGGATGGAAGGCGAGGCCGGGGTCCTGCAGAAGCGGGTTGAGGTCGTTTCCGTCCAGCGGCGGATTGGCCAGCCGCAGGAAGGGGTTGGAAGTGAACAGCATGAAGGCCAGGAAGGCCGCGCCGATCATCCCCTGCACCGCCAGGGTGCGGGCCTTCAGCGGCTCGGGCAGGTTCCCGCCGCGCCAGGCGACCATCGCGCCGAACAGCGTCAGGATCAGCACCCAGAGCAGCAGCGAGCCCTCGTGGTTCCCCCAGACGCCGGTGATCTTGTAGAGCATCGGCTTGGCGGAATGGGAGTGCTCGGCCACCAGCTCGACCGAGAAGTCGGAGGTCACGAAGGCCCAGGTCAGCGCCGCGAAGGCCGCCAGGGTGAGCGCGAAGCTGATTCCCGCCGCGGGCGAGGCGAGGCGCATCCAGTCCGCCCAGCCCTTCTGGGCGCCGATAAGCGGCACTGTGGACTGCGCGAGGCTCGCGATGAGGGCGAGCGCCAGGGCGAAATGTCCGAGTTCGGCGATCATGCGGCCTTTCCCTTCATTTCGCCGGACAATGGCGCGCCGCGCCCGCCTTTGCAATTCGCGCCCCCGTGAACGCCCGGGGGCGCCGGGTCGCAGCGGCTCGGGCGGCGGCGCGGCCGCCGGTCAGAGCCGCAGATCCCCCGACATCAGCACCACGCCCTCGCCGCACACCTTCACGCCCGCCATGTCCTCGCGCGGGCCCAGCGCCTCAACCTCCGCGCGCCCGGGCCGGCCCATCCAGGCGCCCTGCTCCAGCGCGAAGGAAGGCCGCTCGATCAGCCTCTCTCGCCAGAGATACGCCCCGAGACAGCCGGCGGCGGAGCCGGTGAAGGCGTCCTCGGGCGGTGAGGGCGGCGCCATGAGCAGGCGCGCCGACAGGTCGCCGCCCGCGGCGCCGCCGAAGGCGCACAGATAGGGCTCCATGATCCCGGCATGGGCGACGCCCTGCGCCGCGCGCCAGGCCTCCAGCCGCTCCGCGTCCAGACGGGCGCGGCCCAGCGCCTCGCGATCGCGCAGCAGCGTGACGCAGAAGGGCGTGCCGGTGGAGACGATGCGCGGCGGGTGGGCGATGTCCGCCTCCGGCAGCCCGAAGATCGCCGCGATCTCCGCCGCCGGCTGGCGCGGCCCGAACTCCGGACGGCGCTGGGTCATGGTGACGCGCACACGGCCGTCCTCGCCCGCCGAGAGCTCCACGGGCAGCACGCCCGCGCCGACCTCCAGCGTGATGCGGGCGGGCGGCGTCACCAGCCCGCGCGAGACCAGCGAAACGACCGTCGCCACGGTCGGGTGCCCGGCCATCGGGATCTCGCGATCGGCGAGGTAGTAGCGCGCCCCGAAACCGGCGCGGTCGGAGGGCACGACATAGGCGCATTCGCTCAGCCGCGTCTCGCGCACCAGCGCCGTGCGGGCGGCCTCGTCCAGATCGCCCGCGTCATGCACCACAAGGCAGGGATTGCCGCCAAAGGGCGCGGCGGCAAAGGCGTCCACCCAGTCGCAGGGGCGTCCCATCGCGCTCAACCGCCCGCGTCGACGCCCTGGGGCCCGCGGAAATGGCCCTGCTCCTTCAGGGTCTCGGCGATCTCCCTGGGCATGTACTGCTCGTCATGCTTGGCGAGCACCTCGTCGGCCACGAACACGCCCTCGCGCAGCCGGCCTTCGGCGATGATGCCCTGCCCCTCGCGGAACAGGTCGGGCAGGATGCCGGCGAAGCGGATCTCCTGGTCCATCGCCCCGTCGGTGACCGTGAAGCGCACCGCCCCGTCTGGCTCCTTGACCACCGAGCCCTCGACGACCAGGCCGCCAACTCGCAGCCGCTCGTCCGGGCCGGGGCTCTTCTCGGCCATCTCGGAGGGGGAGAAGAAGAAGACGATGGAGTCGCGCATCCCCACGCCGACCAGCAGAGAGGCGGCGGCGATGAAGAACGCCCCGATCCCGATCAGCACGATCCTGCGCTTCTTGCGCGTCATCGCCATGGCTCACCTCCCGCTGCGCGCGCCGGCCTTGCGCCCCAGCGCCGCGTTCACCTCCGCCCCGTATATGATGATCAGGCCGGAGATGTAGAAGAACAGCAGCGTCACGATGACGCCGGCCAGCGAGCCGTAGGTCACCGAGAACCGCCCGAAATTCGCGAGATAGATCGAGAACCCCGAGGCTGCGACCGTCCACAGGGCGATCGTCGTCAGGATGCCCGGCCAAAGGCGTCCTCCCGGGCGGCGCGAGGGAAGGATGCGGTGCATCAGCCACAGGAAGACGGCGAAGGCCCCCAGCGCCAGCAGGTAGCGCAGAAGCCCCAGCCCCCAGGGGACGGAGATGGCGAAGAGGTCCTGCAGCAGCGCGATCAACGCCGGCGCCAGGACCACCAGCAGCCCCATCAGCAGCGACACCGCGCCCCCGAGGATGACGAACAGCACGCCGATGGCGCGGGCGAGCACGTAGTTGCGCGTGCGCGCGGGCTCGTAGGCGCGGTCGAAGGCGTTGCGGAACGCCTCCACCCCGTTGGAGGAGAACCAGATCGCCGCGAGGCCGGAGAAGGTCAGCAGCCCCGGACGCTCCCGCCCCAGCGCCTCCTCCAGCACGGGCTGCACCTGGCTGGCGACCTCCGCGGGCGCCACCTCGAAGACCAGGTCGGTGAGCGCCTGGAACTGCGACCATCGGGCCGGCGCAGTTCCAG
>JBNJGE010000111.1:0-11215 GCA_051747505.1 Pseudomonadota bacterium | reverse complement strand
CGGCGCCCCCTGGCAGCAGACATGCCCGTTCAGGCACACCACCCGGTCCGAGGCGCTCATCACCACATGCAGGTCGTGCGAGACCATCAGCACCGCGCAGCCCAGCTCGTCGCGCAGCCGCTCGAGCAGCCGGTAGAAGGCCGCCGCCCCGGGCTGGTCCAGCCCCGTCGTCGGCTCGTCCAGCAGCAGCAGATGCGGCCGGCGCAGCAGCGCATGCGCCAGCAGCGCCCGCTGGAACTGCCCGCCCGAGAGCTCCGCCAGCTGCCGCTCCCCGAGGCCCGAGGCCCCGACCCGCTCCAGCGCCTCCAGGCGCGCCGCCCGCGACCGCTCCCCCGAAAGCTTCAGAAACCGGTCCACCGTGATCGGCAGCGTCGGGTCCAGCGACAGCCTCTGCGGCACATACCCAAGCCGCAGCCCGGGCCGCCGCCGCACCGTCCCCGCCGCCGGCCGCATCGCGCCGACAAGCGCCCGCAGAAGCGTCGTCTTGCCCGACCCGTTGGGCCCGACCACCGTGACGATCTCTCCCTCGCCCATGGCGAAGTCCACGTCCCGCAGCGCCAGCCGCCCGCCATAGCGCACGGCCAGCCCCCGCGCCTCGATCAGCGGCGCGACGCTCACCGCCCGCCCTCGCGGCAGTCGGGGCACACGCCCTCCGCCTCCACCACGCAGCGCTCCACCGCGAATCCCAGCCCCTCGGCCGCGGCGTCCAGCGCCGCCCCCGCCGCGCCCGCCTCCGTCTCCGCCACCCGCCGGCAGCCCCGGCAGATCATGAAGGCCGGCGCATGCGCGTCCCCCGGCCGGGCGCAGGCGACATAGGCGTTCAGCTTCTCGATCCGGTGCGCGAAGCCATGTGCAACTAAAAAATCCAGCGCCCGGTAGGCGACCGGAGGCTGCGCCGCCCGCCCCTCTCGGCGCAGCCGCTCCAGCACGTCATAGGCGCCCAGCGCCGCATGGCTCTCCAGCAGGATCTCCAGCACCCGCGCCCGCGTCTCGGTCAGCCGCAGCCCCCGCTCCGCGCAGACGCGCGCCGCCGCCTCGCGCGCCTCGGCGGCGCAGGCGCGATGGTCATGCTCGCGAAAGGCGTCGGGCCTGCCCATCCGTTACCTTGTAACATCTCGAATGTTATTCCATAACACCCCAGCTACACGCCCCGCCCCGCCGGGGCAACCCGCCCACCGCTGCCGAGAAGACGCCCCATGCCCCGCCTCCCGCGCCTCGCCCTCGCCGCCCTGCTCGCCCTCGCCCCTGCGCTTGCCGCCGCCGCCCCGCGCGTGGCCGTCGACATCGCCCCCGTCCATTCCCTCGCCGCGATGGTCATGAAGGGCGCCGGCGCCCCCGAGCTCATCCTCCCCCCCGGCGCCTCCCCCCACGGCCACGCCCTGCGCCCCTCCGAGGCGAAGGCCCTGGCGCAGGCCGAGATCGTCTTCCATGTCGGCGCCGGCCTCGCCCCCTGGCTGGACGAAACGCTGGAGACCCTCGCCCCCGACGCGACCCGCCTGGAACTGGCCGAGGTCGAGGGCGTCCGCCACCTCCCCCTGCGCGAGCGCCCCGTCTTCGCCGACGCCGAAGAGGACCACGCTCAAGGCGCCGGGCACGGTCACGATGAGGACGGAAATGAGCGCGAAGCCGACCACGCCCACGGCCCCCGCGACCCCCATCTGTGGCTCAACCCCGACAACGCGCAGGCTTGGCTGACCGCCATGGCCGGGGCGCTGGCCGAGGCCGACCCCGCCAACGCCGCCCTCTACGCCGCCAACGCCGAGGCCGCCCGCGCCCGCCTGAAGACTCTCTCCGAGCAGATCGACGCCGCCCTCGCCCCCGTCCGCGGCAAGCCCTTCGTCGTCTTCCACGACGCCTACCGCCATTTCGAGACCCGCTTCGACATCCCCGCCGCCGCCGCCGTCTCGCTCGGCGACGCCCGCCGCCCCGGCGCCCGCCGCGTCTCCGAGATCCGCGCCCTTCTGGAAAGCCTAGGCGAGGGCTGCGTCTTCGCCGAGCCCCAGTTCGAGCCCCGCCTCCTCGACACCCTCACCCAGGGCACGGAGATGCGCACCGCAACCCTCGACCCGGTCGGCGCCGACCTCGCCCCCGGCCCCGACCTCTACCCGCAGCTCCTGGAAAACCTCGCGACCTCGCTCGCCGCCTGCCTGTCGCGCTGACCCCCCGCCCGCCCCGCTCCCGCCGGAGACGGGGCGCGGCGGGGCCTTCAGCCCGGCAGCTCCACGTCCCAGACCCGCTCCGCGTAGTTGCGGATCGCCCGGTCGGCGCTGAACCGCCCCATCCCCGCGATGTTGACCGCCGCCCGGCGCAGCCAGTCCGCCCGGTCCTCCCAGGCCGCGTCCACGCCGCGCTGCGCGTCCCAGTAGCCGGCGAAATCCGCCGTCACCAGGAACCAGTCGTGATGGCGCAGCGCCTGGACGATGCCCCGGAACCGCTCCGGCTCGTCGGGCGAGAAGGCGCCCGACTCGATCGCCTCGATCGCCCGCGCCAGCCGCGGATCCTCCCCGACGGGCGGATGCGTGTGCCACCCCGCCTCGCGCCGCGCCTGCACCTCCTCGGCCGTCAGCCCGAAGATGAAGATGTTCTCCGGCCCCACCGCCTCGCGGATCTCCACATTGGCCCCGTCCAGCGTCCCCAGCGTCAGCGCCCCGTTGAGCGCCAGCTTCATGTTGCCGGTCCCCGAGGCCTCCATGCCGGCCGTCGAGATCTGCTCCGACAGGTCCGCCGCCGGGATCAGTCGCTCGGCCATCGAGACATTGTAGTCCGCCGGAAACGCGATCCTAAGCCGCCCCTTCACCGCCGGGTCGCTGTTCACCACCGCCGCCACATCGTTGATCAGCTTGATGATCAGCTTGGCCTGCGCATAGCCCGGCGCCGCCTTGCCCCCGAAGATCTTGACCCGCGGAACCCAGTCCCGCTCCGGGCGCTCGCGCATCTCCTGCCACAGCGCCACCGCCTCCAGGCAGTTGAGCAGCTGGCGCTTGTACTCGTGCACCCGCTTGATCTGGACGTCGAACATCGCCTCCGGATCGGCCTCGACGCCCGTCCGCTCCCTCAGCCAGTCCGACAGCCGCGCCTTGTTCGCCCGCTTGATCTCCCCCAGCCGATCGAGAAAGCCGGCGTCTCCGGCCAGGGGGCGCAGCCGCTCCAGCCGGTCGAGATCCGTCTGCCAGCCCTCCCCCAGCGCCTCGGTCAGCAGCTCCGCCAGCCCGCGATTGCAGGTGTTGACCCAGCGCCGCGGCGTCACCCCGTTGGTGACGTTGACGATCTTTTCCGGCTCCAGCGCGTGCATCTCCCGGAACACCGTGCGCCGCATCAGGTCGGTGTGCAGCTCCGACACCCCGTTCACCCGCCGCGCGGCCACGAAGGCGAGGTTCCCCATCCGGATCCGCCCGTGATCGATGATCCGGGTCGAGTCCGGCCGCCCCGGCCGCTCCCGCTCGTGCCGGCGGTCGATCCGCTCGATGATCTGCAGATGCCGCGGCAGCACCCGCTCCATCAGCTCCCAGGACCAGGTCTCCAGAGCCTCGGGCAGCAGCGTGTGGTTGGTGTAGTGCAGGCAGCCCCGCGCGATGTCGAAGGCCTCGTCGAAGCCCAGCCCTCGCTCGTCCACCAGCAGCCGCACCAGCTCGGCCGAGGCGATGGCCGGATGCGTGTCGTTGAGCTGGATCGCCACCTTCGCCGGCATCGCCCGCAGGTCGTGGTGATCCGACAGGAACCGCCGCAGCAGGTCGCGGATCGAGGCCGCGGTGAAGAAATACTCCTGCTTCAGCCGCAGCTCCCGCCCCTGAGGCGTGGTGTCGTCGGGGTAGAGCACCCGCGTGATCGTCTGCGCCAGCACCCCCTCCGCGGCCGCGCCCATGAAGTCGCCGCGGTTGAACCGCTCCAGCGCGAAGCTCCGCTCCGGCTGGGCCGCCCACAGCCGCAGCGTGTTGGTCCAGCGCCCCCGCCAGCCCGGCGCCGGCGTGTCATGCGCAGCGGCGATCACCGTGTCCTCGGGCTTCCAGACCGCCCGTTCGCCCCCGCCCCCCTGCACCGCGCCCCCGAAGCCGATGCGATGGCGCACCTCCGGCCGCGGGAACTCCCACGGATGGGCCTGGCGCAGCCACTCCTCGGCCTCCTCCGCCTGCCAGCCATGCTCGAATCGCTGGCGGAACAGGCCGTGGTCGTAGCGGATGCCGTAGCCATGCGCCGGCAGCCCGAGCGTGGAGAGCGAGTCCATGAAACAGGCCGCCAGCCGCCCCAGCCCGCCATTGCCCAGCGCCGCGTCCGGCTCGTCGTCGAGCACCTCGCGAAAATCGAGCCCGAAGCCCGCCATCGCGTCCCGCGCCGCCTCGCCCAGGCCGAGATTGTCGATCGCGTCCTCAAGCAGCCGCCCCATCAGGAACTCGACCGACAGGTAATAGACCCGCTTGCGGTCCTCCGCGTAACCGCGCCGCGTGCTGTCGAACCAGGGCTGGATCACGAGGTCGCGGATCGCGTGCGTCAGCGCCATGCGCCAGTCGCTGCGCGTCGCCGCCTCGCGCGGCTTGCCGAGCGTGTAGGTCAGGTGCCCCAGGACCGCCTCGGCCAGTTCGCCCGCGTCGGTCGGCCGCGTGATGGCGTGTCGGATGTTCATCGAATGTCCCCCTTGGAGGCTGCGCATCCGCCTAACACCACATGGGAGTCGGCTTGGCAATCTACAGCCCCGGTTGGCGCCTGTTAACGTTCAAGCGCGGAAACTGTCCGCTTCACGCCTCCCGCGCCGGAGGCGGCCGCGCCCCCGCCGCCTCCGGCAGCTCGCCCCGCTCCAGAAGGTCCGCCAGCCGCAGCGTCATCGCCGCCAGGGAGGGCGAGAGCGGCACGGCCCGCAGCTGGGCCGGCGTGAACAGCGCGAAGCCCGCCCCCTCGCCCAGCCGCACCGCCTCCGGCCCCGCCGGCATCCGCGCCACGAAGGCGTAGAGGCGGGAGCGCCGCTTCAACCCCAGCAGGGACCGCCCGAAGGGCCGAAGCGCGCGCCGGGACAGCGCCAGCCCCGTCTCCTCCTCGAACTCCCGCACGGCGGCCTCGCGCAGGCTCTCGCCCGCCTCCACGCCGCCCCCGAAGGGCGCCCACATCCCCGGTCCGGGCACATGCGGGCGGTCGTCGCGAAGCTGCATCAGCGCGCGCGCCTCGCCGTCCACGGCGAAGACCAGCGCGCCCGCGCCCTCGCCCGCGCCGGACCAGCTCCCGAAGAGCTCGAACTCCTCCTCGTCCGCGAACGCCGTCATTTGCGTCGCATGTGCTCGTCCAGCCGCGGCATGATCTCGACGAAGTTGCAGGGCATGTGGCGATAGTCGAACTGCGGCTCCAGGATCTCGTCCCACGCATCCTTGCAGGCGCCCGGCGATCCCGGCAGCGCGAACAGGTAGGTCCCCCCCGCGACCCCCGCGCAGGCCCGCGACTGCACCGCCGAGGTCCCGATCTTGTTCATGGACACGACAGCGAAGATCGTCCCGAACGCGTCGATCTCCTTCTCGTAGACGTCGCGATGCGCCTCCACCGTCACGTCGCGCCCCGTCAGCCCGGTTCCGCCGGTGGAAATCACCGCATCCACCTCCGGGTCCGCCACCCAGCTCCGCAGCCGCTCCGCGATCCCCGCCCGCTCGTCGGTCACGATCGCGCGCGCCGCCACCCGGTGCCCCGCCCGCTCGATCCGCTCCGCGAGCGTGTCGCCCGACCGGTCGTCCTCCGCCCTCCGCGTGTCCGAGACCGTCAGCACCGCGATCCGCAGGCTCACGAAGTCCCGGCTCTCGTCGATCCGACTCATGCGTCCTCCTCCGCGCGCACGGGCTCCCCGTCCAGCGCCGCGCGCAGCGCCAGCAGGTCCCGCCAGGCCTCCCGCTTGCGCTCCGGCTGGCGCAGCAGGAAGGCGGGGTGGAAGCTCGGCAGCGCCGGCACGCCCCGCCAGCGCCGCCAGCGCCCCCGCAGCCGCGTGATCCCGGTGGTCGTGCCCAGCAGCGCCTGCGCCGGGGCCGCGCCCATCAGCATCAGGAACTCCGGCGCGGCCAGCTCGATATGCCGCTCCAGAAAGGGCGCCAGCATGGCGATCTCGTCGCCCGAGGGCCGCCGGTTCTCGATCGGCCGCCAGTAGACGACATTGGTGATATAGGCCGCCTCCGCGGGCTCCGGCGCCTGCCGGCTCAGCCCGATCGCCCCCAGCATCCGGTCCAGCAATTGCCCCGAGCGTCCGACGAAGGGCCGCCCCGCCCGGTCCTCGTCCCGCCCCGGCGCCTCGCCCACGATCATCACCCGCGCCGCCGGGCTCCCGTCGCAGATCACCGTGTGGCGCGCGCCCTTCTTCAGCGCGCAGCGATCGAACCCCCGGATCGCCTCATGCAGCGCGGCCAGATCCCCGCAGGCCGCCGCCATGGCCCGCGCCTCCTGCTCCGGCGTCCCGCCCCGCGCCTCCGCGGCGGGGCGCGGGGCGGGCGCGCCTCCGCCCGCCATGGCCGGCGCGCCCGCGCTCTCCCGCGCCGCCTGCGCCGCCGCGCTCTCGGCGAAGCGGTCGCACGCGCTCTCCCCGATCGCCTCGTCCGCCCCCAGCTCCAGCTGCCAGGCCAGCGCCGCCAGCCACGCCTCGCGCCCCGCGCTCTCCCAGCCGCCATCCATGCCGCCGTCTCCGTTCATGGCGCGCACCATACGCCCGCCGCGCGCCTCCCGAAAGCGCCCGATCGTTGACGCTCGCGCGCCCGCGCTTTACCTCCTGAGCAAGCCCGACAAGCCGCCCGCGGCGCGCGCGCAGCAACCCGAAGGACAGCCGATGAGCGAGATCGAACGCGAAGCCATGGAATACGACGTCGTGATCGTGGGCGCCGGCCCCGCCGGGCTCTCCGCCGCGATCCGGCTCAAGCAGCTCGGCGGCGACGACGTGTCCGTGGTGGTGCTGGAGAAGGGCTCCGAGGTCGGCGCCCACATCCTCTCGGGCGCCGTGCTCGACCCCGTGGGCCTCGACGCCCTGATCCCCGACTGGAAGAGCCGCGGCGCCCCCGTCTCCACCGAGGTCTCCGAGGACCGCTTCCTCGTCCTCGGCGAGAACGGCGACATGCGCGTCCCCAACTGGCCGATGCCGCCGCTGATGAACAATCACGGCAATTACATCGTCTCCATGGGCAAGGTGACGAAGTGGATGGCCGAGCAGGCCGAGGAGCTCGGCGTCGAGGTCTTCCCCGGCATGTCCTGCTCCGAACTCGTCTACGGCGACAACGGCGAGCTCAAGGGCGTGGTGGCCGGCGAATTCGGCCGCAATCCCGACGGAACCCCCGGCCCCTCCTACGAGCCGGGCATGGAGCTGCACGGCAAGTACGTCTTCCTCGCCGAGGGCGTGCGCGGCTCCCTCTCCCTGCAGGCCATCGAGAAATACGGCCTCTCCGAGGGCCGCGAGCCCCAGAAATACGGCCTCGGCATGAAGGAGATCTGGGAGGTAAAACCGGAGAACCACGAGCTCGGCCAGGTCACCCACACCATGGGCTGGCCGCTGGGCTCCAACGCCGGCGGCGGCTCCTTCATGTACCACGCCGAGGACAACCAGGTTTACATCGGCTTCGTGGTGCACCTGAACTACGCCAACCCGCATCTCTACCCCTACATGGAGTTCCAGCGCTTCAAGCACCATCCGGGCATCGCGAAGGTGCTGGAGGGCGGCAAGCGCGTCTCCTACGGCGCGCGCGCCATCACGGAGGGGGGCTGGCAGTCGCTCCCGAAGCTCGCCTTCCCCGGGGGCGCGCTGCTGGGCTGCTCGGCGGGCATGGTCAACCTCCCCCGCATCAAGGGCAACCACAACGCCATGCTCTCGGGCATGGCCGCCGCCGAATCCGCCTGGGCCGCCCTGCAGGAGGGCCGGTCCTCCGACGAGCTCGACGGCTACGAGACCGCCGTGCGCACCGGCCCCATCGCGCGCGACCTGCGGCCCGTGCGCAACGTCAAGCCGCTCTGGTCCCGCCACGGCATGTGGGGCGGCCTCGCGCTCGGCGGGCTGGACATGTGGACCGCCTCCATCTTCGGCGGCACGCTTCTGGGCACGCTCGGCCACGGCAAGACCGACGCCGAGGCGACCGGCCGCGCCGACCGCCACCCCAAGATCGACTACCCCAAGCCGGACGGAAAGCTCAGCTTCGACCGGCTCACCAACGTCTCCTTCGCGGCCACCAACCACGAGGAGAGCCAGCCCTGCCACCTGACGCTGAAGGACCCCGAGGTCCCCATAAGCTGGAATCTGCCGAAATATGACGAGCCCGCGCAGCGCTACTGCCCGGCCGGGGTCTACGAGGTCGTGCGCGACGACGACGGCTCCAATCCCCGTTTCGTCATCAACTTCCAGAACTGCGTCCACTGCAAGACCTGCGATATCAAGGACCCCACCCAGAACATCGTCTGGAAGGTCCCGCAGGGCGGCGACGGCCCGAATTACGGCGCCATGTGACGCAGCGTCGTTCGGGATGCGACTCACAGCGCCCCGCGGGGCGCCCTGGCCCGCCCTCCGGCGGGCCTTTTTCCTGTCGGACTCCCCTCTTAAGGGAACCACCCGCACCCCGAAGTGTTGTGAAAACGCGACGAGCGGCCGATTCTCTCCGGGGCTGACCGCCCGTCGCGACGGAAAATGTTGATCACGCTCGCGCGACATGCCAACCGATCCGCAGGGTGCGACGCAGGGCGACGCCCGAAAACCGCAAATGACCCGGCTCCCCCCCCTGCCGGGCGACAAAGAGGACGGAGAGAGGGATGAACGTGATTTCCCGCATCGTTACGGCCGGCGCCGCACTGGCCCTGGCTGGGTGCTCCTATCTGCCGGGCGCCAATCTCGGCGACACCTTCACTGCCGAGCCCTATCTCGGCCAGTCGATCTCCGGCGAGAGCTTCAACGCCTCGCTGGCGCGCGAATACCAGGCGCTCGCCGTTCGCTCGGCGCGCACCGACGTGAACTGGATGGACTCCACCGCCTACATCGCCAAGTCGAAGGCCGCGGCCTCCGGCGGCGTGGCCCCGTGGACGCCGGGCGATCTCGGCGTGACGGTCAACGACTACAACGCGGACGAGGTCGTGCAGACGATCGAGGCCAACAAGGCCCAGCGTCCCGCCGCCTGCGCCAAGGCCCAGGCCTACTGGGACCAGTATCTCGAGTCGCTGGCCGAGGGCGCCTACGCCTGCATCTCGGCCGAGGACGCCAAGGCCATGCTCGACGAGGCGCTTGCCGCCTGCCGCGGCGCCACGGGCGACCTGGTCGTGTATTTCGGCTTTGACCGCACCGACATCACCGCCGCGGCGCAGGACGTGATCAACAACGTCGTGGACATGCTCGCCAGCTACAGCGATCCGCTGGTCTCCATCGTGGGCCACACCGACACCGTCGGCTCCGTCGCCTACAACCAGCGCCTGTCCGAGCGTCGCGCCACCGCGGTGGAGCGGGCCATCCGCAGCCGCGCCTCCACCGAGGGCGTGGGCATCGGCAACATCACCAAGGCCGGCCGTTCCGAGAACGAGCTGGCCGTGGAAACCGGCGACAACGTGCGCGAGCCGCGCAACCGCCGCGCCACCATCGCCATCTCCGAGTGATCGGCGATCCGGGCGGGCCGACCCGGCCCGCCCGACCGGCGAAGATCCGGAACGCCCCGCGCCCCGCGCGGGGCGTTCCTCGTCTCAGGCCCCTTGGCGGGCCGCCCCCCGCGCCCCATCTCACCGCCATGACCCGACGCCCGAGATCCCGCGCCGCCGCCCTCGCCCTCCTGCTCGCCGCCGCGCCCCTGGCGCCGCTGGCCGCCCAGCAGGCCGGGCCCGCGCCGGAGGCGCCCCCCGCCGAGAACGGCGACCGGCCGCTGGCCGAGCGCCTGGGCGAGGCCGCCCGCCAGGCGATCGAGGAGCTGGAGCGCGAGCTCGGCCCCCTTCTCGAGAACGCCCTCGACGCCCTTGGCAAGCTCGACGACTACGGCGCGCCCCGCGTGCTGGAGAACGGCGACATCCTCATCCCCCGCAAGCCCGACGCCCCGCCCCCGGGCCAGGCGCCGGCGCCCGACTCGCCCGGCGAGAACGGCGGAAACGGCGAGCCCGAGACGCTCGACCTCTGACGCCCTTCCGCCCGGCCCCGCGCCGGGCTACACCCGTGCCGCAGGATTTCCGAAACCGACGACAGACGGAGACGCCTTCCCATGCCCTTCCCCGCGAGCCGCCCGCGCCCCCACACGCCGCTTCGCCCCGCCCCCGTCCGCGAAGCCGCGGAGCAGAGCGCAGGCGGCGCGCCCCTGGGCGACCTGCCGGAATGGAACCTCGACGACCTCTATCCCGGCCCCGAAAGCGAGGCCCTTCGCCGCGACCTCGACGCGGCGCGCGCCGAGGCGCAGACGCTTGCCGCCGACTACGAGGGCAGGCTCGCCTCGCTGACCGGCGACCAGCTCGCCGAGGCCGTCTCCCGCTACGAATCCCTCCAGAAGACGCTCGGCCGCGTCATGTCCTACGCCGGCCTGCGCCACGCCCAGAACACCGCCGACCCCGAGCGCGCCAAGTTCCTCGGCGACCGCCACTCGGAGGTCACCGACATCACCGCCCCGGCCGTCTTCTTCACCCTCGAGCTCAACCGCATCGAGGAGGCCGACCTCGCGGCGAAGATGCACGAAAGCCCCGCGTTGGCCCGCTACCGCCCCTGGTTCGACGCCCTGCGCGCCTTCCGCCCCTACCAGCTCTCCGACGAGCTGGAGAAGTTCCTCCACGACATGTCCGTCGTCGGCGCCTCCGCCTGGAACCGCCTCTTCGACGAGACCATGGCCCGCCTGACCTTCGAGGTCGAAGGCCAGCCCGGGGCCCTGCCGCTCGAGTCCACCCTCACCCTCCTGTCGGACCCCGACCGCGACACCCGCGCCGCCGCCGGCCGGGCGCTCGCGCAGGTCTTCGCCGACAACCTGCCGCTGTTCACCCGCATCATGAACACGCTGGTCAAGGAGCACGAGGTCGAGACCCGCTGGCGCGCCATGCCCAGCCCGCAGACCGGCCGCCACCTCGCCAACCAGGTGGAGCCCGAGGTCGTCCAGGCCCTGCGCGACGCCGTGGTCGAGGCCTATCCCCGCCTCTCCCACCGCTACTACGCCATGAAGGCCCGCTGGATGGGCCTGGAGAAGCTCGAATACTGGGACCGCAACGCCCCCCTGCCGGAGGTCGAGGACCGCAAGGTCCCCTGGGACGAGGCGAAGCACATGGTCCTCGAGACCTA
>JBNJGE010000110.1:0-11377 GCA_051747505.1 Pseudomonadota bacterium | reverse complement strand
GAAGAAGTAGCCGCCGACGGAAGCGGTGATGGGCTCGGCGGCGTTCGCGGAGCCGGCGAACCCGACGGCGACCAGGGCCGTGGTCGCGGTGAGGATCTTTTTCATGACGTCCCTCGCAGGTGAGTTCTTGTCGAACAGGGCTTTTCATCCACCGGTCTCCGCCAGCGGATACGGCTATCCGTTTCGCGCAGGAGGGGTTCGCGGTCAACGGATTTGCCCTGTCCTGCGCGCTCGACCGCGCGCCTTGTAGCAATCGCGCCACAAGTCCGGGCAGCATCGGCCCTGTCCTGCCGCGCGGATCGGTTTTGCATCATCGGCCTGCACGCGCTAAGCAGCGTCCGGAGCGAGATGATCGCGCCCCCGCCGTCGTTCGGGTGGCTGCGAAGGATCCTTGGGAGGCGCGCGTGACGCGGCTGCATCGTTTGGCACTTGCCCTGGTGGGCGTGGCGGCTCTGAGCGGATGCTCGTCCGATACGGGAGAAACGGAGACCGCCGTCGGACCCGTGGACCGGGATCTGGCCGATTTCCAACGTCCAGACGGCAGCATCGCCACGATCGGCGACCTGTTCGAAGCGAACCGCCCCGGCGGACCCGGCGGCGAGATCATGCCGATCAACAAGTATCTCTGGCGCGCCTCGCTGGACACGCTGCAGTTCCTTCCCCTCGCCTCGACCGACCCCTTCACGGGGGTGATCGTCACCGACTGGTCCACCCCGCCCGAAAGCGAGAACGAGCGCTTCAAGGTCACGGTGTTCCTCGAAAGCCCGGAGCTTCAGGCCCGCTCCCTGCGCGTGGCGGTCTTCCGCGAGGTGCGCGCGCAGGACGGCGGCTGGAACTCGGCCGAGGTCAGCGAAGCCACGCCGCGCCGCCTTGAAGACGCGATTCTCACCAAGGCGCGTCAGCTGCGCGTCGCGGAGCTTCAGGCCGAGAAAGAGGGCTGAGCGCCGCCGCCCGCCGGGCGCATTGAAAACCCGTGGCGCGGGGCCTAAGACGTCCGCGGCCGGCCGCCGGGCCGGCCGCGATCGCAGCCTGCGGGGACGAAGCATGACGCGTTACGACCATCGCGCAGCCGAGCCGAAATGGCGCAAGGCCTGGGACGAGGCGCAGCTTTTCCGCGCGCGCATGGATCCCGATCGCCCCAAATACTACGTGCTCGAGATGTTCCCCTACCCCTCGGGGCGCATCCATATCGGCCATGTGCGCAACTACGTGATGGGCGACGTGGTCGCGCGCTACAAGATGGCCCGGGGCTACAACGTGCTCCACCCCATGGGCTGGGACGCCTTCGGCATGCCCGCCGAGAACGCGGCCATGGAGCGCGGCGTGCATCCCGGCGACTGGACCTACGAGAACATCGCCGTGATGAAATCCCAGATGGAGCCCATGGGCCTGTCGCTGGACTGGTCGCGCGAGTTCGCCACCTGCGATCCGGAATACTACGCCCACCAGCAGGCCCTGTTCCTCGACTTCCTTGAGGCGGGACTCGTCTACCGCCGGGAATCGGTGGTCAACTGGGACCCGGTAGACATGACCGTGCTCGCCAACGAGCAGGTGATCGACGGCAAGGGCTGGCGATCCGGCGCGCCGGTGGAGCGGCGCGAGCTGGTGCAGTGGTTCTTCCGCATCACCGAATTCTCGGACGAGCTGCTGGAGGCCATCGACCGCCTCGACAAGTGGCCCGAGAAGGTCCGCGCCATGCAGCGCAACTGGATCGGCCGCTCGGAAGGCCTGCAGTTCCGCTGGAAGACCATGAACGCCCCCGCCGGCTTCGAGGAGCTGGAGTTCTACACCACGCGCCACGACACGGTCTTCGGCGCGAGCTTCTGCGCCGTGGCGCCCGACCATCCGCTGGCCGCGGGGCTGGCCGAGACGAACCCCGACCTGCGCGCCTTCATCGACGAGTGCCGGCGCATGGGCACGTCGGAGGAGGCGCTGCAGACCGCGCCCAAGCTGGGCTTCGAGACGGGCGTGGAGGTGGTCCACCCCTTCGACCCCGACTGGGTCCTGCCCGTCTATGTCGCCAACTTCATCCTGATGGACTACGGCACCGGCGCCATCTTCGGCTGCCCGGCGCACGACCAGCGGGACCTTGATTTCGCCCGGAAATACGGCCTGCCGGTGACCCCCGTGGTGGCGCCGGAGGACGCCGATCCCGCCAGCTTCGTGGTGGGTGACGAGGCCTATACGGGCCCCGGCCGGATCATCAACTCCCGCTTCCTGGACGGCATGTCGATCGAGGAGGCCAAGGAAGAAGTCGCCCGCCGCATCGAGACCGCCGGAACCGGGCAGCGCAAGGTGAACTACCGCCTGCGCGACTGGGGGGTGAGCCGCCAGCGCTACTGGGGCTGCCCGATTCCCGTTGTTCACTGCGAAAGCTGCGGCGTGGTTCCCGAGAAGAAGGAGAACCTGCCCGTCGAGCTGCCGCGCGACGTGGACTTTTCCCGCCCCGGCAACCCGCTGGACCGGCACCCGACCTGGCGCGACGCGCCCTGCCCCGCCTGCGGCGCCCCGGCGAGGCGGGAGACCGACACCATGGACACCTTCGTGGATTCGTCCTGGTACTACGCCCGCTTCACCGCGCCCCATGCCGATGCGCCCACCGATCCGGAGGCCGCGCGCTACTGGATGAACGTGGACCAGTATATCGGCGGGGTGGAGCATGCGATTCTCCACCTGCTCTATTCCCGCTTCTTCGCCCGGGCGATGGCGCGGACCGGCCACCTGCCCGACAGCGCCATCGAGCCCTTCGAGGCGCTGTTCACGCAGGGGATGGTCTGCCACGAGACCTTCCAGGACCCGAACGGCAGGTGGCTCTCGCCCGAGGACGTGAAACCGGACGGCAAGGGCGGCTGGATCACGTTGGACGGCGCGCCGGTGACCACCGGGCCGTCGGTAAAGATGTCCAAGTCCAAGAAGAACGTCGTGGCGCCTGAGGACATCGTCGAGCGCTACGGCGCCGACACGGCGCGCTGGTTCATCATGTCCGACAGCCCGCCGGACCGGGACGTGGAATGGACGGCGGCCGGGGCCGAGGCCGCCTGGCGCTTCATCCAGCGCATGTGGCGGATCTTTGCCGAATCCCGCGACTCGCTGCCCGCCGCCGGCTCGAAGGCGCCGGCCGAGATGTCGGAGGCTTCACTCGACCTGCGCCGCGCCGCCCACCGCGCCGTGCGCGACGTGACCGCCGATATCGAGGACTTCGCCTTCAACAAGGCGATCGCCCGCATTTATGAGCTGGTCGGCGCCATCTCCAAGGCCGGAGACGAGCCCGGAGCGGATTTCGCCCGGCGCGAAGCCTTCGAGATGACGGCGCGCCTGATTTCGCCCTTCATCCCCCATTTCGCGGAGGAGCTCTGGGCGGAACTCGGCCACGAGACGCTTCTCACCGGCGCGCCCTGGCCGGAGGCCGACCCCGAGCTTCTGACGGAGGACGCGGTCACCCTGCCCGTGCAGGTCAACGGCAAGCGCCGGGCGGAGATTCGCGTGCCTCGCACGGCTTCGGAGGATGAGATCCGGGCCCAGGCCCTCGCGGAGCCCGGCGTGGCGCGGCATGTCGGCGAAGGCGGGCCGCGCAAGGTCATCGTCGTGCCTGGACGGATCGTGAATGTGGTCGCCTGATCGACGCCGGCTGCTCGCGCTCTGCGCCGGCGCTGCGGCGGCCGGCACGCTTTCCGCCTGCGGCTTCCGCCCCGCCCTGCGCGATGACGGCGTGCTGACGCAGTTGCGCGGCTCGACGCGGTTTCTGGTCCCGCGGGGCCGTCTCGGCTTCGCCCTGCGCGACGGTCTTTCGCAACGCCTGGGCCGACCCGGCGACGACCCCGCCTGGACCCTCACCGCCGATCTCTCGCTGGAGCAGTCCGGCCTCGCGATCACGCAGGACAGCTCCATCACCCGCTTCGTGGTGCGTGGCGAAAGCCGTTGGAGACTGGAGGGGCCTGAGGGCGTCCCCCCTCTCGAAGGCGTCGCCAACAGCATGACCGCCTATTCCGCCACCGGCTCGCTCTACGCCACGCGCGCCGCCCAGCGGAACGCCGAGGCGCGCTTGGCCCGCGATCTCGGCGAGCGCATAACCGCCGCCGTCACCGCGGACCTCGCTGCGCGTTCCGACGGCTGAGCGCATGAAGGTCGCCGCCAATCGCGCGCGCGGCTTTGCGGGGCGTCCCGATCCGAAAGCCGCGGGCTTTCTGATCTACGGCCCCGATCCGCAGGAGGTGGACGATCTGAGGCTTCGTCTTGTGGCCGCCCTGTCGGCGCGAGGAGAGGCCGAGATGACCCGCATGGACCCTCAGGAGGCCCGACGCGATCCCGCGGCGCTGACCGATGCGCTTCGCGCCGCCGGACTGTTCGGCGGCATGCCGATCCTTCTGCTGGAGGGCGCCTCGGACGGCGTGGCCCCGGCGATCGCCACGGCGACCGACGGGCTCAGCGCCGACATGGGCGCTCTGGTCGTCACCGCCGGCCAGCTTCCCGCGCGGTCCAGGCTCCGCAAGCTGTTCGAGGAGGGCGAGGCCCTCGCCGCGCTCCCGGTCTTTGCGCAGACCCTCGATCGCGCCGGGCTGGAGGCCCTTCTTCGGGAGCAGGGCGTCAACACCATGTCCGAGGACGGGCTGGGCGCGCTGGCGGGCTTCGCCGAAGGCGCCGACCCCGCCGAGGTGCGCGCGGTGGCCCGCACCCTCGGCCTCTATGCGCTCGACAGCGAAAGGCCCCTGAACGCCGCCGATGTCGAGGCCTTGCTCCCGGCCTCGCTGGAAGGCGAGGTCGACGCGGTGGTCGAGGCGACGGCGGCGCGCAAGGCCGACGCCGCTCTCGCCGCCTTCGCCCGAATCGCCGCCCAGGGCGCCGGCGCCGCGGGCGTCGCCCTGGCTCTCGGCCGTCATTTCCGGCGCCTGCATCTTCTGTGCACGGCCTCCGACGGCCCCGAGGCGGCCGCAGGTCGCCTCAGGCCCCCGGTCTTCGGCCCTCGCCGCGATTCATTGCTGCGCGCAGCCCGCGCCTGGCCGCCGCGCGCAGCCGAAACCGCCCTGCGCATGATTCTCGACGCGGAGTTCACGCTCCGGTCAACCGGCGGTCCGCCCGATCGGGCGGTGGTGGAGCGCCTGATCGTCCGCCTGTCGATGCTTCGCGCGAACTGAGCCGCGTCAGCGCGAAAGCCGCTCGCACAGCGCGTCGAGCTCTTCCAGGCTGCCGTATCGCACGCGGATCTCCCCGCCCTCGGCCTCGCCCTTGTGCTCGATCCGGACCTTCATCCCGAGATTGGCGGAAAGGTCCAGTTCCAGCGCGCGGGTGTCCGCGTCCTTCTCCGCCGGCTTGTTTCGTGCCGGGCGCGCGGCCATCGGCTTCGCCGCCTTGACCAACGCCTCGGTCTCACGCACCGACAGGCCCCGGGCGACCACCTGCCGCGCGAGCGCCGCGGGATCCTCGGCGGTGATCAGCGCCCGCGCATGGCCGGCGCTGAGCTTGCCTTCGGAGACGAGGTCAAGCACCTCCTCCGAGAGATTCAACAGCCGCAGGGCGTTGGCGATATAGCTGCGGCTTTTGCCGACGACCTCGGCCAGCTCTTCCTGCGTGTGGCCGAACTCCTCCATCAGCCGGGCGTATCCGCGCGATTCCTCCACAGGGGTCAGATCCGCGCGCTGGACATTCTCTATAATGGCGAACTCGAGAACGGTCGCATCGTCCAGCTCCCGGACGATCGCCGGCACCGCGTGCAGCTGCGCCTTCTGCGCCGCACGCCAGCGCCGCTCTCCCGCGACAATCTCGAAGCCGTCGCCGGAAGGCGCAGGCCGAAGAATCAACGGCTGGATGATTCCCCGCTCGCGAATGGAGTCCGCGAGCTCCGAAATCTCCGCCTCGGCGAAGCGGCGACGCGGCTGTTCCGGATTCGGCCGGATCATGTCGATGGCGATCGTGGTCTGCGCCTTCGCAGGCGTCTCGCCCTGGGTCTCCTCGAGATCGCCCAGAAGCGCCGACAATCCTCGTCCGAGGCCTTTTCCCTGTTGTCGCCTCACATTTTTTCCTTTATTTACAGTGCTTTATCTTCATGCCGCCGCGAGCGATTCCCGCTCCGCCATCTCCCGGGCGAGCGCCCGATACGCGAGGCTGCCAGTGGAGTTGGGATCATACACGGTCGCCGGCACCGCGTAGCTCGGCGCTTCCGACAGACGCACATTGCGCGGGATCACCGTCCTATAGACAACGTCACCCAGATTGGCGCGGACGTCCTGCGCGACAAGCTCCGAGAGATTGTTCCGCTTGTCATACATCGTCAGAACCACACCCTCGATCTCCAGCCTCGGATTCAGCCCCCTCCGGATTTCCCGGATTGTCGCAAGCAGCTGGGTAAGACCCTCCATTGCGAAGAACTCGCACTGCAGCGGAACGAGAACAGCATCCGCGGCGGCGATCGCATTGATCGTCAGCAGGTTCAGAGAAGGCGGACAGTCTATGATGATATGATCCCACTGCGCGAGCAGATCGGGATCGCGCAGCGCCTTCTGCAACCGGCGCGCCCGGCCGGGGTCATTTACGAGTTCGACATCCGCCGAGCTCAGGTCGCCCTGCGCCGGGATGACCGCAAGATTCGGCACCGAGGTTTCCTGGACCAGCTTCGCCGCGGGCGCCTCGTTGATCAGCAGATCATAGGCGTTTCGGCTGCGCCTACGCGTGTCGATGCCCAGCCCGGTCGAGGCGTTGCCCTGTGGATCCATATCCACCAGAAGAACCCGCCGCCCCAGCTCCACCAGGGCGGCGGCAAGGTTTATCGCAGTTGTCGTCTTGCCAACGCCGCCTTTCTGGTTGGCGATAGCGAGGATGCGACGCCGACCGGCGTCAGGTCCGGGAGCCGGTGGCACGCGAGACCTCCTGAATCTCGAGAATGACGGCTTTCGCATCCGTCGCGCTGGGGTGAGAGCAGTGCTCAATATGCCAATGCTTGCGCGCCGCGGTCAATTCAGAAGCGACGTTCTCGCCCTTGGGAAACAGGCGAACGGTCCTAGCATGAGCGAAGCGCTCGCTCATCGCCAGAAGCTGATCGAGCGGCGCCAGCGCCCGCGCCGAGATCACGTCAAAGGAACCGGACCCGAGAGTTTCGATCCGCTTCGCAAGGATGGTTGGCGAAATCCCCATCTCGCGGGAGGCGGCCGCCAGAAACGCGCATTTTCGGGCGTCGCTCTCGACCAGGGTGAGGTCGAGCTCCGGATTGAACTCCTGCGCCAGCGCTCCGACCACGAGGCCGGGAAAGCCTCCGCCCGAGCCGAGGTCGATCCAGCTCCGTGCGTGGGGTGGGGCAAGGAAAAAGACCTGGGCGGAATCCTCGATGTGACGCACCCACACATCGTCCAGGGTGCGCCGGCCGACTAGATTGATGCGCGAGCCCCATTTCCGGAGCAGATCGACGAGCGCCTCGAGCCGCTCCGATGTTTCACGTGAAACACCGAGACGGGTGCAAGTCGCTTCCGCCTGGTTCACGACGCCGCCCGTTCCAGTTTGCGGGCATGTATCAGCAGGAGCGTCAATGCCGCCGGCGTCATTCCATCGATGTTGCGGGCGTGGCCGAGCGTCTCGGGCCGCGCCTGCGCCAGTTTCGTCTGCAGCTCTTTCGAAAGCCCGGAGATCTCGAAATAGTCCAGCTCTCCCGGCAGCGTCTGCCCTGACTCCCGCCGCAGCGCCTCAATATCCGCGGCCTGCCTTTCGGCATACCGCGCATACCGCCCGTCGATTTCGACCTGCCGCGCCACATCCGGCAAGACCGCGCCCAACTCCGGCCAGATAGCCGCCAGATGGTCCCAGGTTACGCCCTCATGCGCCAGCAAATCCTCGGCGGTGCGCCGAACTCCGTCCTGGGAGACGGAAATCCCCAGACGCGCGGCCTCCTGCGGCGTCAGGCTGTGCGTCTGCGCCAGGTGTCGCGCCGTATGAAGGGCGTCATGCTTCCTTTCGAAGGCCGTTCGTCTCTCCTCTCCCACGCAACCGGTGAGAATACCCTTCGGCGTAAGCCTCTGATCGGCATTGTCCCCGCGAAGCGTCAGACGATACTCCGCCCGGCTCGTGAACATTCGGTAGGGCTCGGCAACACCGCGGGAGGTGAGATCGTCGATCATCACCCCGATATACGCTTCGCTGCGGTCGAACAGAACGGGCGTACGTTCCAGCGCACAACTCGCGGCGTTCAGCCCGGCGACCAGGCCTTGCGCTGCGGCCTCTTCGTAGCCCGTCGTTCCGTTGATCTGTCCGGCAAGGAAGAGCCCCGGCGCCGCCGTCAGCTCCAGTTTCCGGTCCAGCGCACGAGGATCCACATAGTCGTATTCTATCGCGTAACCGGGCTGCAGAATGCGCGCCTCTTCGAGGCCCGGTATCGTCCGGACATAGGCGTCCTGCACTTCCTCCGGCAGTGATGTGGAGATCCCGTTGGGATAGACAGTCACATCATCGACGCCTTCCGGCTCCAGAAAGATCTGGTGTCCGTCCTTCTCAGCGAAACGAACGATCTTGTCCTCGATGGATGGGCAATAGCGGGGACCCACGCCATCGATCCGGCCGCCATACATCGCCGAACGATGGAGATTTTCCCTGATGATGTCGTGGGTTGCCGGCGTGGTCCGGGTGATATGGCATGGCAGCTGCGCTGCGGATGGCCTTTGGGAGAGGAAGGAGAACATCTCCGGCGTGTCATCGCCCGGCTGCGGAGTCACGCGAGACCAGTCGATCGTGCGTCCATCTAGCCTTGGCGGCGTCCCTGTCTTGAGCCGCCCGAGTGGAAGACCGAACGCCTCGACCCTCTCGGCAAGGCGCACGGAAGGCCGGTCACCCATTCGACCTCCTTCGATCCGCCGATCACCGATATGGATGACGCCGCGCAGGAAGGTTCCTGTGGTCAGCACGACCGCTCGGCCTTCCAGTCGCGAGCCGTCTCCGAGCAGGACGCCGGACGCCCGTTCCCCGGTCATCAGGAGGTCGACGACCTCTCCGGCTATCAGCGTCAGCCGGGGGGCTCTGCCAAGCTCCGCCTGCATGACCTCCCGATAGAGCCAGCGGTCGCATTGCGCCCGGGGCCCCTGAACCGCTGGCCCCTTGCGCCGGTTCAAAAGGCGAAACTGGATGCCCGCCCGGTCCGCGACGCGGCCCATGACCCCGTCCATCGCATCGATCTCGCGGACAAGGTGGCCTTTTCCTAGGCCTCCGATGGCAGGGTTGCACGACATCTCGCCGATACGGGCGAGATCGTGCGTGACAAGGGCGGTCTGCGCCCCCGCGCGTGCCGCGGCATGGGCGGCCTCTGCGCCGGCATGGCCGCCGCCGATCACGATGACGTCGAAGCGATGTTTCACGTGAAACGCAAAGCTCCCTCGAGCGAGCCGGCGTCACTTGCCGAGACAGAATTCGGCGAAGATATCGTCGAGAATCCTCTCCGCATCAACCCGTCCCAGCAGAGCTTCCATCCCTCGCGTCGCGAGCCGGATTTCTTCGGCCGCGAGTTCGAGGTTGTCGTCTCTCCGATGAAGCCATTCCAGCGCCGCCGTGATATGCGTCCGGCCTTCCTCAAGCGCCTTGCGATGGCGCGCCGTGACCACGGCGCTGGCCCCCGCGGCGCGATCCGACAGACGGTTGGCGATCTCGCCTGTCAAGGCGTCCAGGCCCTCACCGGTAAGAGCGGAAACGCCGAGCCCTTCGCCTGGCGCCAAATCCGCCTTGCTCCGAACACGAATGTCCTCGGGACGCAGAAAATCCGGATCGGATTCCGTTTCCCCGGGCGGGCAGAGATAAACCCGAAGATCCGCCGCCTCCGCCCGGCTCCGCGCACGGTCGACACCCAATTTCTCGATCCGGTCCTCGGCTTCTCGCAACCCTGCGGTATCCAGGAGGGTCACGGGCAGGCCCCCCAGATCCATGTGAACCTCGATGACATCCCGCGTCGTTCCGGCGATTTCCGAAGTCAGCGCCGCCTCCCGCCCCGCCAGCGCATTCAGAAGCGTTGATTTCCCCGCATTCGGAGGTCCCACGAGGGCGACTTCGAACCCATCCCGGATCCGTTCGGCCGCCCCGGCGCCAGCCAGGGCACGATCGATCTCCGCGCTCACTCCCGAGAGAAGCGTCTCCACCTCCGGCGCAACCTCCTCGGGAACCTCCTCGTCCGCGAAATCCAGCACAGCTTCCAGAAGCGCGCGCGCGCGGATCATGCGCCGGCGCCACTCTTCGGCCTGGGCGCCCAATGCGCCGCGCATCGCACGCATCGCCTGGCGTCGCTGCGCCTCGGTCTCGGCATTGACGAGATCGCCGAGCGCCTCGACCTCAAGAAGCTCGATCCGCCCGTTCTCGAGCGCCCGGCGCGTGAACTCTCCGGGCTCCGCCAGACGAAGACCGGGCATCTCCTCAAGCGCCGCGAGCAGCGAGGCGACCACTGCCCCGCCACCATGGCATTGAATTTCAAAGGATTTTTCGCCCGTGAAGCTCGCCCCGGCGGAAAACCGGATGACAAGCGCCCTGTCCAGAGCCTCTCCGTCAGACGGTCTGCGAATTGTTCGCAGAACAGCCTGCCTCGCTTCCGGAAGGGCGCCTGCCAAGGCCTCTAACGCCGCATCCGCATGTGGTCCTGAAACTCGGATCACCGCGACGGCGGCGCGTCCGCGGGCCGTCGCGGGCGCGAAGATGGTGGCCGGCTGCGCCGTCACATCCGCGCCCGCCCGGTCAGGCGTTCATCGAATCGAAGAACTCGCTGTTGGTCTTGGTCTGCTTGAGCTTGCCGAGCAGGAACTCGATCGCATCCGCGGGCCCCATCGGGTTGAGGATGCGCCGAAGCACGAAGACCTTGGACAGCTCCCCCTTCTCCACCAGCAGATCCTCCTTCCGCGTCCCGGATTTGAGGATGTCGATGGCCGGGAACACGCGCTTGTCCGCCACCTTGCGGTCGAGCACGATCTCGGAGTTGCCGGTGCCCTTGAACTCCTCGAAGATCACCTCGTCCATGCGCGAGCCGGTGTCGATCAGCGCGGTCGCGATGATGGTCAGCGAGCCGCCCTCCTCGATGTTGCGCGCCGCGCCGAAGAAGCGCTTGGGCCGCTGCAGGGCGTTGGCGTCCACGCCGCCCGTCAGCACCTTGCCCGAGCTCGGAACCACCGTGTTGTAGGCCCGCCCCAGGCGCGTGATCGAATCCAGCAGGATCACCACGTCCCGCCCGTGCTCGGTCAGCCGCTTGGCCTTCTCGATCACCATCTCCGAGACCGCGACATGCCGCGTCGCCGGCTCGTCGAAGGTGGAGCTGACCACCTCCCCCTTCACCGAACGCTGCATGTCCGTGACCTCCTCGGGCCGCTCGTCGATCAGCAGCACGATCAGGTAGCACTCGGGGTGGTTCTTCTCGATGGAGTTGGCGATGTTCTGC
>JBNJGE010000109.1:0-11482 GCA_051747505.1 Pseudomonadota bacterium | reverse complement strand
TGCGCGCGCGCAGCATGGCGGTGCTGCGGGTGGCCTTCCTGTCCTCGGCGGTGCTGGAGCTGTTCGCGGCCCTGGGCGTGGCGATGGTCGCGGTCTATGTCGGCTTCTCGCTGCTCGGCGAGCTCGGCTTCGGCGCCTGGGGCGGGCCGCCGAGCCTGGCCGAGGGCCTGTTCCTGCTCCTGCTCGCCCCCGAGTTCTTCCAGCCGCTGCGCGACTTCGCGGCCGCTTGGCACGACCGGGCCGCGGCGCTGTCGGTCGCCGGAGAGCTGGCCGAGGCGGAGCGGCAGGCCCCGCCGCGGATCCTGGGCGAGGGCGGCCCCGGCCGGCCCGCGCAAACGCCGCCGGAGATCCGGCTCGAGGGCGTGCGCGCCCGCGGGCTGCGCCTGCCCGACCTCGTCCTCGCGCCGGGGGAGCAGGTGGCGGTCACGGGCCCGAGCGGCGGCGGCAAGTCCACGCTGCTGGCCGTGCTGGCCGGGCTGATTCCGGCCGAGCAGGGGCGCGTCCTCGTCGCGGGCCGGGAGCTGGACGCCGACAGCGCGGACGACTGGCGCGCGCGCCTGGCCTGGATCCCCCAGGCCCCGCATTTCCCCGACGCGCCGCTGCGCGAGGCGCTGGACCCCCGCGGGACGGGCGGCCTCGCGCAGGCGCTGGAGGCCGCCGGCGCGCGCGACGTGGTCGAGGCCCTGCCCGAGGGGCTGGAGACGCGGCTGGGCGAGCTCGGGGCCGGGGTTTCGGGCGGCGAAGCTCGACGGCTGATGATCGCCCGCGCCATCGCCGCGCGCCCGGAGGTGGTGCTCGCCGACGAGCCGACCGCGGATCTCGACGCGGAGACGGCCGCGCGGGTGATCGCGGGGCTGCGGAGGCTCGCCGAAGGGGGCTGCACGGTGATCGCCGCCACGCACGACCCCCAGCTCGCGGCCGCGCTCGGGCGCGAGCTGCGGATGGGGGGCGGGGAATGACGCCGCTGTGGCGGGCCTTCCGGCTGGTCTGGGGCGCCGAGCGCAGCGCCATGCGCCGCGGCGCGGCCCTGACGGTCTGCGTGCTGGCGATGGGCGCCGGCCTGCTGGCGCTCTCGGGCTGGTTCATCACGGCGGCGGGGGCGGCGGGGCTCGCCGGCATCGGCGTGGCCTTCGACGTCTTCCGGCCCAGCGCCGGCATCCGCTTCCTTGCGCTGGGCCGCACCGCCGCGCGCTACGGCGAGCGCCTGCTGACCCATGACGCCACGCTGCGCGCCCTCTCCGCCCTGCGCATCGACCTGCTGCGCCGCCAGGCCGGCGCGGACTGGGACGCGCTGACCCGCCTTCGCGGCGAAACCGCGCTGACGCGCATCACCGCCGATGTGGACGCGCTCGACGGCGTGGCGCTGCGCCTCGCCCTGCCCGTGATGGCCGGCCTCGTCACGCTGGCGCTCGCCTTCGCCGGCCTCGCCTGGCTGACGCATCCCGCCGTCGCGCTCGCGGTGAGCGGCGGCTTCGCGCTGGGCGGGGCGCTGGCGCTCTGGCGCATGGGACGCGCGAGCCTCGCCCCCTCCGCCCGGGCGGAGCAGGCGACCCAGAGGCTGCGCCGGGCCATGATCGACCTCTCCCGCGCCCGGCGCGATCTCGTCGTCTTCGGGCGGATGCCCCGGCAGCGCGCGCGGGTTCTGGAGGCCGACGCCGAAGCCCGCGCCGCCCTCGCCCGCCTCGACGCGGCGGAGCGGCGGGCGGGCCTCGTCCTCGGCGCGCTGACCGCCGCCATCGGCGCGGGCGCGCTCGCGCTGGGCGGGCGGCTGGCCGCCTCCGGCGATCTCTCGGCGCCGCTCGCCGCGCTCGGCTTCTTCGCCGCGCTGGGCCTGGCGGAGACCGTGGCGCCGCTGCGCCGCGGGGTGGCCGAACTCGGCCGGATGCGCGACGCCGCCGGGCGCATCTTCCCCGGGGCCGCGCGGCCCGACCCGCCGGCGCGGACCGCGGCGCCCGCCCCGCAGGCCCCCGCGGCGCTGGAGGCGCGCGAGCTCACCTGCCGCCGCCCCGGCGCCCCCCGCCCCGTGATCCGCGGCGTGTCCCTGACCGTGGCGCCGGGCGAGACCGTCGCGCTGGTCGGCGCCAGCGGCTCGGGCAAGAGCACCCTGCTCGCCCTCATGGCCGGCCTGCTGACGCCCGAGACGGGCGAGGTCCGCTGGCGCGGCCGCCCCCTTCAGGACTGGCCCGAGCCCGCCCTGCGCGCCGAGCTGACCCTCGTGCCCCAGCGCAGCGCGCTGATCGCCGGCACGATCCGAGACAACCTCGCCCTCGCCCGCGACGCGCTCGACGACGCCGAGGCGCTGGCCGCGCTGGAGGCCGCGGCGCTGGCGCAGACCGTGGCCGCCAAGGGCGGCCTCTCCGCCCGACTGGGCGAACGCGGCGCCGGCCTCTCGGGCGGGGAGGCGCGCCGGCTCGCCCTCGCCCGCGGCCTGCTGCGCCGCCCGCGCGCCCTGCTGCTCGACGAGCCCACCGAGGGCCTGGACGCCGCCACGGCCCGGGCCGTGCTCGCGGGGATCCGGCGCCTCCTGCCCGGGGCCGCGATCCTCGTCGCCTCCCACCGTCCGGCCGAGCGCGCCTGGGCCGATCGCGTCGTCCGGCTGACCTGAAAAAGGTAGGCGGACAGGGCGCCTTTTGACGTGGGTCAATCCGCATTCGCCCCCGCGAAGGTATCCGGGGGGCCAGCAAGGAGCCGCGGAGCCGCCCGACAGGCCTCCGCCCGCAAGGAGCCCGGTCATGGAGCTGGACGTCGTCGAGCTGTCACGCCTGCAATTCGCGATGACGGCGATGTATCATTTCCTCTTCGTGCCGCTCACGCTCGGGCTGTCCGTCATCATCGCCATCATGGAGACGGTCTACGTGATGACGAACCGCCCCGTCTGGCGGCAGATGACAAAGTTCTGGGGCCTGCTGTTCGGCATCAACTTCGCGCTCGGCGTGGCCACCGGCATCACCATGGAGTTCCAGTTCGGCATGAACTGGAGCTATTACAGCCACTATGTCGGCGACATCTTCGGCGCGCCGCTCGCCATCGAGGGCCTCATGGCCTTCTTCCTGGAGGCGACCTTCGTCGGCCTGTTCTTCTTCGGCTGGGACCGGCTCAGCAAGGTCGGCCACATGACCGTCACCTGGCTTGTGGCGATCGGCTCCAACTTCTCCGCCCTGTGGATCCTGATCGCCAACGGCTGGATGCAGAACCCGGTGGGGGCGGAGTTCAACCCGCTGACCATGCGCATGGAGATGACCTCCTTCTTCGAGGTCGTCTTCAACGAGGTCGCCCAGGCCAAGTTCGTCCACACGGTCTCGGCCGGCTACGTCACGGCCGCCGTCTTCGTGCTGGGCGTCTCGGCCTGGTATCTGCTTCAGGGCCGGCACGTGGCGCTCGCCCGCCGCTCCATCTCGGTGGCAACCAGCTTCGGCCTCGCCTCCGCGCTTTCGGTCGTGGTGCTGGGCGACGAGTCCGGCTACGCCGCCACCCACTCCCAGAAGATGAAGCTCGCCGCCATGGAGGGCATGTGGGAGACGCAGGAGGCGCCCGCCGCCTTCACCGCCTTCGGCATCCCCGACCAGGAGGCGCGGGAGACGCGTTACGCCGTCCACGTCCCCTACGTCATGGGCCTGATCGGCACCCGCTCCCTGACCCGGGAGATCCCCGGCATCGAGGAGTTGGTGGCCCAGGCCAAGACCCGGATCCGCAGCGGGATCGTCGCCTATGACGCGCTGATGGAGATCCGCGAGGCGCGCGAGGACGCCTCCGACCGCGCGAAGCTCGCCTTCGAATCCCATGGCGGCGATCTCGGCTTCGCCTTCCTGCTCAAGCGCTATGTCGAGGACCCGCGCGACGCCACGCCCGAGCAGATCGAGGCCGCGTCCCGGGACACCGTGCCCACCGTCTGGCCCCTGTTCTGGTCCTTCCGGATCATGGTCGGTCTGGGCTTCGGCTTCATCGCGGTGATGGCGTATTTCTTCTGGATGGCCTCCTTCCGCGGCGGGCGCTACCCGCGCCCGGCGCTGTGGCTGGCCGTGGCCATCATCCCCGCGCCCTGGATCGCCGCCGAGCTCGGCTGGTTCGTCGCGGAGTTCGGCCGCCAGCCCTGGACGGTGGACGGCGTGCTGCCGACCGCCCTGTCGGTCAGCCACCTGTCGGTCGAGGACCTGCTGCTGACCCTGGCCGGCTTCATGATCTTCTACACCGTCCTCTTCGTCGTCGAGATGGGGCTGATGCTGAAATACATCCGCCGCGGCCCGACCGAGGACGTGGAGGAGACCGAGGCCTGGATGCGCCGGCACGCCGAGCGCCTCGGCGGCCGCGACGCCGCCGCCCCCAGCCCCCTCCCCGCGGAGTGATCGCCATGATCCTGCACGAACTCATCGACTTCGAGACGCTGCGCGTCATCTGGTGGCTGCTGCTGGGCGTCCTGCTGATCGGCTTCGCGCTGACCGACGGCTTCGACATGGGGGTGGGCGCGCTGCTGCCCTTCGTGGCGCGGACCGACACGGAGCGGCGCGTGGCCATCAACACCGTCGGCCCGGTCTGGGAGGGCAACCAGGTCTGGTTCATCCTGGGCGGCGGCGCGATCTTCGCGGCCTGGCCGCCGCTCTACGCGGTCAGCTTCTCGGGCTTCTACCTGGCGATGTTCGTCATCCTCGCCGCCCTGATCCTGCGCCCGGTCGCCTTCAAGTACCGCTCCAAGCGCGAGAGCCCGGCCTGGCGGGCGACCTGGGACTGGGCGCTGTTCGTCGGCGGCGCCGTGCCCGCGCTGATCTTCGGCGTGGCGGTGGGCAACGTCCTTCAGGGCGTGCCCTTCGAGCTGACCGACGACCTCTTCTCCACCTACGAAGGCGCCTATCACGCCAAGTTCCTCGGCCTGCTCAATCCCTTCGCCCTGCTCTGCGGCGTCGTCTCGCTCGCCATGCTCACCCTGCACGGCGCCGCCTGGCTGGGCCTGAAGGCCGAGGGCGCGGTGGCCGAGCGCGCCCGGCGCTTCGGCACGGTCGCCGGCCTGGTCACCGCGGCGGGCTACGCGCTGGCCGGCCTCTGGCTCGCCTTCGGCATCGAGGGCTACCGCTTCGCCGGCGAGGTCGTCACCGACGGCCCCTCCAACCCCCTGCACAGCGAGGTCCTGCGCGGCGGCACCTGGCTGACGGCTTACGCCGACCGGCCCTGGATCGCCGTGGCGCCCCTGATGGGCTTCGCGGGCATGGCCCTCGCCGTGCTCGGCCTGCGGGCGGGGCGCGAGGCGTCCACCCTGCTCTGGTCCAAGCTGGGCATCTTCGGCGCGATCTCCTCGGTCGGGCTGACCATGTTCCCCTTCATCCTGCCCAGCTCGATCGACCCGCGCTCCTCGCTCACGGTCTGGGACAGCTCGTCCTCGCATCTGACGCTGTTCGTGATGCTGGTCTCGACCGCGATCTTCATGCCGCTGATCCTTCTCTACACCGCCTGGGTCTACCGGGTGCTGTGGGGGAAGGTCACCGAGGCCGACGTCGCCGAGGGCGGCGGGCACGCCTACTGACCTCAAGGAGAGCCCCCATGTGGTACTTCGCCTGGCTTCTGGGACTGCCGCTGGCCGCGCTCTTCGCCGTGGTCAACGCCATGTGGCTCGAGATGCAGGAGGACCGCCGCCTGGCCGAGGACGAGGAGGGCTGAGCCCCGCACGGCGGCCACGGCGAGGCGCATCGGCATCCCGCATTGGCTGCGGACCGATCGCCGTCTAGACTCGCGGACGATGGCGCAGCTTCTCATCGTCTTTCATTCGCGGACCGGCTGCAGCCGCCAGATGGCCGAAGCCGCGGCCGCGGCGGGGCGGGACGAAGTCTCGACCGTTCTCAAGACGGCGGCGGAGGCGGGACCCGAGGATCTTCTCGAGGCCGACGGCTTCATCTTCTGCGCCCCCGAGAACCTGGCCGCGATCGCCGGCGTGATGAAGGACTTCTACGACCGCTGCTATTACGCCGTCCTCGGACGCATCGAGGGGCGGCCCTACGCGCAGATGGTCTGCGCGGGCTCGGACGGAGAGAACGCCGCGCGCCAGACCGCGCGCATCGCCCAGGGGTGGCGGCTGAGGGAAGTCCAGCCCCCGCTGATCGTCTGCACCCACGCCCAGACGCCCGAGGAGATCCTGGCGGAGAAGACGCTGGCCGAGGACGATCTCGCCCGCTGCCGGGAGCTGGGCGGCGCCATGGGGGCCGGCCTCGCCATGGGCGCGTTCTGACGGCCCTGCCCCGGGTTCGGGTCCCGCGCCCCGCGACCTTTCGGGACTGACCGGCCAGCGAGGCGCGCCTCGCGCGCGTCGTGATCAGAAAAGAAATTGATAGTCGTGCGCATGATTTATCCTGGCGCTATACAGTGCCCAGGAAATTCCATCATGCGCTGCGAGCCCAAGGACCTCGTGGCTCTTTGGAATTTTTTCAAGACATCTTGAAAACATGAATGGTGATCAGAATGAAACTACCGGAAGCCACGAAGCCCGCCGCCTGGGGCGCCGTCGGCGGCGCCATCGTCGCGATCGTGATCGGTTTCGCCTGGGGCGGATGGGTGACCGGCGGAGAGGCGACGCGGATGCAGGCCGCCGGGGCGCAATCGGCCATCGTCCAGGCGTTCACGCCGCTCTGCGTGGTCAGGGCGGAGCAGCAGCCCGAGCAGGTCGCCTTGCTGAAGGAGGAGCGGAGCTATCAGCGCGACAACTTCGTGATCGACGCCGGCTGGGTCGACAATGTCAGCGAAAAGTATCGCTCGGAAGTCGCGGATGCGTGCGCTGATTCGATCGTGGAGGGCATGGAATAGCGCGGGCGGGACAGGCCGCGGCGTGTCCCGGACCGGTCAACCTCATGCTCCCTTCAGCGCGTCCCCGCCGGCCCCGGCGCCGCGCGCGCATGCAAAAGCCCCGCGGCATGGCCGCGGGGCTCAAGAGGATCATGCTGCGCGTTCGCGCGCCCGGAAGGCGGCGATCACACGTAGCTGAGATTCTCGGCGGAGGTCCGGCCGTCGCGGCCGCTTTCCTCGTCGTACTGGATCTTCTGCCCGTCGTTCGGGCTCTGCAGCCCGGCGCGCTCGACGGCCGAGATGTGCAGGAAGACGTCCTTGCCGCCCTGGTCCGGCTCGATGAAGCCGAAGCCCTTGGTGGCGTTAAACCATTTCACGGTGCCAGTGGCCATGTCCGTGTCTCCTTCAAGGCGCCGCGCGCGGAGTGCCGCGGCTGTGGCTGGTCGGTCAGAACGAAAAACCGGCAGCCTCGAGAGACGGACCGTCTTAAGTCTTAGAACGATAGCCTGTCTAATATGGCCAATCGCGAGAGGATTGCAAGGGGCTGCGCAAGGCGATCCGCAACATCCGCCGCCGCAGGCCTCGCCCGGCGCGGCGGCCAACGCCTCCCTGGTCCATCGCGAGATCGCCTGCCCGGCCATCAGCCCCCGCGATCCCGGCGGCGGAATCTCTCGCCCCCGGCAGGTCCGCCGCAACGAACCGGCCGCCGCTGTCGCGCAACATCGGCGCCGCCCCGTCCGCCAGCGACCTCGATCCGGCAACGACATGGCTTACCTCCCGCGCCGAATGCACTATAGAAGACGGATGACAACCTCAGTCCTTCGAGCCTTCTCGGTGCATCTGCTCACCGCCACCGGGGCCGTCTTCGCCATGTGCGCGCTGCTTGCGGCCGTGGACGAGGACTGGAGCCGGATGTTCCTCTGGCTCGTGGTGGCGTTCGCGGTGGATGGCATCGACGGCCCGCTCGCGCGCAGGTTCGACGTGCGCACCCAGGCGCCGCACATCGACGGCGCCGTGCTCGACCTGATCATCGACTACCTGACCTACGTCTTCATTCCGGCCTATGCGCTGTTCCAGTCCGGCATTCTGCCCGGCATCTGGGCGTGGATCGCCCTGATCGGGGTGACCTTCTCCAGCGGCCTCTATTTCGCCGGCAGCTGGATGAAGACCGGCGACAACAGCTTTCGGGGCTTCCCGGGCTGCTGGAACATGGTGGTTCTGGTCCTGTTCGCGGTCACGCCGCCCACGGGCGTGATGATGGGCAGCGGCACGGTTCTTGCCGCGGGCCTGGTGGCGCCGCTGAAATTCATCCATCCTGTGAGGACCGTCCGCTGGCGAGCGACGTCCCTTTCGGTGGCCATCCTCTGGGTGGGCTTCGCCTGCTGGGCCGCGCTGGTCGACTTCGAGCCCGGCCTTTTCGTCCAGGTCGGCATGGTCGCGACGAGCGTCTATCTGCTCGGCGCCGGCATCGCGCAGCAGGTCCTGGACCGGCGCCGCCGCTGAACGCGTCCGGCGACCCTGAACCCGACGAGGCGGGAGGGCGGCGGCCGCCTGAGCCACGCAATGGGCGCAACCTCGTTGTCCGACGCCGGACGTTGACTGCCGGACTCCGGAAGACCTTTCTTCAAGCTCCTGAAAACGCGGGGCTTCCGGAGCGACGCGAAAGCCTGACCTGTGGTGCCCGGAGGGGGACTCGAACCCCCATGGCCTTGCGGCCGGCGGATTTTGAGTCCGCTGCGTCTACCGGTTCCGCCATCCGGGCGCCGCCGCGCACCATAGCCCCGCCCCCGCCCCGGTCAACCGCGGACGCCGTCGCCGCACCCGCGCGGCGGCCGTGGACAGCCGGCCGCCGCCGGGCTAGGCACGCTCCCATGCTGCGCGCGCTCTACGACTGGGTGCTGAGGCAGGCGGGGGCGCCCTATGCGCTCTGGACCCTCGCGGCCATCAGCTTCGTGGAAAGCTCCGTCTTTCCCATCCCCCCCGACGTGCTGATGATCCCCATGATCCTCGCCGCGCCCCACCGCGCCTGGCGCATCGCGACCGTCTGCACGCTGGCCTCCGTCGCCGGGGGGGCGCTGGGCTATTTCATCGGCGCCGGCCTCTACGAGACCGTGGGCCGCCCCGTCCTGGAGTTCTACGGCAAGGCCGACGCCTTCGCCGAGATCTCGGAGGCCTACAACGACCAGGGCTTCTGGGCCGTGCTGATCGCCGGGGTCACCCCCTTCCCCTACAAGGTCATCACCATCTTCTCCGGCGTGACCGAGCTCAACTTCGCCCTGTTCATGGCCACCTCCCTGCTCGCGCGCAGCCTGCGCTTCTTCGTCATCGCCGCCCTGCTGCACCGCTACGGCGACGCCGCGCGCGACTTCATCGAGCGTCGCCTCGGGCTGGTGGCCACCGTCTCCGTCGCCCTGCTGCTGGGCGGCTTCGTCGTCGCGAGATTCGCCCTGTGACCAACGCCCCCGAGACCCCGCAGACCTACCTCGCCGCGCTCGCCGCCGCCGGCTCCGCCGGGCTGCTGGCCGGCGCCTTCCTGTTCCAGCATGTCGGCGGCCTCGCGCCCTGCCCGCTGTGCATCTGGCAGCGCTGGCCGCACGCGCTGGCCTTCGCCCTCGGCCTCGCCATGCTGGCCCCCGCCCTGCGCGAGGCCCGCGCCCTGCGCGCCCTCGGCCTTCTGGCGATGCTGACCAGCGCCGGGCTCGGCCTCCATCACACGGGGGTGGAGCGCGGCTGGTGGCCCGGCCCCGGCACCTGCTCCGGCGGGCAGGGCGGGGGGCTGAGCGCCGACCAGCTCATGGACTCGATCATGGCCGCGCCGCTGGTGCGCTGCGACGAGGTCGCCTGGCAGCTCCTGGGCCTCTCGATGGCGAGCTGGAACGCCCTGATCTCGCTGGCCCTCGCCGGCCTCTGGCTCGCCTCGCTGCGGCGGCCGGCCGCCCCTGTCCGATAATTCCGCCTTGCCGGGATCACGCAGGCGCGCATCCGCGCCGCCGATGCAAAGAGAACGCCGCTTCCGCGCCTTCGCGAAAGCGCCTCATTTGACGCGCGCGTAAAGTAATTCCCCAAGTATACTTATCAATCAAAGGTGAAAATCAGACCCCCCGGCGCCCGCGCGCCAATTTCTGGCGCGCCCGCACTGCCGTCATCGTTAGCGAAGCAGGACCTCGAATCCCCGGAAAAGCCTTGCCTGCCTCGGCATCCCCCAGCCGGCGCGAACCGGCCTCCCGCAGGACAATGAGCCCGGCCCTCAGGGCTCCAGCTCGGCGTCCCAGTAGAGGAAATCCATCCAGCTCTCGTGCAGGTGGTTGGGCGGGAACTTCCGCCCCACATTCTGCAGCTCCATCGCCGTGGGCCGGCGCGGGCTGGCGCGCAGCCCCATCCCCGCCTGGCGCAGCGTGCGCGAGCCCTTGCGCAGGTTGCACGGCCCGCAGGCCGCCACGACGTTCTCCCAGGTCGTCCGCCCCCCGGAGGAGCGGGGGATGACATGGTCGAAGGTCAGCTCCCCCTTCGCCCCGCAATACTGGCAGGCGAACTCGTCGCGCAGGAACAGGTTGAACCGGGTGAAGGCCGCCAGCCGCGCCGGCTTCACATAGTCGCGCAGCACCACCACCGAGGGCAGCCGGATCTCGCGCGAGGGCGAGCGCGCCACCTCGTCATACTCCGCCACGATCGACACCCGGTCGAGCCAGGAGGCCTTCACCGCCTCCTGCCAGGGCCAGAGCGACAGCGGAAAGTAGCTCAGCGGCCGGTAATCCGCATTCAGCACCAGCGCGGGATGATCCTTCAGCCGCGCCGGACTTCGAACGAAACCGCTGACATATGGGTCCTGCTGCACCCGACAGATCTCCCGTCCCAGCGACCGCTACGCGCCGAGACGGGACGAAACCCGCCCCGGATGGTCATCCGAACTATATCTGGCGCGCGGCCCTGCGCAACACTCCAGATGCAGCGGGCGCGCCCCCGACAGGCGCCGCATCTAGCACAGGCGGGCGACAGTTTGACGACGCGCGCCCCGGCCTCTCACTCCAGATTCGCTTTCAGGAAGCGCAGCGCCTCCACCATCCCCTCGGGCGCGATGGCGTGCGGCACGCCGGGGCAGGCGACGGCGCTCACCGACAGCCCGGCGGCCTCCAGCCCCTGCTTCGCCTCCTCCATGCGCTCGAAGGGCACCATCGGGTCCTCCGTGCCATGGGCCAGCAGCACCGGCGGCTTCGCCCGCACCTCGTCGGGCAGCCGCTCGGGCGCCAGCAGCATGCCGGAGAAGCCGACCACGCAGGCCACCAGGGCCTCGCGGCGCGGCGCCACATGCAGCGACATCATCGTCCCCTGCGAGAAGCCCAGCAGCGCGATCCGCTCCGCCGGAAGCCCGGTCTCCGCCATCAGCTCGTCCAGATAGGCGTTCAGAAGCTCCACGGAACTGGCAAAGGAGGCCTCCCGCTGCTCCTGGCTGGAGCCGTCCATGTGCGGGATCGGGAACCACTGGTAGCCCATCGGGTTGACCGCGTTGCGCTCCGGCGCGTTCGGCGCCCGGAACTCGACGTTCTGCAGATGCTCCCCCATCACGTCGGCGAGCCCGATCAGGTCCTGCCCGTCGGCGCCGTAGCCGTGCAGCATCAGCACGACCGCGTCGCGCGTCCCCGAGCGGGCCTCGCGCACCGGGCCTTCCAGCTTCGCCATCAGCGGACTCCTTCCCTGTTCTTCGCGACCCTGTAGTAGGACC
>JBNJGE010000108.1:0-11506 GCA_051747505.1 Pseudomonadota bacterium | reverse complement strand
CGCAGCAGCCCGTCGCGCGCCCAGCGCTCCCCGATCAGGGCCATGATCTGGTCGCCGTCCACGACCTCGCCCCGCTCGTCCACCACGATCACCCGGTCCGCGTCGCCGTCGAGCGCGATCCCCAGATCGGCCCCGCGCTCCAGCACCGTCGCCCGGCAGAGCTCCGGCGCCGTGGAGCCCACGCCCGCATTGATGTTCACCCCATCGGGCGTCACCCCGAGCTCGATCACCTCCGCGCCCAGCTCCCAAAGCACGCGCGGCGCAGTGCGGTAGGCCGCGCCGTTGGCGCAGTCCACCACCACCTTCAGCCCGTCGAGGCGCCGGTTACGCGGGAAGGTGGCCTTGGCGTTCTCGATGTAGCGGCCCAGCCCGTCCTCGATCCGCTGCGCCTTGCCCAGCTCCGCCGCCGCGGCGCGCGCGGGCTCGGCGGCCATCAGCGCCTCGATCTCCGCCTCCGAGTCGTCCGACAGCTTGTAGCCGTCCGGCCCGAACAGCTTGATGCCGTTGTCCTCGAACGGGTTGTGGGAGGCCGAGATCATCACCCCCGCATCCGCCCGCAGGCTCTTGGTCAGCATCCCCACCGCCGGCGTCGGGATCGGCCCCAGCAGGAACACGTCCACGCCCGCCGACAGGAAACCGGCGGTCAGCGCCTGCTCCAGCATGTAGCCCGACAGCCGCGTGTCCTTGCCGATCACCACCTGGTGGCGGTGGCTTCCCCGCCGGAAATGCGCCCCGGCCGCCTGGCCGAGCTTCAGAGCGACCTCCGGGGTCATCGGATGGGCGTTGGCGCGCCCGCGCACGCCGTCGGTGCCGAAAAGGGTTCGGGTCATGCAAATCCGCTCCTCGCGTCCCCCTTCCCGGATACCCCGCGTCCGCCCCCGCGTCCATGCGGCGGCCGCTCACATTCTGCGGGCGGGTGAAACAGGGCGTGAGGCGGCCCCGGCCCGCCTCAGCTCCGGTCGCGGATCGAACTGACGATCAGCAGCAGGATCGCCCAGCCGATCAGCAGCACCGCGAAGATCGCGAGGCTCCAGGTGACGCGGCGGGGATACTCCGCCTCCTGGGCCCGGGTTGGGGCGATATGGGTGGCCAGGTAGCGCTGGGCGCGCCGGGCGTCGGCGCGCGCCGACTCCAGGCCCGCCTGGGCGGCGGTGTACATCTGGGTGGCGAGCTCCAGCTCCACCTCCAGCTCCTCCTGCAGCCCGGCGGCCTCGGCCAGCGTCGCCGCCCGGCCCTCCCGCCCGGCCGGTGCCCCGCCCTCCGGCGCCTCGGCGATGCGCGCCTCCGCCTCGGCGATCTGGGCGTCCAGGCTCTCCAGCCGCCGGCGCAGGGCGGCGAGGGTCGGGCTGTTCCCGCCCAGGATCTCCCGCCGGCTGTCGTAGTCCGCCTTCAGCGCGCTGCGCTGGCCGCGAAGCTGGGCGATCAGCTGCATCTCCTGGCTGATGTCGCCCGAGATGTCGGCCGTGCCCTGCAGCGACCGGAAGGCCTGAAGCGCCATGCGCGCCTCGCGCACGCGCCGCTCCGCCTCCTCCAGGTCGATGCGCGCGTAGCGCACCGCGTCCTCGCGCGCCTCCTCGCTCAGCGCGTTGATCAGCCGCCCGCTGGCCTCCAGCACGGCGCGCGACACCGCCTGCGCGTCCTCCGCCCGGAAGGCGCGGGCCTCGACATGGATCACCCCCGCCCCGGTGTCGTAGGAGACGGTGACCGCCCGGTTCCAGTACTCCACCAGCTCCTCCACCGGGCGCCCCTCGCCCAGGCGGAACAGCCGGTCGGCCTCCGCCCGGTTGTAGACCGCCCCGAGGTCGAGCCGCGCGTCCACCCGCTCCACCAGCGGCTGGGACTGGAGGTATTCGAACAGCATCTGGCTGTCGCCCGCCGTCGAATCGGCCGCCCCTCCCAGGAACTCCGCCACCGGGGAGGACGGCCCCCCCTCCAGGCTGCGCACCGCGAAGCTGACGCGGGAGGCGTACTGGTCCGCCGCCTGCCAGTTGAGATACCACCCCGCCAGCCCCGAGGGCGCGGCGACCAGGACCAGGAAGCTCAGCCACAGCGCGATCCGCTCCAGGATGCGCCGGCGCCGCGCGCGCCGGGCAATCGCCTCGCTCTGCACGTCCACGACGATGGAGGCGCCGCCCCCTCCCCCGCCGTCCCGCGCCCGGCGCCGGGCCAGCCGCCGCTCCCGCCTCAGCGCGCGCTTGGCGGCCTTGCCCCGCCCGGCGCGGGCCAGCGCGCGTCCCCCGCCGCTCATGCCGCTCCCGCCGCCGCGGGCCGCGCCGCGTCCCGCTCCATGTTCTCCAGATGCCGCGCGATGGCGTCCTCCAGCGCGTCGAACACCGCCACGCGGCCGTGCTCCAGCACGATCCCGCAGTCGCAGTATTCGCGCAGCTGCCTCATGTTGTGGGAGACCATGATGACGTCGGACTCCGCCAGCCGCCGCTCGAACGCCGCGCGGCTCTTCTTTTTGAAGGTCTGGTCGCCCACCGCCGTCAGCTCGTCCACCAGGTAGGTGTCGAAGCGGATGCCCATGCTCACCCCGAAGGCCAGCCGCGCCTTCATGCCCGAGGAATAGACCTTCACCGGCTGATCCAGATACGGCCCCAGCTCGGAGAACTCGCGCACATATTCCGTCAGCTCCCCGACATCGGCGCCGTAGATGCGCGCCACGAAGCGGATGTTCTGCGCCCCCGTCATCTCCTTGTGGAACGACCCCGAGAAGCCCAGCGGGAAGGAGACGCGGCAGCGCCGCGCCACCCGTCCCCGGTCCGGCTTCGTCGATCCCGCGATCAGCGACAGCAGCGTGGACTTCCCCGCCCCGTTGCGCCCCAGCAGCGCCAGAGAGCGCCCGCGCGGGATGGTCATGCTCAGGTCGTCCAGCACCACCCGGCGCCCGCGCTCCAGCGGAAAGGACTTCGAGACGTTCTCCAGTCGTATCACCGCTCCAGCAGCCTCTCGTCATGGCGGCGCAGCAGCAGCAGGCCGAGGAAGAGCAGCCCCAGCCCCAGCAGGGCCGGATAGGCCAGCATGTCGAGCCGGGGCGAATAGACCGGGTAGAGCCCCGCCCGGAAAACCGAGACGACATGCGCCAGCGGGTTGAACGCCAGCAGATCCCGGATCGGGCCGGGCATGGATTCGGGCGTGTAGAGCACGGCGGAGACGATGAAGAGCGGCCGGTTCACGATCAGGAAGATCCGCTCCCAGTTCGGAAACAGCGGAAACAGCACCGCGTTGACCGTCCCCGCCCCCAGCCCCAGCAGCGTCGCCGCCGCCAGCGCCGGGCCGATCTGCGCGAAGTCGGGCCTCAGCCGCTCCCCCGTCGCGACGGCGGCCGCGGACAGCACCAGCAGCGCCACCAGGCAGTTGGTCAGCGTCTGCAGCGTCAGCCGCGCGATCAGCGCGTCATAGACGTTCACGTTGGGGTATTTCAGCAGCGCCCGGTTCTGCCGGACGGTGTTGAAGAGCTGCCCCGCCGTGTCGCGGTAGAAGTTGAAGCTCAGGAACCCGGTGGCGAAGAAGACGATGAAGCTCTGCCCCAGATCGGGGGCGCGCTGCAGCGCCGAGAAGGCGAAGCTCATCACGAGGATCATGCCGCAGGGCTCGGCCACCGCCCAGACATAGCCGGCCGAGCTGCGCCCGTAGCGGGTGGACATCTCCCGCCGCAGAAGGGCCGAGACCACGCGCAGATGCACGCGCAGCGGCGACTCGGGCCCGGGATCGCGGGTGCGGGCGCTCATCACGCGGCGCGCGCCTCCTTTCCTGTGTCCTCGCAACGGCCGCGCAGCGCGCGGCCTCGACCCGCAGCATGGACCCCAATGGTTAACGAGACCTTGCGTCGCGGGCTTGTGAAACGCCCGCTCATGCCCCGGTCAGCGCCTGTGGGTCACCGTTGAGAAACCAATTGCGAAAAGGGAATCATTTGCCATGTCCTCGCCCGCATTCATCCTCTCCACGGCCCTCGCCGCGGCGCTTTTTCTGCCCGTTGCGCCCGCCGCCGCCGTTTCATCCGGCCATCCCGCCTCCGCGGACCCGAACGCGCCCGTGATTCTCTCCCTGCCCCTGGCGGGGGAGGAGGACGCGGCCCCCGCCGACCCGCCGCCCGTCCTGCTCTCCTGGCCCTGCCTGGACGCGCCGGGCTGCGGGCGGGAGGGGCCCGACCGCGTCGTTCTCCCCGATCCCCGCCCGGCGGCGACGCCCCAGCCCTCGCCCGTGCCACTGCCCGCGGCGCTGGCCGCGCTGGGCCTCGGACTCTCCGCCCTGGGCCTGCTGATGCGCCGCCCAGGCGGCTGATCCGAATCCTTCCCTTGCCTGCGGCGCGCGCCCGGTGCACACACGTATAGGGCGAGCGTCGACGCAGCGACGTCCGCCTTCGCGTGCACCGGAGGGGGGAGAAACCGCATGGGCATCGCGCGCCGATCGCCGCTTCTGACCATCGCCCTGCTGCTGAGCGCCTGCGCCGTCGCCCCCCGCGGCGGCCCGACGGCCGAGGCCGTCCGCGCCGCCGGTCAGGAGGCCGAAACCGTCGTCCCCTTCGCCTTCGCCCCCCTGACGCGGGAGACGGTCGCCGCCCTGCAGGCCCGCCGCGCCGCCCCGCAGGCCGATCTCGGCGAGAACGCGAAGGTCCGCCCCCAGATCCTGCGCCCCGGCGACCGCGTCTCCGTCACGATCTGGGAGGCGGTGGAGGGCGGCCTGTTCTCCGGCGAGGGCGCGGGCGCGAAGTCCGTCGCGCTGCCCCCGCAGCGCCTCGGCCCCTCGGGCCGCATCTCGGTGCCCTATGCCGGGCGCATCCGCGCGGCCGGGCGCACGCCCGCCCAGGTCTCGGGCGCCATCGTCGCCGCCCTCCGGGGCAAGGCGATCGAGCCCCAGGCGCTGGTGACGGTGGAGGACTCGCCCGTCTCCGCCGTCACCGTGATCGGCGACGCCGCCGCGGGTTCGGGCCGCGTGCCCCTCGCCGGCGTGGGGGAGCGCGTCCTGGACGTCATCGCCGCCGCTGGCGGGACCAGCGCCCCCGCCCACCGCACGCTGGTCCGCCTCAACCGCGGCGCCGCCCAGGGCGAGGCGCATCTCGCCCGCATTCTGCGCGAACCCGCCCAGAACGTGCGCGTGCGCGCCGGCGACGTGGTCGGCCTGCTGCTGGACGAGCAGACCTTCACCGTGCTGGGCGCCGCCGGCCAGCCCAGGCGCGTGCCCTTCTCCACCGAGATCGTCACCCTCGACGAGGCGCTGGCCGAGGCCGGCGGTCTCGACGACATGGACGCGAACCCCGACTCCGTCTTCGTCTTCCGCTACGAGGACGCCGCCACCGCCCGCCGCCTCACCGGCCGGCCGGCGGAAGGCCCGCTGGCGCCGGTCGTCTACAATCTCGACCTCTCCGACCCCGGCGCCTTCTTCCTCGCCCGCCGCTTCGAGATGCGCGACGGCGACATCCTCTACGCCGCCAACGCGCCGCTGGCCGATGCGCGCAAGGTGCTCGACGTCGTCGCCCGCGCGCTCAGCCCGGCGACCACCAGCCTGCGGCTGGCCAACGGGCTGGACTGACGGGCGCGGCCCCGATGGCCCGGACGCCCGCCCCTCCGCGGCCCGCCTCAGCCCGCGCCCGCCCGACGCCGGACCGGCAGGCGCGGGGGCCGCTCCACCAGAGCGTCCGGCGCGTTCACCCGCCCCTGCGCCACCCGCGCCACGATCTCCTCCGCCGCGCGCCGCCGCCCCTGCCGGTTGTAGAAGGACCCCTTCACCTGGATCGTCGCCGCCAGCGCCCGCACCAGGTCGGCGACCAGCGCCGCATCCGGCCGCTCCGGCGCGCTCCAGAAACGGGAGAGCGGCCCCTGATGGGTCAGCCCCGGCATGTCGTAGACCGCCGCCCCCAGCGCGATCGCCGGCGCCCCCGCCTGCACCGCGTGCAGCCCCACGGTCGAGTTCACCGTGATCACGCCCTGCGCATGACGCATCAGCGTCTCGAGGTCCCCCCCGTCGATGCAGGCCACCCGCTCCGCCACGCCATGCCGGGCGGCCGCCCGCGCCACGACCCGCGGCCAGCCCTCCAGCCCGTTGTCCAGCGGATGCATCTTGAAGATCAGCCGCTGTCCCTCCGGCGCATGCCGCGCGAAGGAGGCGACGACCTCCCCGATCGCCTCCGACAGGGAGCCGTAGGGCGCGTTGTCCCGGATCTGGTAGTCCTGCTCCAGCTGAAGGGCGACCAGGTGATAGGGCCAGGCGCCGCCCGCGCAGTCACGCACCACCGCCTCGGCCTCCCGCGCCCGGCGGCGCGAGGCCAGAAGCCGCGGGATCCAGCTCGGATAATCCAGCAGCGGGTGATGCCGCTTGTCCATCTCGAAGAACGGATAGGGCCAGCAGAACAGCGCGTTGGCCAGGTTGAACAGCACCTCGCAGCAGGCCTCCTGCGCGAAGGAATGCGGATAGCGCGGCCCGCCCCGCGGCGGCGGCGGAACCTGCCGGGCGATGCGCCGCACCGCCTGCGGATCGGCCGGAAAGCGCGAGAACGCGCCCATTCCCCGCCGCTCCAGCGTCAGCCAGTCGGGCCGCAGATAGCCGAACTCCACCGCGAAGGCCGGAATCCCCCGCGCCTCCGCCTCCTCCCCCGCGATGACGTGATAGGGCAGCCGGTCGGCATAGTAGAGCACGTCCGTCACGCCCTCGCGCTCCAGGAACCGCCCGATCCAGCGCCGCCAGCCGCCGAGCCGCCCCCGGTAGTTCGCCGCCCCCGGCCGGCGCCAGGCCAGCCAGTCGGCGGTGGAGAGGTTCACCCGCCGCGTCTCGTGCCCCGCCGCCTCGAAGGCGCCGGCCAGCTCGCGCCAGAAGCCCGTCGGCGGCCCCTGCAGGAACAGCACCCTGCGCCGCCCGCGCCCCGCGCCCTGCTCGCCCGCCTCCATTCCCGGCCCCGCCGCTGTTCGCCTTTAAGGCGAGTGCTAGAGGGGCCGCGGCGCAACGTCAACGCTCTTGCGGCAGGAGCCCGGCGATGAGCCCGCCCCGCACCGTGCTGCTCCTGCAGGGCCCGTCCTCCCGCTTCTTCGCCCATCTCGCCCGGGCGCTGGAGACCCGCGGCGCCCGCGCCCTGCGCGTCCATCTCGCCCCCGGCGACGTCCTCTTCGGCGGCCGCCGGGGCCGCTCCTTCCGCGGCCGGGCGCAGGACTGGTCCGGCTGGCTCGCCGCCCTGATCCGGGCCGAGGGCGTCACCGACCTCGCCCTGCTCGGCGACAGCCGCCCCCTCCACCGCACGGCCATCGAGACCGCCCGGCGCCTCTCCGTGCGCGTCCACCATGTCGAGCTCGGCCATCTCCGCCCCGACCTGCTGAGCGTGGAGCCCGACGGCGCCGGTCCCGCCAGCAGCTTCCCCTCCGACTGGCCGGGCGTCGAGGCCCTCGCCCGCGGCCCCCTGCCGGACCCGCAGCGCCGCTGGCCCGCCTCCTTCGCGCGCTACGCCGCCATGGACGTGGCCTGGAACCTCAGCAACCTCGCCCTCGCGCGCCTCACCCATCCCGCGTATCGCCGCCACGCCATCTGGCACCCGCTCGCCGAATACGGCGGCTTCCTCTGGAAATGGACCCGCGCCCCCGCCGACCGCGCCCATGCCCGCCGCGCCTGGACCCGCTGCCCCGCCGGCGAGGCCCCCCTCTTCCTCTTCCCCCTCCAGCTTCGCACCGACCATCAGATCCGCGTCCACGGCCCCCACCCGGACCTGCGCGAAACGGCCCGCGAGGTCGTGCAAAGCTTCGCCGCCCACGCGCCGCCCGGAGCCCGCCTGCTGGTCAAGGAGCACCCGATGGACAACGCCCTGACCCCCTGGCGCCGCCTCCTGCGCCGCGCCGCCGCGCGCTCCGGGGCGGCCGACCGGGTGGAAGTCATCGACGGCGGCGACCTCGACGCCATGATCGCCCGCAGCGCCGGGGTGGTGACGGTCAACTCCACCGTCGGCCTCTCCGCCCTGCGCGCCGGCCGCCCGGTCAAGGCGCTGGGCCGCGCCATCTTCGACCGCGAGGGTCTGACCGACCCCCGGCCCCTCTCCGCCTTCTGGACGGCCCCCCGCCCGCCGGACCCCGGGCGCGTCGAGACCTTCCTGCGCGCGCTCGCCTGGTCCGTCCTCGTCCCCGGCAGCTTCGACGGCCCCGGCGCCCTTCCCGGCGCCGCCAACGTCGCCGAGCGCATCCTCCGCCCCCGCCTGCCCTTCCGCGACGCGCCCCCGCCCTGAGGGGCGCCCCGGCGGCGGCCGGGAGAGCCGTTCCCGCGCAGGCTTGGCCTGCGCCCGCCGGGCGCAGCCCGGCGGCTCCGCGCGCCACGCGCGCGGAGGGGAACGGCGGGCGCCCGGCCCGGATGTCAGGGAAAAACGGCGACCGCCACGCTCAGCGGCAGAGCTCCACCACCGCGCGAACCTCCGCCGTGAGCGTCACCTGCCCCGGCTCCACCGGCATCGCCCGGGCCTCGGCCATCGCCGCGAAGGGGGCGGGCCCCGGCCCGCCGCCCTCGCCCGCCGGCGCGATCTCCAGCACCTCGCCCAGGGACAGCTCCGCCGCCCGCGCCATGCGCCCGGCCTGCTCCAGCGCGTCGCGCACCGCGGCCTCGCGGGCCTGCGCCAGCAGCGCCTCGCGGTCCGAGACCTCCTGCACGAGGCTCCCGATCCCGGTCGCCCCGGCCGCGATGGCGGCCTGCGCGGCCTCGCCGAACAGGCGCGGCGCCTCGAAGGTAACACGCAACCCGCCTCCGGCGCGCCAGCCGACGATCTCCGGCGTCTCGCCGCGCCCCTCGGGCCGGTCGCGCACCGGGCTCAGCGTGACGGAGTCCGTGGCGATGTCCGCCCCGGCCACCCCGGCCTCCTTCAGCGCGGCCAGCACCTCGCTCATCGCGGCGGAGGCGGCGTCCATCGCCGCCCCGGGCGCCTCCGCCTCGCGCTCCACCAGGATGCGGGCGCGCAGCCGGTCCGGCACGGCCTCGACCGCGCCGACCCCCGGCGCCGTCACCCGCCCGGCACAGGCGGTCGCGGCCTCCCCGGACCCCGTCTGCGCGGAAAGCGTCCCCGGCGCCGCCAGCGCGGCGGCAAGGGCGAGGGGGCGGATGGTTCGGATCATGGCGTGTCTCCCTGTCGCTGTCGCGCCCCGGCCCCGCGGGCCCGGCTCAACCGGTCATCCCGTCCCAGAAGCTCTTGACCTTGGAGAAGAAATCCTTGTGGCCGGGCGAGTTGTCCTTGCCCGCCTCCTCGAACTCCTTCAGCAGCTCCTTCTGCCTCGTCGACAGGTTCACGGGCGTCTCCACCTGCAGCTCCAGATAGAGGTCCCCGCGCCGGCCGCCGCGGAGGGTGGGCATGCCCTTCTCGCGCAGGCGCAGCTGCTTGCCGCTCTGCACGCCCGCGGGCACCTTCACCCGGCTCCGCCCGCCGTCGATCAGCGGCGCCTCGATCTCGCCGCCCAGCGCGGCGGTGGTCATCGGCACCGGGATGCGGCAGTGCAGGTCCGGCCCCTCCCGGTCGAAGATCTGGTGGGGGGCGACCTCGATGAAGATGTACAGGTCGCCCGGAGGGCCGCCCTGCGCGCCCGCCTCGCCCTCTCCGGCCAGGCGGATGCGGGTGCCCGTCTCCACCCCCGCGGGGATGTTGACGTTCAGGCTGCGCTCCTTCTCCACGCGCCCGGCGCCGCCGCAGGCCTTGCAGGGGTTCTTGACCACGCTGCCGCGCCCGCCGCAGGTCGGGCAGGTCCGCTCGATGGTGAAGAAGCCCTGCTGCGCGCGCACCTTGCCGAGCCCCGAGCAGGTCGGGCAGGTCGCGGGCTGGGCGCCGCCCTCCGCGCCGGTGCCGTGGCATTCCTCGCACTGGACCGAGCCGGGGACGGTGATCGTCTCGGTCTTGCCGGTGAAGGCCTCCTCCAGCGTGATCCGCATGTTGTAGCGCAGGTCGGAGCCGCGCATCGCGCCCCCGCGCCGGCGCGCCCCGCCGCGCCCGCCCATGAATTCGCCGAACAGATCCTCGAACACGTCCGAGAAGGCGGAGCCGAAATCGGCTCCCGCGCCGCCCGGCCCGGCGCCGCCGGGGCGGAAGCCGCCGCCCATGCCGCCCATGCCGCCGGAGCCGTCGAAGGCCGCGTGGCCGAACTGGTCGTAGGCCGCCTTCTTCTGCGGGTCCTTGAGGATGTCGTAGGCCTCGTTGACCTGCTTGAACTTGGACTCCGCCTCCGGATCCTCGGTGTTGCGGTCCGGGTGCAGCTCCTTGGCCTTCTTGCGGTAGGCCTTCTTGATCTCGTCCTCCGAGGCGCCCCTGGACAGGCCCAGCACCTCGTAGAAATCCCGTTTCGACATGCGTCAGTCTCCAGCCGGGGGCCGGCGATCCGTCCCCGCGTCGTCCTCGTCCAGCGTCAGGAGGGCGTTGAGCCGGGTGCGCGAGGCGAGACGATAGCCCGCCCGCTCCATCAGGCCGATCAGGGCGCCGCCCGCCTCGCCCCGCCCCGTCTCCATCACGCAGAAACGGGGCAGAAGCGCGCGGGGCGCCTGCGCCAGGAACGCCCGCATCACCTCCGGCTCGTGTCCCTCCAGGTCGATCTTCAGCGCGTCGATCCGCTCGAGCCCGGCCGCGCGCACGGCCTCCAGAAGCGGGCGCACGGGCACGCGCACCGCGTCCCCGGCCGCCTCGCCCGCCAGCCGCGCCTCGCCCCGGTTGGCGAGCCCCGCCGAGAGGAAGCGCGCCTCGCCCGCCTCGGCGCCCAGCGCCTCGGCCAGCACGACAACCTCCTCCCCGGCGCCGGAGGCGGCGAGGTTGTCCCGCAGCCGCCCGGCGTTGACCGGGTCCGGCTCCACCGCCAGCGCGGCCAGCGCCACGCCGCGCCGCCGGGCCTCGGCCCGCAGGCTCAGCGTGTAGAGGCCCGCGTTCGCCCCCGCGTCCACGAAGACGAAGCGGCCGTCGCCCGGCGTCTCCAGCGCCCCGGCCAGCCAGGCCCGCTCCTCCGCATCCCAGAACCGGGCGCCGGCGAGCGCCCGCTTCTCCGTGCGGTTGTCCCGCGGATGCAGGCGGACGCGCTGGCCGCCGAACAGCTCTACGTCGAATGGGCCGGGCAGACCGGCGATGGCCAGCCGGCGGAGGAGGGAGACGATCCACCGCCGCGGCGCCAGGTCGGCGGCGCGGCGCAGAACCTCCCGGAGGGCCGGGAGAGCGTGGGCGCCGAAAGGCGGATCCAGCGGGTCTGCGCTCGGCATCGGCCGGGATCCTCCCCCTGCGGCCCGGATCGGCCCAGGCCGGGGCGCCGCGCGCCCCGGCCCCGCATCGCTCACGACGCCTTGCGGTCGCCGCCCTCCTCGTCGTCCTTCACCTCGGTGAAGTCGGCGTCGACCACGTCCTCCTCGGCCTTGCCCTCGCCACCCTCGGCGCTCTCGGCGCCCTGGGCCTGCTCGGTCTCGGCCTGGGCCTTGTAGATGGCCTCGCCCAGCTTCATCGAGGCGTCGGTCAGCGCCTGGATCTTGGCCTTGACCTCCTCGGCGTCCTCGCCCTCCATCGCCGTCTTCAGCTCGGCGATGGCGG
>JBNJGE010000107.1:0-11562 GCA_051747505.1 Pseudomonadota bacterium | reverse complement strand
CTATCACGGCTCCGGCCTGATGAGCGGCTCGCTGACGGGGCTGGAGCTGTTCCACAACGCCTTCGACCTGCCGCTGAGCCCGATCCTGCACACGGAGGCCCCCTACTACTTCCGCCGGCCGGAGGCGGGGATGAGCGAGGACGAGTTCTCCTCCTGGTGCGCGCGCAAGCTCGACGAGCTGATCGTCGCCGAGGGGCCGGAGACGGTGGCGGCCTTCATCGGCGAGCCGGTGCTGGGCACGGGCGGGATCGTGCCGCCGCCCGCGGGCTACTGGGAGAAGATCCAGGCGGTGCTGGACAAGCACGACGTGATGCTGATCGCGGACGAGGTCGTGACGGGCTTCGGGCGGACGGGGTCGATGTTCGGCTCGGTCCATTACGGGATGAAGCCGGACGTGATGACCATCGCGAAGGGCGTGACCTCGGCCTATGCGCCGCTGTCGGGGAGCATCCTGTCGGAGCGGATGTTCGCGGCGCTTGAGGCGGGCTCCGACAGGCTGGGGCCGCTGGGGCATGGCTGGACCTATTCGGCCCATCCGCTCTGCGCCGCCGCCGGGGTGGCGAACCTCAAGCTGATCGACGAGCTGGAGCTGGTGGAGAATTCCCGCGCGACGGGCGCGCACATGCAGGAGACGCTGAAGGCGGCCTTCGAGGATCACCCGCTGGTCGGGGAGGTGCGCGGCGTCGGGCTGATGAGCGCGGTGGAGTTCGCAAAGGATCGCGAGGGGCGGGAGCTGTTCGATCCCTCGGAGAAGGTGGGGGCGCGGATCGCGGCGCGGGCGCTGGACCACGGGCTGATCGCGCGGGCGATGCCGCAGGGGGACATCCTGGGGTTTGCGCCGCCGCTGTGCATCACGCCGTCCGAGGTCGAGGAGATGGTCGGGCTCGCCCGCAAGGCCGCGGACGACGTGGCCCGGGAGATGGGGCGGCTGTAAGGGCCGCCCCCCGGCCGGACGGCCCGCCCGCCCTCCCCCGCCCGGCCGGGGGGCGGCAAGGGCTTGCGTGCGGCGCGGGGCGGGGCGAGGCTCGCGGCCCTTGAGATCCCCGGAGAACCGCCCATGACCGCGCCCCGCCGCATCCGCGCCGCCCGCTGCCTGTCGCTGGACGGGCCTGACGCCGTCCGTGTGGAGGAGGTGGAGAGCCGGCCTCCGGGGCCGGGCGAGGCGCGGCTGCGGGTCGGCGCCTGTGGCGTGAATTTTCCGGACCTGCTGATGACGCGGGGGCTCTACCAGCACCGGGCGGAGCCGCCCTTCGTGCCGGGGCTCGAGGTGGCGGGGACGGTGCTGGATGTCGGCGAAGGCGTGCGCGGCTGGGCGCCGGGGGACCGGGCGGTCGCGAATGTCGGGGCCGCGGGCGCGGGATTTGCGGAAGAGACGACGGTTTCGGCGGAGCTGCTGGCGCCGGCGCCTGAAGGGCTGAGCGATACGGAGGCGGCCTGTCTGCCGGTGGCGGCGCATACCGCTTTCAACGGTCTGATCGACAGGGGGCGGCTGGCGGCAGGGGAGATGCTGGTGGTCACGGGCGCGGCGGGGGGCGTGGGGCTCGCGGCCGTGCAGATGGGCAGGGCGATCGGGGCGCGGGTGATCGGGGTCGCGTCCAGCGAGGCGAAGCGGGCCGCCGTGCTCGAGGCGGGGGCGGATCATGCGCTGGACCCCGCCGATCCGGAGTTGCGGGACAGGGTGAAGGCGCTGTCGGAGAGCGAGGGGGCGGATCTGGTCTATGACCCTGTCGGGGGCGAGATGTTCGACCTCGGGCTGCGGATGCTGCGGCCGGAGGGGCGGCTGGCGGTGATCGGCTTCGCCTCGGGCGACAACGGGCGCAGGGCGGCGGCGAACTATGTGCTGATCAAGGAGATCGAGGTGATCGGGGTGCGGGCCGGGCAGTACGGGCGGCGGCATCCCGAGGCCAGGCGCGCGGCCTGGGAGCGGATCAGGCAATGGGCGGAGGCCGGGCGGCTGCGGCCGCGGGTGTGGCGGACCTTCCCGCTGGACCGGGCGGCCGAGGCGCTGAAGGCGCTGGAGGACCGGGCGGTGATCGGGAAGGTCGCGGTCGTCATGGACTGAGCGCCCTGCCCCGCGGCGAGCCCGCCCCCCGGGCGGAGGCGGGTGGGCGGGCGGGGCCTCCGGCCGGGGGGCGGGCGGGTCAGGTTCCCGCCTCGGCCTTCTGCCAGTAGGCGTCGCGGAGCTGGCGCTTGTAGAGCTTGCCGTTGTCGGCGCGCGGCAGCTGGTCGGTGAAGTCCACGGATTTCGGGCATTTCACGTGGCTCAGCCGCTCGCGGCAGAAGGCCAGGATGTCCTCGGCCAGCGCGTCGGAGCGGGCGTGGCCCTCGGCGAGCTCCACCACGGCCTTCACCTCCTCCCCGAACTCGGGCTCGGGCACGCCGATCACGGCGGCGTCGAGGACGGCGGGGTGGGTGACCAGCAGGTTCTCGACCTCGGCGGGGTAGATGTTCACGCCGCCGGAGACGATCATGAAGCTCTTGCGGTCGGTCAGGAACAGGTAGCCGTCCTCGTCCACGTAGCCGACATCGCCCAGCGTGGACCAGCCGTGCCGGTTGCGGGACTCGGCGGTCTTCTGCGGGTCGTTGTGGTATTCGAAGACGGGGGCGTCGGAGAAGTGGATGACTCCCTCGGTGTCGGGGGGAAGCTCCTCGCCCTGATCGTCGCAGATGCGGATGCGCCCGACAATGGCGCGGCCGACGGAGCCGGGCTTGCGCAGCCATTCCTCCGAGGAAATGGCGGTGAGGCCGTTGCCCTCGGAGCCCGCGTAGTATTCCTCGATCACCGGGCCCCACCAGTCGATCATGGCGCGCTTGACCTCCACCGGGCAGGGGGCGGCGGCGTGGATCGCGCATTTCATTGAGCTGACGTCGTATTTCGCGCGCACTTCGTCAGGCAGGCGGAGCATGCGGATGAAATGGGTCGGGACCCACTGGGAGTGGGTGACGCGGTATTTCTCGATGAGCTGGAGCGACTGCTCGGCGTCGAAGCGCGGGGTCGCGATGAGCGTGCCGCCGTAGCGGTTGACGCGCAGGGCGTAGCCCAGCGGCGCCGCGTGGTAGAGGGGCGCGGGGTGGAGGTAGACGACGGACTCGTCGAGGCCGAAGCGCTCGGCGCCGCGCTGGTAGGCGGGGGGCGGCGTGCCGAAGGGGAGGTCGGGCAGGGGCTTCTTGACGCCCTTGGGACGGCCGGTGGTGCCGGAGGAGTAGAGCATCTCCACGCCCTCGGCCTCGTCGCGGATGCGGGTGGAGGGCCGGGCGGCGAGGGCCGCGTCGAGGTCGGCGTAGCCGGGCGCGGGGGCGTCGGCCATGAAGCGGGCCTCGGGGGCGGCCGTCAGGCGCTCGGCGACCTCCGCCTTGGCGGCGGAGGTCAGCAGGAGGCGGGCGCCGGAGTCGGCCAGGATGTAGTCGATCTCGTCGGGCGTCAGATGCGTCGGGATGGCGGTGACGCGCAGGCCCGCGCGCAGCAGGCCCCAGACGAGGGGGACGTAGTCGGGGCGGTTCTCCATGAAGACGGCGGCGACCTCGCCCACGGCGAGACCCGCCGACCGGGCGAGATGGGCGGCGCGGTTGGACAGCGCCTCGAACTGCGCGAAGGTCATGACGGAGCCGTCGCGGGCGTCGATGATGGCGGGGCGGTCGGGCGTCTTCGCGGCCCAGACGGCGGCGTGGCGCTCGTCCTCGCGGAACTGGGGCATGGCGTCTCTCTCCCGGGGGGCGCGCGGGGCGTCTGAGGCCCCGTCGCGCGCGTCGCGCGCTCAGAGGGAGCGGGCGACGACCTCGCGCATGATCTCGTTGGAGCCGGCGTAGATGCGGTGCACGCGGGCGTTCATGTAGAACTTCGAGATCGGGTATTCGAGGATGTAGCCGTAGCCGCCGAAGACCTGCAGGCAGTGGTCCACCACGCGCTGCTCCATCTCCGACATCCAGAACTTGGCGCCGCAGACGGTGGCGACGTCGAGCTCTCCGTTGATGTGCATCTGCAGGAGGCGGTCGGCGTAGAGGCGGGCGATGTCGAGCTCGGTCCTGCACTCGGCCATGCGGAAGCGGGTGTTCTGCAGGTCCATGAGCTTGCCGCCGAAGGCCTCGCGCTGCTTGGCGTGGTCGATGGCGAGCTCATAGGCGGCCTCGGCGCAGGCGCAGCATCTCAGGACCAGGCCGAGGCGCTCCTGCGGGAGCTGCTCCATCAGGTAGCGGAAGCCCTTGCCTTCCTCGCCGATGAGGTTCTCGGGGGGGACGCGGACGTTGTCGAAATGGAGCTCCGCGATGTCCTGGGCCTTCTCGCCCATCTTCTCCAGCTTCTTGCCGCGGGAGAAGCCTTCGCGGTCGGTCTCCACCACGATCAGGGAGATGCCCCTCGCGCCCTGCTTGGGGTCGGTCTTGGCGGCGACGAGGACGAAATCGGCCAGCTCGCCGTTGGTGATGAAGGTCTTGGCGCCGTTGACGACGTATTCGTTGCCGTCGCGCAGGGCGGTGGCGCGGATGTTCTGGACGTCCGACCCCGCGCCGGGCTCGGTCATGGCGATGGCGCCGATCATCTCGCCGGTCGCCATCTTCGGCAGGTAGCGGGCCTTCTGGTCGTCGGTCCCGTAATGGGTGAAGTAGGGGGCGACGATGTCGGAGTGCAGGCCGTAGCCGGGGCCGGAGAGGCCGCGTTTGCCCATCTCCTCCGTGAGGATGGCGGCGAAGCGGTAGTCGGCGCCCTGGCCGCCATGCTCCTCGGGGGCGGTCATCAGGAGGAAGCCCTGCTCGCCGGCCTTGCGCCAGACCTCGCGGGAGACGCGGCCTTCCTTCTCCCACTCGGGGTAGTGGGGGATGATCTCCTTCTCGATGAAGGCGGAAATGGAGCGGCGGAAATCCTCGTGCTCGGGCTCGAAGAGGTCGCGGCGGTTGAGCATGGGTCTCCTCCCTGGCGGCGGGCTTGACAGCGCGGCCGATCGTATGGGCACCTTAATTGTTGAATTAAGGCGTAGCACCCTGCCGGCGCAGGGGCCAAGGGAAAAGGCGGGGGGCGACGGTCCGGGAATGGCGATCGACTACGAGAGGCTGAAGGCGCGGGATTTCGCGCCGGTGACGCAGAGCTACACGGCGCGGGACACGATCCTTTATGCGCTGGGGCTGGGGCTCGGCGCCGATCCGATGGACGAGAGCCAGCTGAAATTCGTGTTCGAGGAGGCGGAGGGATTCGCGGCGCTGCCGACCATGCCGGTGGTGATGGCGGGGCCGGGCTTCTGGGTGCGCGAGCCCGACAGCGGGGTGACCTGGCAGCAGGTGCTGCACGGGGAGCAGGGGCTGGAGATCCATGCGCCGCTTCCCGCCGAGGGGATGGTGATCGGACGCACGCGCATCGACGAGATCATCGACAAGGGGCCGGGCAAGGGGGCGCTGATCTATCTGGCGCGCGAGATCGAGGACGCGACCAGCGGCAAGCGGCTGGCGACGGCGTATCAGACGACGTTCGCGCGGGCCGATGGCGGATTCGGCGGGCCCTCAGGGCCTGTGAAGCCGGTGCACAGGCTGCCTGAGAGGGAGCCGGAGCTGGCCGTCGATCTGCCGACGCTGCCGCAGGCGGCGCTGATCTACCGGCTTTCGGGGGATCCCAACCCCCTGCACGCCTCGCCCGCGGTGGCGCGGGAGGCGGGGTTCGAGCGGCCGATCCTGCACGGGCTTTGCACCTATGGCGTCGCCGGGCGGGCCATTCTGGAGGCCTGCTGCGGGTGGGAGCCCGCGCGGCTGAAGCGGCTGGACGTGCGGTTCTCCTCGCCGGTCTATCCGGGCGAGACGATCCGCACGGAGATCTGGCGGGACGGGGCGGAGGTCTCGTTCCGGGCGCGGGTCGTGGAGCGGGACGTGGTGGTGCTCAACAACGGGTACGCGGTGGTGGAGTGACCGCCGGAAAAGGGAGGAGAGGGTCTTGAGCGAGCGGGTTTTGCCGACGCCGACGCCGGAGACAGCGCATTACTGGGAGGGCGCGAGGCAGGGGGAGCTGCGGCTGCAGCGCTGCGACTCCTGCAAGGAGGCGTATTTTCCACCGCGGCCGTTCTGCCCGGAATGCGGATCGCGGGAGGTGAGCGTGGAGCGGGCCTCGGGCCGCGGGCGGCTTTACAGCTACGTCATCAGCCACATGCCGGCGCCGGGCATGGAGCCGCCCTTCGCCATCGCGGTGGTGGAGCTGGAGGAGGGGCCGCGGATGATGGCCAACATCCTGGAATGCGAGCAGACGCCGGAGGCGCTGGAGCTGGACATGGCCCTGGAGGTGACCTTCCAGAAGGTCTCCGACGAGATCACGCTGCCGCAGTTCAAGCCGGCGGGAGGGCGCTGAGATGAAGCCGAATTCCGTCGCCATCGTCGGCGCCGCCGAGACGACCGAGCTGGGGAAGATCCCGGAGCTGTCGCAGATCGGGCTGCATGCGGACGCCGCGCTCAACGCGCTCGCGGATTGCGGGCTGAGCATCCACGACATCGACGGGGTCGCCACGGCGGGGCACAACCCGGTGGAGCTGGCGCATTACCTCGGCATCCGGCCGAGCTGGGCGGACGGGACGTCCGTCGGCGGCTGCTCCTTCATGCTGCATGTGCGCCATGCGGTGGCGGCGCTGGAGGCCGGGCTGTGCACGACCGTGCTGATCACGCATGGGGAGAGCGGGCGCAGCCGGGTGGGGACGCCGCCGGGGCGGCCTGTCGTGCCCTCCCAGGCGGATCTTCAGTTCGAGGCGCCTTACGGGGCGACGACGCCGCCGACGCGGTTCACCATTCCCGTGCTGCGGAAGATGAAGGCGCACGGGATCACGGAGGAGCAGCTCGCCATGGTCGCCGTGGTGCAGCGGGAATGGGCGGCGAAGCATCCGCGCGCCTCGTATCGCGAGCCGATCACGGTGGAGGACGTGCTGAGCTCGCGCATGATCGCCTGGCCGTTCCGCAAGCTGATGTGCTGCCTGGTGACGGATGGCGGCGGGGCGCTGGTGCTGACGACCGCCGACCGGGCGAAGGACTTTCCGACGAAGCCCGTCTATGTTCGCGGCGCGGGGGAGAGCGTGGAGAGTCCGGCGATCAGCCAGATGTCGGATTTCACCTCGTCACGCGCCTTCCGGGATTCGGGGCGGCTGGCCTTCGAGAGCGCGGGGATCAGGCATGCGGACGTGGATCACGTGATGATCTACGACGCCTTCGCGCATCTGCCGATCTACGGGCTGGAGGACCTCGGCTTCGTGAAGCCCGGCGAGGGCGCGGCCTTCATCGCGGACGGGAACACCCGGCCGGGCGGCAAGCTGCCGGTCAACACCAATGGCGGGGGGCTGAGCTACATGCATTCGGGCATGTACGGGATGTACGCCCTGCAGGAGAGCGTGCGGCAGATGCGGGGCGTCTCGCCCGCGCAGATCGAGGGGGCGAAGGTCTCCGTCTGCCACGGCGTGGGCGGCATGTTCGCGGCCGCGGGGACCGTGGTGCTGACCAACGAGGCGGGCTGAAGCCGCGGCCCCGGCCAAAGGTTAACTTCCCGTTAACGAGGCGTTGACCGGGCCCGCGGGCGCGTGTCACGCAGGATCCATTGGTGACGGGGAGCCGCTTTTTCGGGCTCCCCGGCAGGCTCGCGCGCGGCGCGCGGGCCTGGCGCGATGGGGAGAATTTCGATGACGATCCGGTTTGCGGAGGAGACCTCCGCCTTCTTCCTCGGGCTGGAGTCGGCGGCGGCGACCTACGGGGTCACCTGGGGCGACGTCGATCTGGACGGGCTGCCGGACCTCTACGTCAACGACCATTTCGACGCGCCGGGGCGGCTGTTCCTGTCGGCCGGGGGCGAGCCGCGGGAGGCCGTGGAGGCGGACTTCTCGCTCGACGCGCATGCGGCGATCTGGGCGGATTACGACGGCGACGGCGCGCGGGAGCTGCTGGAGCTGACCGGCGGCGGCGGACTGACGGGGCTGGAGGAGGACGCCTCGTATTACTCGAACCTGCTGTGGGAGTTCGAGGACGGGCGGCTGGCGGCGCAGGAAGACCGGCTGGGGCTGGCGCATCCGATGTCCAGCGCCCGCTCGGCGACGCCGTTCGACTTCGACGGGGACGGGGACCTCGACGTGTTCGTGGGCGCGCGGGAGCGGCCGGACGGCGCGGGGCCCGCGACCGTCTTCCTGCAGGGCGAGGACGGGCGCTTTGCCTCCGCCCCCGACGCGCTGGGGGCGGACCTGTCCAACGTGACCGGCCTGTTTCCGGGGGATTTCGACGGCGACGGGGACGCGGATTTCGTCAGCGCGCAGCATTCGCCCTTCGTCCGCTATTTCATCCCCTGGGACAACTTCACCGCCTATGGCGTGGCCGCGAGCGGGACCCCGCCCGCCAGCAGCGCGGTGGTGGCGGATTTCGACAACGACATGGACTCGGACGCGCTGGTCTTCGGAGCGGGGCAGGAGGAGCAGGTCGCGGTGCTGGACGACCGCCGGCTGCGCTTCGATCTGCGCACGCCGGAGGCGGAGCTGGAGATCGATGCGGACGCGCCGCTGCGCCTGAACCTGCATGGCTGGAGCGACGCGGTCTTCGCCATCGGCTCCGAGGGGCAGTGGGGCAATCCCGACGGCATCCGCCTGTCGCCCCACAACAACAACGCGAAGGGGCGGCCCGAGGGGCTGGAGGACGCGGAGCGCCCGACCGTGGGCGTGTGGCGCGACGTGGAGGCCGGGGTCTGGAAGCTGGCCTTCGCGGGGCCCGACAACGCGCATTTCCGGGGGACCGTGGAGGCCGAGCGCCCCTTCCGCACGCCGCCCGCCGAGCGGCTCGAGATCCGGCGCGAGGCCGCGGCGACGCTGATCGAGGGCGATCCCGACCGCAGGCCGGAGGGGACGCCCTTCCCCACCGACCTGCCGGTGATCTCCGCCGCGGGCGGGGATTTCGACAATGACGGGGACGTGGACGTCTTCGCGCTGGTCGGGCGCGCGGCGGGGAACCTGAGCAGCGTGATGTTCGAGAACGACGGCGAGGGCGGCTTCACGGAGATCCGGGGCGGGCCGGCGGCGCCGGGCGGGGACCGCGGGCTGGTGCAGACGGCGAGCGTGGCGGATGCGGACCGCGACGGCTGGCTGGACCTGATGGTGGCCAGCGGACGGGGGCCCTCGGGCTTCTCGATCGACGGGGGCTACGACCTCTTCCGCAACCAGGGGGAGGGGAACGGCTGGCTGACCTTCGACCTGGAGTCGGCCGGGGGCGAGGCGGATGTTCTCGGCTCCGTGATCCGGCTGCACGCCGGGGGCGGGGCGCAGATGCGCGTGGCGGACGCCGGCCAGCGCCTGCACGGCCAGGACGATCCGCTGGTGCATTTCGGGCTGGGCGAGGCGGCGCAGGCCGACCGGGTGGAGATCGTCTGGCGCGACGGGCGCCGGGACGAGATCGGGGACCTGCCGGCCGGCCAGCACGTCAATGTCTGGCGCGGCGGCTGGCGGGACGAGACCCGCGAGGGCGGGGATGCCAGCGACGTGATGATCGGGGCGTTCGGCCGCGACTGGCTCGCGGGGGGCCGGGGGCGCGACCATCTCGACGGCGGGGGCGGCGCGGACGTGCTGCGCGGCGAGGCCGGCGACGACGTCCTGACCGGCGGATGGGGCTGGGACTGGCTGTGGGGCGGCTGGGGCGACGACGTGCTGCAGGGCGGGCCGGGCGCCGACACGCTGGTCGGAGGCCCCGGGGCCGACATCTTCCGCTTTGCGCCGGGCAACGGGCCCGACCGGATCCTCGACTGGGAGGACGGCGCGGACCTGCTCGACCTCTCGGGCGTCGCGTCCGGCTTCGGCGAGCTGACGCTGTCGCAGGACGGCCCGGACGCCGTGATCGGGTGGGGGACGGGCCTGGTCCGGCTGGCCGACACGGACGCCGCGGCGCTGGGGGAGGAGGATGCGATCCTCTGACCGCGGGCCGCGCAGGGCGCCTCGACGCGGCGCGAACCGGCGAAAGGGACGCCGGCGGGGCGCCCGGGAGGCGCGCCCCGGCGCCGGGGGCGGCGGGGCGCTGACCGAGATTTCATTTGCAACCGCCCCCTGCGCGCCCCATCTTTGGGTCAGCGACAGCGACCTATATTCATTCACGGCAGGAGGCGCCCATGGCCCCGCTAGACGCGCAGGTCGCGCTCACCGACAAGTATCGCGTGAGCCGCGGCGCGGCCCTGATGAACGGCATGCAGGCCCTGGTCCGGCTGGTTCTGGAGCAGGCCGACGCGGACAAGGACGCCGGGCTGAGCACCGGCGGATACGTCTCGGGCTATCGCGGATCCCCCATCGGGGGGTTCGACATGGAGCTCGCCCGCGCGCGGGAGGAGCTGGAAAGCCGCAGCATCGTCTTCAACCCCGGTCTCAACGAGGACCTGGCCGCGACGGCGATCGCGGGGACGCAGAATCTCGGGCCCGCGGACGACCCGAAGGTCGAGGGGGTGTTCGGCGTATGGTACGGCAAGGGGCCGGGCGTGGACCGGTCCATCGACGCGATCAAGCACGCGGCGCTGGCCGGCGCGCACCCCAAGGGCGGGCTGCTGTTCCTGCTGGGGGACGACCCGGTTTCCAAGAGCTCGACGACCGCGCACCAGTCCGAGCAGGCGATGATCCACGCCCAGGTGCCGGTGCTGTTCCCGGCCTCGGTGCACGAATACGTGCCGCTGGGGCTGCACGCCTTCGCGATGTCGCGGCACACGGGCTCGGCCGTGTCGATGAAGATCGTCACGGACACGGCGGATTCGACGGCGACGGTGTCGCTCGATCACCTGCGCCCGGATGTGCGGCTGCCCACCGTGCCGCCCTTCGAGATCCCGATTCACAACACGGGCACGTTCCTGCCCTACCTGGTGCAGGAGCGGCGCATGGCGGCGCGGCTGCAGGCGGTGTGCGACTACGCCCGGGCCAACAGGCTCAACCGCGAGGTCTTCGCGCCGAAGGGGGCGAAGAGGCTGGGCGTCGTGGCCGTGGGCAAGGGCTATTCGGACACGATGGCCGCGCTGCGGCTGCTGGGCCTGGACGAGACGCGCGCGGCGGAGGCCGGGATCGGCCTGTTCCGCATGCAGATGGTCTGGCCAGTGGAGCCCGCGAGCCTGCTGGAGTTCGTGCGCGGCTACGACGAGATCATCGTCGTGGAGGAGAAGCGCGCGATCGTGGAGACGGAGCTGGCCCGCCTGCTGGTCAACGCGCCGGGAGACCGGCCGACCCTGACGGGCAAGAAGGACGCCGACGGCGCGCCGCTGGTGCAGGACTGGGGCGAGCTGAGCGCCGAGCATGTGGCCGAGGCGCTGAGCCGCTCCATCCGTGGGCTGGGGCTGGCGGAGGCGACCCCCCCAGCCCCGCCGGCGCTGAAGGGCAACGCGCCGGAGGCGCCGCGCACGCCGTTCTACTGCGCGGGGTGCCCGCACAACCGCTCGACCAAGCTGCCGGACGGCTCGATGGCGGGCGGGGGCATCGGCTGTCACGCGATGTCGGTGCTCCATGACAGCGGCACCACGCAGATCTTCACGCAGATGGGCGGCGAGGGGATGCACTGGGTCGGGCGCGCGGCCTTCGCGAACCGGCCGCACATGTTCCAGAACCTCGGCGACGGGAC
>JBNJGE010000106.1:0-11583 GCA_051747505.1 Pseudomonadota bacterium | reverse complement strand
CCGCCAGCCCCCGCTCCACTCGAAGGCGAAATGCAGGGCGGAGCCGGCGAGCACGGTGAAGAGCGCGCCCCCGGCCTCCCAGCGCAGGAGGCGGCGGGCGTCGGAGGGCCGGGCGGGCGCTGTCATTCCTCCACCCGCAGCAGGAAGGCGCGCCAGCGGCCGGGGCAGTAGGCCTCCTCCGACTCGCCGCCCTGCTCGACGCGGTAGCAGGGCCAGATGGTCCAGGCGCCGGCGGCGTCGGGGACGAGGCTGGCCGAGACGGCGAGGCTGGCGCCGGGGGAGAGGACGCGCCCCTCCTGCCCGTGGCCGAAGTCCCGGTTGGCGCCGGCGGGGTCGCGGGCGGCCACGAAGGTCTCCGCGAAGGCGATGTCGTTCTCGGAGGCGTTCTCCAGCCGGAAGGAAACGGTGAGGATGTCGCCCACGCGCGGGGGCCGGCGCTCCCCCGCCGCGCGCAGGGCGGACAGGCGCAGGCCGTGGCGGCTGAGATCGGGGGTGTCGTCGCGGTGGAGCAGGGCCGCCTCGCCGGGCTCCGGCGCGGGGCCGGGGAGGGGCGCGGCGCCGAAATGCTCGGCCACGAACAGGCCGAGGAAGGCGAGGCCGACCAGGGCGGAAACCGCGCGCGCCCAGCCCGGCGCCCTGGGCAGGCGTATCTCGCGGATCGCGAAGCCCCCGCCCAGAACCGCGATGAGCAGGAACAGGATCCCGGCGAGGAGGACGATCTGCTCGGTGGTCATGGCGGGCGGTCCGGAGCTGGGGCGGCGGCGCGCCGCAAGCCTAGCCCGGACGGGGCCGCGCGGTCGAGCGCCCTGCGGGGCGGATGCGCGGCGCGCGCAGGTCGCGGGATGAGCCGGCCCGGCGGCCGCCCTTCCGCGCCGCGGATCGCCCGCGGGCGATCCCCCTCAGAAGTGGGCCTTGGGCTCGTCCGGCTTGCCGGCGGCCAGCGCGAGCAGCCCGCCGACCGCGCAGAACCCGATCGGGAACATGGTGAAGACGCCGAAGCCGAAGGCCTCGTACATCAGATAGGCGGCGACAAGCAGGAGCAGCCCGCCCCAGAGCGCCCGGATCTTGGCCATGGCGCCCCCGGCGATCGCCAGAAGCGGCGCCAGAAAGCTCGCGATCTGGATGAACCCGGCGTTCTCCAGCTGTTCGAGCAGCCTGCCGCTCTCGTCATACCGGTCGGCGAACTCGACATAGCCGTAGCCGAAGAAGCCGACGATCATGCCGAGCAGTCCGCCGACGATTCCAAGCATCAATGCTGCGTTTCGCATGCGCCTTCACTCTTGCGGACCCGAGCCGCCGGGAGGCGACCGTCTTCGCAGGACATGCCTCCTTGGCGCATCCGGATCAAGGACCGCCTGGCTCGGCCGGTTCCGGGCCGGCAGGCGGCGCAGGACGGGGTGCGTCCGTGTCTTTGGTGGAAAAGCCGCCGCCTCGCGGGCCTGAGCGGCGGAGAGGGTGTCTATCCAATATGTTTAAATTAATGTTTTATAGCGAGTAGCATAAAATCAGCAAAAGCTCGCTCATCCCACAAAAGACCGCACACTTTTCACGGGACGCCCTGCTCTGAGAAGCGGCGGCGTGCGCCTGTGTGCGACGCGCAACGCTATACGAGACTGTGCAACGAGCAAGGATAAGACAGGCCCCGCGGGCGTGCCCTAGGTGTTCGGTCGCCCGCCTGGCAGTAACGGTTGATGTGCTGTGCGACGCTCGACCGGCTGGCCAGAGGCCAGGCCAGTGCAAGAGATCAGGCTGAGAGTCGCCGTTCTTGAAGCGGATATTGACTTCTCTGGACGGGGTAGACTGCGCTGCCCTGTGGAACTTGGCGGTACCGCAAAGGCGATGTCGCGGACGAGTATGCTTTTCGGCCCACGCCCCCACATTGGGTGCGACCGTCTGCTTGCCAGGCATCTTCGTAGTGATGCGGTTTTGATTGCACCCCGCATTGGGGGCGACCGTCGCGCCCGCAGCGATGTCGAACTCGGTGCCCGACTGGCCGACTTTTCCACTGTCGATGGGAGAGCGTCGGCGACGCCCTCCGGGAGAAGCAGGACAAGCTCGGGTCCTTCATGGACGCCTCACGCGACGATGTCCTCGCCTTCATGGATTATCCCCGCGAACACCGGACCCAGATCGCGTCAACGAATTCACTCGAACGCGAAAACCGCGAGATCAAGCTGCGCGCCAACGTCATCAGGACCTTCCCGAACGATGGGGTCATCGTTTGCCTGGTCGGCGGGCTGATGCTGAAGACCAATGACGAGTGGCCCGTCGCGCGGCGCCATAAAACCTTCAAACGCTGGCGCGCGTCACCGACGCTCCCAATGTCAGGCTGCCCGCCTTGGCATCCTGACCGACTCGAGCCTTTCCGAGGATCGGCGCTCTTGCACCATCCTTTGGGACACTATCGAACACATCTAGCTTTTGTGCGGAGTCATATCGGCGGCAGGGCGACGGGCGATCCGCTCACGGCACCTAGGGTTGCCGGGAAGCGGTCATCACGATGCCTTGTGAAGCGCACCGCCGCCTGTATTTCGACCCATGTCTATGAGAATTTCGAACGATGCCAAGCGTTGGCGTTCGGCCGCATTCGACGCGTCTGTATCGTCGTAGAGGGCCTGCGCCAACAACCGGCCTGCCTCGGAGCGATGACGATGAAGCTCTACCATCCATCCCGCCGCGCCTTCCTCGCCACAGGCGCGGCCGTCGCCGGCACCGCCGTGACGAGCGCCGCGTCCGGCCTTATACGCCCGGCCCGCGCCCAAGGCCTCGCCCCCACGCCGAGCATGCCCGGCGGATCGAACAACTACCTCCCCGACGCGCCGATCGTGGAGCGCATCGGCGGCGGCGGATTCTGGATGACCGGCTCCGTGCGACGGGTGGGCGACGGCGCTCCACTCGAGGGCGTGCGCATCCAGATCTGGGCGCACACGACTGAGGGGCACGAGCGCGATCCCCACAGCCACGGCGCCACCCTGACCGAGGCGGACGGGACCTTCCGGCTGGAGATGCCGCAGATCGTCCCGGCCTTCGGCCAGCCGCACGGGCATCTCGCCTATGACAGCGGCGCCTTCGAGACCGTGTTCCTGCGCCCCGTGATGCCGAGCGCGGACGACACCCGTCTCAGCGCCGATTTCGTGCTCCAGCCGGTCTGACCTTGGCCTCCCGGCTGCGGGCGGCGCTGATCTGGGGGGCTCTCGCCGTCGTCGTGGGGGCGCCCATCGCCGTGGCGGCGACGAGTCCGCTGCTCGCCTGGCGGGGACCGGTCTACATCGCGGCCTGCTTCGCCGGGGTGGTCGCGATGGCGCTGGTCCTCGTCCAGCCGCTGCTGGCGGCGGGCCGGCTGCCCGGGCTCCCGGCGCGGCGCGGGCGGCGCGCGCATCGCTGGGTCGGCGGGACGCTGGTCGCCATGATCGCGGCCCATGTGGCGGGGCTCTGGATCACCAGCCCGCCGGACGTGATCGACGCGCTGCTGTTCCGGGCGCCGACGCCGTTCTCCGACTGGGGCGTGATCGCCATGTGGGCGGCCTTCGCGGCCGCCGCGCTGGCCGCCCTGCGCCGGCCGCTGCGCCTGCGGCCGCGGCTCTGGCGGCTCGGCCATGCGACGCTCGCGGCGGTCGTTGTCGGCGGCGGCGCGGCGCACGCCATGCTGATACAGGGGACGATGGGCGCGGCGACGAAGGCCATGCTCTGCGCGCTGGCCGTCGCCGCCTTCGCGACGGCGGTCGTCGACCTGCGCCTCTGGGCGCTCCTGACCCGGCGGCGGGCGTGAAAACCCCTCGGCCGGCTCGGGCGCCGTGGCGCGCCGGGCCGCGCCGTCGGGGCGGATTCCGGCTTTCGGCGCGCCGGCGGCGCGGCTATCCATGGGCGCCGGGCCCCGTGAACGGGGTCCGGAAGAGAACGGAGAGGAGACGTCATGGCCGAGGCCTATATCGTGGACCACTGCCGCACGCCGCGCGGCATCGGCAAGGTCGGAAAGGGCGCGCTGGCCGACATGCACCCCCAGCATCTCGGCGCGGCGGTCCTGTCTGCGCTGCGCGACCGCAATGATCTCGACACCTCGAAGGTGGACGACATCGTCTGGGGGACATCGAACCAGACCGGCCGGCAGGGCGGCGATCTGGGGCGCATGTCGGCCCTGGACGCGGGCTATGACGTGCGCGCCTCGGGCGTGACGCTGGACCGCTTCTGCGGCTCGGGCCTGACCGTGGCCATGCTGGGCGCCTCGACGATCATGGCCGGCTGGCAGGACGTGGTGATCTCCGGCGGCTGCGAGATGATGTCCTACAGCTTCTCGCCCGAGGGGCGGCGCAAGGGCGGGCTCGACGCCGGCAACATGCGCCTGCGCGAGCGGCATCCGCAGGTCGCCCAGGGGGTCTGCGCCGACGCCATCGCCACGCTGGCGGGGATCTCGCGCCGCGCCACGGAGGAGCTGGCGGTCGAGAGTCAGCGCCGCGCCGACCGGGCGATCAGGGAGGGCCGCTTCGACCGCTCCCTCGTCAGCGTGACAAGGGCCGACGGGACCCCGGCGCTGGACCGGGAGGAGTTTCCCCGCCCCCAGACGACGCTGGAGACGCTGGCCGACCTCAAGCCCTCCTTCGAGGCGATGATGGACATGCCACTGGACGAGACCGGCGCCACCCATGGCGAGCTGATCGCCAGGGCCTATCCGGACCTGGAGATCCAGCACGTCCACCACGCCGGCAACTCCTCGGGCGTCGTGGACGGGGCGGCGGCGCTGCTCGTCGCCTCGAAGCAGGCCTGCGAGGCGAACGGCTGGACGCCGCGGGCGAAGATCACGCACGCGGTGAATGTCGGCGACAGCCCCGAACTGATGCTCAACGGCCCGGTCCCGGCTGCGCGCAAGGCGCTGGAGCGGGCCGGCCTGACGCCCGACGACATCGATATCTGGGAGGTCAACGAGGCCTTCGCGGTGGTGGCGGAGAAGTTCATCCGCGACATGAATCTGGACCGCGACAACGTCAACGTGAACGGAGGCGCCATCGCGCTGGGCCATCCCATCGGCGCCACCGGGGCGATCCTGCTCGGAACCCTGATCGACGAGCTGGAGCGCCAGGACAAGCGGCGCGGCTTGGTGACCATGTGCGCCGCCGGCGGCATGGCCCCGGCCCTGATCGTCGAGCGGGTCTGACCGCCGGGGCCCGGCCGCGCGCCGGGCGTCGTGTCGCGACCCGACCTCGGCCCCGAGGCCGGTCGGCGCCCCCGTCCGCGCTTCCGCCCGAAAGGCGAACCGCTCCCACGGGGGCGGCCCGGACCGGACCGGGCCGCTGCGTCCGTCGGCACCGCGGCGCGGCCTCGGGGCCGGCTCGGACGCCCCGGCCTTCTTTCGGGCCTCAGCCGCCCTCCATGAGCCCCGGCAGCCAGAGCGAGATCGCGGGGAAGGAGATCAGCAGGATCATGATCACCAGCTCGCAGGCCAGGAACCACCCCACGCCGCGGAACACGGTGGACAGCGGCACGGAGTCCCCCGCCACGCCCTTGACCACATAGACGTTCAGACCGACCGGAGGGGTCAGCAGCCCGACCTCGATCATCTTGACGACGATCACCCCGATCCAGATCAGGTCCATGTCGAGCGCATGGAAGGCGGGAAGGAAGACCGGCAGGGTCAGGAGCATGACCCCGATGGGGTCGAGGAACATGCCCAGCACGAGATAAACGACGGCCAGCGCCACCACCAGCTCCACCGGGCCGAGCTGAAGATCCGAGACCGTCTGCGCGATGAAGCCCGGAACGCCCGCCATGGCGAGGAATCGAGTGAGCATCACCGCGCCGATGGCCAGGAAGAACAGCGAGGCTGTAGTCCGCATCGCGTCACCGACGCTGTCGCGCAGCGCCGCCCGCGTCAGCCGCCGCTGGGCGGCGCCTATGATGAAGGCGAAGGCGGCCCCGACCGCCCCCGCCTCGGTCGGCGTGGCGACGCCGCCGTAGATCGAGCCGATCACGCCCAGCACCAGGACCGGCATGGGCCAGACGCTCGCCAGCGCGCGGAGCTTGTCGCGCATCGGGACCTTGAGGGCCACCCTCGGCGCCAGCGAGGGCTGCGCCACGCAGCGGCCGACGATCATGAGCGTGTAGAGCGCCGCGGTCAGCAGCCCCGGAATCAGCCCGGCGATCAGCAGGGTTCCCACCGACTGCTCGGTGAACCAGCCGTAGATCACGAAGGCGATGGAGGGCGGGATCAGCGCCCCGAGCGTGCCCGAGGCCGCCACCGTCCCCGTAGCCAGCGACTTGTCGTAGCCGAATTTCAGCATCTCCGGAATCGCCAGCCGCCCCACCGCGGCGGAGGTCGCGATGGAGGAGCCCGAGGCCGCCGCGAAGCCGGCGGCGGTGAAGTTCGTGGCCACCGCCAGCCCGCCGGGAAGCTCGTTCAGCCACAGCCGCGCGGCGGTGTAGAGGCTGGAGGTCAGCCCCGTCTGGTAGGCGGCCGCGCCCATCAGCAGGAACATCGGCACCGCAGACAGCTCCCAGGAGGAGGCGAAGTCGTGCGGGAGCGAGCCTATGATGCCGAAAGCCGCGCCCTCGCTGCGCACCAGCCAGATGCCGACGAAGGACACGCCCCCCAGCGCGAAGGCGATGGGCACGCGCAGCGCCAGCAGCACGAGGATCGCGCCGATCCCGAGGCCGCCAATGGTCAGATCGTCCATGCCGTCCCCCTCAGCCGCCGCGCTGATCGGCGATCAGCGTCCGGCCCGTCAGCAAGAAGACCAGGTGGCCGAGCCCCTGCAGGACCAGCCAGACCAGCATCAGCGCCCCGCCCACTGGGAGGAACCAGCGCGCCGGCCAGACCTGCAGGTCCACAGTCGCCGTTTCCCAGACCTCGCCGCGTTCGGTCATCTTGATCGCCTCCGCGGCCCCCTCGGACAGCAGGATAGCCACGTAGGCGATGCCGATCAGGCAGCCGAAGAGCTTGACCGCGGCCAGCGCGCGAGGCGCCAGATTCTGAGTGAACAGCTCCACCTCCAGATGCTCCTCCCGCCGCGTGACCTGGCCCAGTGGCAGGAAGACGAGGGCGACCATGTAGTAGGCCGCCACCGTCTCCAGCGTCATGGGGATGGGCCAGTTCAGGAAGTGCTTGAGCAGGACGTCCAGCGAGATCTGGAACATCATCAGCAGCATGATCGCGCCGGCGATCCAGGCGCTGGCCGCCGCCAATCCGCCGGCGAGCCTTTCGATGACGCGCATGACGTCTCCGCGGAGTCAGGGGACGTGCGAGGGGGCGCCGGCCGGCGGCGCCCCCTCCGGGCTCACGGCTCGAGCTTCGAGAAGATCTCGCGGTCGAGCGCCTCGGCATAGGCGGCCTTGTCGTCGCCGATCTTGGCCACGATGCCGCGCCATTTGTCGGCGATCTCGCGGAATTCCTCGACAACCTGGCGGGCGTTCTCGACGCCGTCCTCCTCGCCCTGGGCGATGGCCTCGTCCCACTCGGTGGCGCGGATCTCCTCCAGCTGCGCCTTGAATTCGGGGCCGGCCTCCACGAGCTCCGCGCCGTGCTCCTCCTGCGCGATCTGCACGGCGTTGTCGGCCTCCTCCAGGTAGGCCCACATCACGTCGGCCACGAGCTGGGGCAGCTCGTCGATGATCGCCTGGCGATGCTCGACTGAGAGTTCCTCCCAGGTGTCCATGTTCATGTTCATCAGGCCGGAGCCGATATAGGCGCCGAGCGGATCGGCCATGACCGTCGCCACGAAGTCCTTGATGTTGTAGCCGGTCAGCCAGGCCGCCGCGCCGACGGAGCAGTCGGCCTGTCCACGCTGCATGGCCTCGTACATCTCGGCGGAGGTGATGGAGACCGGCGTGGCGCCCATCTTCTCCATCAGCACGCCCATGCGAGAGGTGGCGCGCACCTTCTTGCCCGCGAGGTCGTCCAGCGTGCTGACCGGCGAGGTGCACATCAGCACATAGGGGCTGGTCGAATACCAGGCGAGCGGCACCGCGTTGCTGTCGTGGTAGTCCTCCACGCAGCCCGGGCAGTGCAGGAGCTGATACTCGTTCACCGCCGCCGCGAAGGCCTTCACGTCGTCGGCCACCACGAAGAGGGAGGAGATCAGGGCGGAATGCGGCAGCGCGCGCTTCAGGTAGACGTCCACGATGCCGGCAGAGTCGACGATGTTGTCCTCCACCGCGCCCAGCAGCTCCTTCGGGCCGCCCATGGCGCCGCCCCAGAAGGATTCGTAGGTGATCTCTCCGCCGGTCTTGTCGGAAAGCCGCTCGAAGAAGGGCGTCATGCCCTTCGTGTTCACCACGTGCACCGAGGAGATGTAGTGCGCGTAGCTCAGCTCGCGCGCCTCCGCGGCCCCCGCTGCGGCGGTCATCGCCAGCGCGGCCGCCATCGCCGTCGTCTTCCGTAACATGTCTTCCTCCCTTTCATGCTCGCGGCCCTGCGGCGCCGCTTTGGGCGGGTTCGTCCGGCCCTCCCGGCCGGCGTCCCTTCAGCGACCGGAGCCCGCGCCGCCCGCCCGCGGCGCGCTCGGGTCCGGAGGGCGCGCCGCGTCGAATCTTCTGGGCGCTTCCTGTTCAGGCGAGCATGCCGGGGCGCTTTTGTCACGACGCCTTATCACATTCCCGCAACGCCCGTTGTCAGGCCGCGTCGAAGACGCGCCGCCCGTCGGCCTCGATCACGCGGCCGGGGGCGCCCACGGGCTCGGAGCGCCCGTCCGTCAGAAAGGCGACGAGCTCGGCGTCCGTCGCCGGAACATGGGCGATGGTGCGGGCGCCCGCCGGCGTCCGCGCCAGCACGGCGCCGCCGCGCGGAGCGCCCTCGCGGTCGTAGTGGACGGCGTAGGTCTCGATCCGCGCGGGGCCGAGATGGTCCAGGTCGGTCGCGGGGGCCGGCTCGCGCACCGCGTCGGCCTCGGCCTGCACGTCGGGGTCGCGGGGCGAGTCCGCGCCCGGCAGCGGCGCGCCGGACAGGACTATGCCGTGGTTGGTCGTGACGATCCCGCCATTGGCGTAGAGCAGCCCGCGCCCGTCGCCGCCGCGCAGCCGCTCCGTCATGCAGGCGATGGCATGCGACATGTAGTTCGCCACCGGGCCGCCGCCGAAAGTGAGGCCGCCGAACACCGTCATCGGCCGCTCCGCCGGCAGGCCGATCGTCCTGCGCGCCATCTTCGGTACGCAGGGGAAGCAGGAATAGAGCTCGACCGCGTCGAACGCTTCCGCCTCCAGCCCGTTGAAGCGGAGCGTCGCGCGCAGCGCCGCGATCATCGAGGGGGAGCGGTCGTAGCGGTCCCGGGCCAGGGGGTCGTAGACCTCCTCGGCCCCGGCGCCCTGGCCGACGAACGCCAGCTCCTCGTCCCGCCGGCCCCGCCGGCGCGCCTCGGCAAGGCTCGTCACGATGAAGCCCGCGCCCTGATTGACCGAGCTGTTGGCCACCATGAGCTTGGTGTAGGGGAACGAGATCGGACGGTTGCGCGCCGAGCTCTCGAGGATTTCCACGGCGCTCGTGCCGTCGCGCAGCCAGGCATGGGGGTTGTCCCGGGCGACGGCGGCCAGGCCGGCCCAGATGGTCGCCGTCTCCGACTGCGCCTCGGCCAGGCTCAGCCCCTCCGCCGCGCGCAGGGCGTTCTCGTAGAGCGGGTAGAGATCGACCGGCGCGACGAGGCCGTATTCCCGCCGCAGGTCGGAAAGCTTCCGCTTGGGGTTGGCGCGCATCAGATCTGGCGGCGGCGCGCCGGCCGTGGCCGCGCGGCGGGCCAGCTGCGCCGAGCTGCGCAGCGCCTCCCCGCCGACGATGGCCGTGATGCGGCTCTCGCCCGCCGCGACCCGCCCCGCCGCCTCGTTCAGCAGGCGGACCGGGCTGTCGCCATGGGGCATGGCAGTGGTCTCCAGCCGGGCGGGCGCGGCCCCGAAGGCGTCCGCGAGCCGCGCCGGAATTTCCGTCAGCCCCGGCTCGGTGATCTGGTCCACGGTGGCGATCGCGTCGAGGGAGGCGAGCCAGCCGCCCCCCGCATCCGCGTCGGCCCGCCGCAGCGCCGCCTCCATCAGCCCGACCGGGCCGAGGCTGCGCTCGAGATCGTCGGGTCGATCGTTGATCTGCCCCACGCCCGCGATGACGGGGGTGCGCTCCGCGTCCATGGCGCGTCTCCTCTGCTGCCGACGGAGCCGAACGGAGCGCAGGCGACCGGGAACGTCAAGCGCGAGAGTCCGGCGGCCCGATGCGGAGCCAGCGCCGGCTTCACGGGCTTGGAACGTGTATGATGCTGGTCCGCGCGAAGGCGGTCGAGCAGGTGCTCGCCGTATTCGTGCACGGACGGCCTGGCAGCGGCGATCCCGGACTTCACGGGCGTGTGGACGTGGGTGTCGGGCGGGAGTTGCCCCTGCAAGGATCCGACCGTCCGGGGCCTGCTACCTTTTGGAGCGTCGGACGGGGTAGCGGCGCAAGGCGATTCCGCCGCCCATCCCGCATCTCACCAAGCCGCTCGCGCCGACTGTCACCTCAGCATCGCACCGCGCTTGGGTCGCGTGCAGCCGCGCCTCGCTTCGTGTCGTTGCGATCAAGCAGGCCGGCAGCGACGATCGCGGCATGTCCGTGCTGCACCAAGGGGGCGAGATCCCTGACTTGATGCGGTAGACGGCCCTTCCACCCTCCCGCTCCGGGAGCACACGGGAGTGGTCGAATAGACCATCTCAAGGAGTCGAATATGTCGGAGATTGTAATGCTCCGTCTGGATATGGCGAAGAACGTGCTTCAGGTCCACGGGGTTGATGCTGAGGGGCGGGTTCTGGTTCAGCGGCGGCTCCGCCGTGGCGAGCCGCTCAGATTCTTCGAGAAGATGCCGCCGTGCCTCGTAGGTATGGAGACCTGTGGGACCGCCCATCATCTTGGCTCGATTCTGCGACGCCCTACTGGCCAGCTTTTCCACCGCCGTTGACAGGCTCGCCTTGTTTCGATCCACGCCCCCGCATGGGGGGCGACTGCTTTGCCACGCGGGTCCCGGCGGCATGGGGATGTTTCGATCCACGCCCCCGCATGGGGGGCGACCGGGGTGCGCGTCGGCGGCGACCTTGACCGTGCCGTTTCGATCCACGCCCCCGCATGGGGGGCGACATGCGCCGGCAGGCCGGCGATCGTCGCGGCGAGGTTTCGATCCACGCCCCCGCATGGGGGGCGACGCAAGACGCGCAGGGAGGCAGGGGACGCCAACCGGTTTCGATCCACGCCCCCGCATGGGGGGCGACGGTCTTTCCAGATCACCGCGCGGGCGTGGTAGACGTTTCGATCCACGCCCCCGCATGGGGGGCGACGCCCGAAGCGCCATGATCGCCGCACGGCCTGATAGTTTCGATCCACGCCCCCGCATGGGGGGCGACCAGCGCGCGCAGGCCGGCGGGGGTGATCGCGGCGTTTCGATCCACGCCCCCGCATGGGGGGCGACCGGGTTGCGGGCGCTCATGCCTCACTATCGCGAGGTTTCGATCCACGCCCCCGCATGGGGGGCGACTCGACGCGGAGCGGGGCAAGGGCGTAAGCGTCCGACGGAGGACACGTTCTACGAGGCGGGCTGGGCCCATGGCATGAGTTCGTCGATGCGGCTCTGGGGATGCCCTCCGACGATGCGCTCG
>JBNJGE010000105.1:0-11625 GCA_051747505.1 Pseudomonadota bacterium | reverse complement strand
CCGACACCGCGCCGCGCGAACAGGCGACTGCGCAAGGGAGAACGGAAGCGAGATGAGGCCGTCTCAGAGAATTGTAAGCCGACTGACGAAGGCGCTGGGGTTCCTCGGGTCGATCCTGGTGATCCTGCTGGTCCTTCACGTTGCGGCGGATGTCGTGATGCGGAACGTCTTCGGCGCGCCGCTGACCGGCACGATCGAGATCGTGTCGATGATCTACATGATCGGCATCTGCTTTCTGCCGCTCGCCCTCGCCGAGGAGCGCGATGCCCACATCTCGGTGGAGGTGGTCACCAACATGATGCCAGGGCGCGTGGTTCGCGTGCTGATCATATTCGGCACGCTGATCACGATCGTCGCGCTCGCCGCCCTTTGCTGGCGGACATGGCTGGAGGCGATGACGCAGATGCGCAAGGGGGCGGTGATGATCGTGGCGGGCAGCGATCCGATGCTCACCTGGCCGAGCTACTTCCTTCTTCCGATCGGCTTCGGCCTTGCCCTGTGCGTATGCCTCTACAAGCTCTTCTGCCTTCTGACGAAACGCCCCTTCGGCCCCGAGGCCGACGACGTGCCCGCGGGCATGGAGCTTGTGGACAAGGGGATCTCCGACAATGTCTGAGATCGAGATCGCCGTCTATTTCATCGTCGTACTGCTCACCCTGATCCTGCTGCGAATCCCGATCGGCTTCGCGCTCATCACGGTCTCGTTCTGCGGCATCTGGGCCCTGATGGGATGGAGGATCGCCTGGGGGTCTCTTGGCATCATTCCGTTCCACTTCGCGTCGAACTGGGTTCTCAGCGCAGTGCCCGCCTTCCTGTTCATGGGGTTCATCTGCTACCACGCAAAGCTGACGGAAGGGTTGTTCACCGCCGCCCGGGTCTGGCTGTCCGGACTGCCCGGCGGGCTTGCCGTCGCCTCGATCTTCGGCTGCGGAGGCTTCGCGGCCGTCACCGGCTCCTCCGTCGCCTGCTCCGCCGCGATGGGCAAGATCGCCGTTCCCGAGATGACGCGGTATCGTTACGACCCGTCCCTGGCGACGGGCGCGGTCGCCGCCGGCGGCACGGTGGGCGCGCTCATTCCGCCCTCCCTGATCATGATCCTGTTCTCCGTCATGGCGCAGGTCCCCGTGGGGAAGCTGTTCCTCGGAGGGCTCGTCGTCGGCCTTCTGACGGTGGCGTTCTATGTCGCGCTCATCATCCTGCGCGTGCTCGTCAATCCCGATCTGGCGCCGCCGGTCGAGCAGAAGGTCCCGATGAGCGAGCGGGTGGAGGCCCTGCTCGACACCTGGCCGGTCATCCTGATCATCGCCGGCGTCTTCGGCGGCCTTTTCAGCGGCCTTTTCACGCCCACGGAGGCCGGCGCCGTCGGCGCCGTGCTCTCCGCCCTGGCGGCGCTGGCGAAACGGCAGCTGACGCTGGAGGCGATCCGCAAGGCCGCCACGGAAACCATCGTCACGACCTCCGCGCTGCTTGTCATCGCCGTGGGCGCCAGCCTGCTGACACGGTTCCTGGCGCTTTCCGGGTCAGGGGACGCGTTGTCGGAGGCCATTCTGGGCTTCGGCGCCCATCCGGTGCTGATCATCCTGGGGATCACCCTGATCTATCTGGTGCTGGGCATGTTCCTGGAGCCGATCGGCGCGATGATGCTGACGCTTCCGGTCGTCCTGCCCATCGTCACCGAGACGGGATACGAGGCCCTCTGGTTCGGCGTCTTCCTCACGAAGCTCCTGGAGATTGGCATGCTGTCGCCGCCCATCGGCATGAATGTTTTCGTTATCAAGAGCGTCGTGCACAGGAGCATATCCCTGGGGACGATCTTCCGGGGCGTGATGTGGTTCATGGCCTGCGACCTGGTGGTGATCGGCCTGCTCGTGGCCTTTCCGGTCATCATCCTGTTCCTGCCTGAACTGGCGGGATGACCTGTCCCCGGGGCGCAACCCCGGGGACAAAAGACGTCTGATGATTTCGACTTGCCGGAGCCGCGCGCCCGTCCGCCCTAGGCGGACATCAGGACCGGAGTCGTCATGCTCCGGAGCACCTCCCGCGTGACGCCGCCGAACAGGAGCTCCCGCAGACGCGAGTGGCCGTAGACGCCCATCACCAGCAGATCCGCGCCGGATTCGGCGAGGGAGGACAGCAGCGCCGGGCCCACGTCGGGACGCGGCATGGCGGCATGCCGGTCCGCCGTCAGGGGGCCGCGCTGCTGGAACCCGAACCCCCCGACGGCGCTCAGGGAGCCGGAAACCGCATCCGCCTCGTCCCCTGGAACCACCTGGCTGAAGCGGGCGCGCACATCATGTCGGCCAAGCCAGGTCTCCAGCTCCGCGGCGCCGGCGGCCGCGCCGGATTTCGGGAGAATGGAATGCACCACGACCTCCTCCGCCCGCACGAGCAGCGGCAGCGCGTCGCGAACGGCCCTGGCCGCCTCGCGCGAGCCGTTCCAGGCGATCATCACGCGCTGTCCGACGCGCTCGAAGCGCCCGGCGCAGGGCACGGCGAGGACGGGGCCGCCGGCGGTCAGGGTCACGTCCGCCGGAAAGTCGGGCGACAGGGTGTCCTGCTCCGGGTCCGGCTGGCCGACGACCGTCAGGTCGGCGAAGCGCGCGGCCGCCGAAACGGCCGTTCGCGCGTCCGTCTCCACCTCGCGCCATTCATGCGGCACGCCGGCGGAATCGAGGGCGGCCTCGAAGGCGCCTCTGGCGCCCGCCGCCCCGTCGCCATGCGGGGAGGCGCGCCGGTCGTCCTCGCTGAACACGCCCGACAGCCTTGCGCCGTGGTCCTTCGCAAGCGCGATGGCGACCTCGAGCCGGTCGGGCGCCCGGGCGTCGCTCCCTTGGTGAACGGCGATTTCCTTCAGTGTCATCCGGTTTCTCTCCGACTGGCGGCATGGCCGAAACAGGCCAATCCCGGATGGGGTTCCCCGGTCGGCGGCGCCTCGAGGCCGGCGCCGCCGACCGGAACACGCTCCGGAAGCATGCCCCGCCCGCGCGACTCGTCCCGATCGCCGCAAGGCGTCTCGCCGCCAACGCGATCATGGCCGAGAGGGGCGGGGGCGCCGCTAGCTCGGGAAGCGGCGTGATCGCCCGAGCCGACCGTCGTCTCCGAACCCTTGGGCCGGCCTGTTCGACGCCGTGCATCAAGCGCATGCGAAACGAACGCGCACCCCGCGGCCGGACAAGCCGACGCGCCTTCCAATTCGCGACGGCGATGCTATGCCTTCGCTTGGAACCGGGCCGCGGCGCCGGCGTTCGCCTCGCGGAGAGACGCCCGGGGCGAGGTCGGTCAGGAGTCGACAGGCATGATCCGTCCGTCAAGCGCCGGAGCCCTCTCCCCTCGCCGCCGGGCCGGGACGCGCCCGTGAGCGCGAGGCGCGGATGGCTGCGCCTCGGCGCAGGCGCGGCGATCGCGGCGGCGATCGCCCTCGCGCTCGCCTGGCGCGGGGGCGTCCTGCCTTTCCCGGGCGCGGACGGTCCGCGCGAGACGCTGGAGCTCTACGGCAATGTCGAGCGGCGCGAGGTCGGGCTCGCCTTCCGGGTTCCCGGGCGCATCGCCGAGATGCGCGCGGAGGAGGGCGACGCCGTGAGCGCGGGGCAGGTCCTCGCCCTGCTGGACCGGGACCGCTACCGCGACGCCCTGGACGCCGCCGAGGCGCGCGTCGAGCAGCAGCAGGCCGTGCTCGACGAGCTGGAGAGCGGGACGCGCAAGGAGGAGATCGAGCAGGCCCGCGCGCGCATGGCCAGCGCCGAGGCGACCCTGAAGGCGCGGGAGCGCGAGTTCGAGCGGGTCGAGGCCCTGCAGCGGGACGACTTCGCCTCCCAGCGCCGGCTGGACGAGATCCGCGCCCTGCGCGACGAGGCCCGCGCGGCCCTGCGCGTCGCGCGCGCCGACCTGGATGTCGCGCTCGAGGGCCCGCGCGAGGAGCGCATCCGCGCCGCCCGCGCCAGGCTTGCCGCCCTGTCCGCCGAGCGCGCCGGGGCGGCGGAGGAGCTTGAGGACAGCGCGCTGATCGCCCCCGCGGACGGGATCATCCGCTCGCGCATCGTGGAGCCCGGCGCGGTGGTCGACGCCGGCCGTCCCGCCTACCTGCTCGCCAAGCACGAGCCCCTGTGGGTGCGGGCCTATGTGGCGGAGCCCGATCTCGGCCTGATCGCGCCGGGGATGTCGGCGGAGGTCGTCACCGACACCCGGCCGGACCGGCCATATCCCGCCCGTGTCGGCTTCATCTCGCCCACCGCCGAGTTCACGCCCAAGACCGTGCACACGCCCGATGTGCGCACCAGCCTCGTCTACCGCATCCGCGTGGTGGTGGAGCGGGGGCGCGAGGGGCTGCGCCAGGGCATGCCCGTCACCGTGCGCATCCCCCTGCAGGGCGCGGGCCGGGAGGCGGAGGAATGACCGGGCCGGCCGCCCTTGTCGAGATCGAGGGCGTGTCCAGGGCCTTCACGCGCGACGGCCGCGCGGTCCCGGCGCTGCGCGAGGTCTCCGCGCGCGTCCCCGAGGGGAGCCTCACCGGCCTGATTGGCGCCGACGGCGCGGGCAAGACGAGCCTGATGCGCCTGATCGCCGGCCTGCTGAGGCCGGATTCGGGACAACTGCGGGTCTTCGGCGCCCCGCCTCTGGCGCTCGACGCCGACCGTCGCCGCGCCATCGGCTACCTGCCCCAGGGCGCGGGCCTCTATTCCGACCTGTCGGTGGCCGAGAACCTCAGGCTGCACGCCGATCTGCGCGGCCTGGCCGGGCCGCGGCGCGAGGCGCGCATGGGCGAGCTTCTGGAGCGCCTCGACCTCGCCCCGTTCCGCGCGCGTCCCGCAGGCAAGCTCTCGGGCGGCATGGCCCAGAAGCTGGGCCTCGCCTGCGCGCTGGTCGTGCCGCCGCGCCTTCTGCTGCTCGACGAGCCGACGACGGGGGTCGACCCCCTTTCCCGCCGCGAGCTGCGCGAGATCGTGCGCGGGCTGGTCGAGGACGGGATCACCGTTCTGTGGAGCACCGCCTATCTGGACGAGGCCGAGGGCTGCGACCGGGTCATCGTGCTCGACGCCGGCGAAACCCTGTTCGAGGGGGACCCCGAGGCGTTCGCGGCGCGCGCGGAGGGCCGCGTGCACGACATCGAGCCGGACGGGCTCGACCTGCGCGCCCTTCAGCGCCGCGTCCTGGCCGAGCCGGGCGTGCTGGACGCGGTGCTGCGCGCCGGCCGTCTGCGGGTGGTCACCGCCCCCGGGACCAACCTCGACGCTCTCGAAAGCCTGCGCGAGGCCGGGGAGGCCGCGCCCGCCCGCCCCCGCTTCGAGGACGCCCTGATCGCGGGACTGGCCCAGGACCGGACGGAGGTCCCCGCCGCCCCCGCGGCGGCGCCCGGCGACGGGGATGACGGCCCCGCCATCCGCGCCGAGGGGCTGGTGCGCCGCTTCGGCGACTTCACCGCCGTGGCCGGCGTCAGCTTCGAGGTCGCCCGGGGCGAGGTCTTCGGCCTGCTCGGCCCGAACGGCGCGGGCAAGTCCACCATCTTCAAGATGCTCTGCGGCCTGCTGCCCCCCTCGGAAGGGGAGGCGCGCGTCGCCGGGCGGGACCTGCGCCGCGCCCCCGGCGAGGCGCGCGCGCGCATCGGCTACATGGCCCAGCGCTTCTCGCTCTATGGCGAGCTGAGCGTGCGGCGCAATCTCGACTTCTTCGCCGCCGCCTACGGCCTGGGCCGCGCCGCGCGGCGCGAGCGGATCGGCGCGCTGCTCGAGGAGCTTTCGCTCGCGCCCCACGCCGACCAGCCCGCGGGAGGCCTGCCGCTGGGCCTCAAGCAGCGCGTGTCGCTGGCCGCCGCCATCCTCCACCAGCCGGGCATCCTGTTCCTGGACGAGCCGACCTCCGGCGTGGACCCGCTGGTGCGCCGGGAGTTCTGGCTGCGGATCAACGCCATGGCCGAGCGGGGCGTCGCGGTGCTGGTGACCACCCATTTCATGGAGGAGGCCGAATACTGCGGCCGTCTCGCGATCGTCGAGCGGGGCGAGATCATCGCCACCGGCGCCCCGCGCGAGCTGGCCGAGGCCCATGCCCCGCAGGACATAGAGTCGCCCAGCGTCGAGGACGCCTTCGTTGCGCTCATCCGCGCGCGCCGGCAGGAGGCGCGGGCGGCATGAGCCCCCGTCGCCTGCGCGCGCTGACGCGCAAGGAGTTCGCCCAGATCCTGCGCGATCCCAGCAGCCTGGCCATCGCCTTCGTCATGCCGGCGCTGCTCCTGTTCCTGTTCGGCTACGGCGTCTCGCTCGACCCGCGCCAGGTCCGCCTCGCCCTCGTCATGCCCGAATCGAGCCCCCGCGCGGAGAGCTTCGCGGGCGCCTTCGAGGCCAACCCCTGGTTCGAGCCCGTGCTGCTGCGCAGCCGGCAGGAGGGCGAGGCCGCGCTGGCCCGCGGCGAGGTGCGCGGCATCGTCGCGCTCCACGAGGACTTCGCCGCCCGGCTGGAGGGCCTGTCGCCCGGCCCGCCCGTGCAGCTTCTGCTCGACGGCGCGGACGCCAACACCGCCCGCCTGCTCACCGGCTATGTGGACCGGCTCTGGACCCAGTGGCTCGCCTATCGCGCCGCCGAAGGCGCGCGGGTTCCCGCGCCCGTCGTCGATCTCATCCCGCGCATCTGGTTCAACCCCGAGGTCCGCTCGGAGAACTTCCTGATCCCCGGCCTGCTGGGCGTGATCCTGACGCTGACGGGGGCGCTGCTCACCTCGCTTCTGGTCGCGAGGGAGCATGACCGGGGCACCATCGAGACCCTGCTGGTCAGCCCGGCGAGCCCGGGCGAGATCCTGATCGCCAAGATGGCGCCCAGCTTCGCGCTGGGCATGGGCGCGCTGGCCTTCTCCCTCGCCATGTCCGCCTGGCTCTTCGCCGTGCCCATCGCGGGCTCCCTCCCGGCGGTCTTCGCCGTGGGCGCGGTCTTCCTGCTGGCGACGCTGGGCATGGGCATGCTGATCTCGGTGACCACCCGCAACCAGTTCGTCGCCGGCCAGATGGCGCTGATGACGACCTTCCTGCCCGCCTTCCTGCTCTCGGGCATGATCTTCGAGATCGCGAGCATGCCGGGCTGGGTGCAGGCGCTGACCCGGATCGTGGCCGCGCGCTACCTGACCGAGGCCTACCAGACCCTCTTCCTGGTGGGCGATGTCTGGCCGATCTTGGCGCGCGACGTCGCCGCCCTGCTCGCCATGGCCGCGGTCTTCCTGGGCGCGAGCCGGGCGCTGATGCGCAAGCGGCTGGACTGATCCCATGTGGGGGCGCGTCCTCGCTCTCATCGTCAAGGAGCTCCTCTCCACCCTCAAGGACCGCAAGAGCCGGGTCGTGCTCATCGGCCTGCCGCTGGTCCAGCTTCTCGTCTTCCCGCACGCCGCGGTCTTCGAGGTCACCGGCCTGCGCCTGATGGTTTTCAACGAGGACCGCGGCCAGGCGAGCCGGGAGGTCGTCTCCGCCTTCGCGGTCTCCGAGTCCTTCGTCTTCGCCGGCCACGTCACCGGCGAGACCGCCCTGCGCGAGGCGATCGTGACCGGGCGCGCGGATCTGGTGCTGCGCATCGACGCGGATTTCTCCGCCGATCTCGCTTCCGGCCGGACGGCGCGCCTGCAGGCGGTGGTCGACGGGCGGAACTCCAACACCGCGCTGATCGCCGCGTCCTATGCCGGGCGCATCGCCGCGCGCGAGGGCGTCGCGCTCGCCCCGGCTTCCGCAACGCCCGTCCCCGCCGCGCCGGAGGTGCGGGCCTTCCACAACCCCAACCTGCGCAGCCAGTGGTTCATCCTGCCGGGTCTGGTCGGCGTGCTCGCCCTGGTGGTGACGCTGGCCGTCACCGCCTTCTCCATCGCGCGGGAGAAGGAGATCGGCACCTATGACCAGCTTCTCGTCACCCCCCTGCGCCCGCACGAGATCGCGCTGGGCAAGACCGCGCCGGCCATCCTCATCGGCTTCTCGGAGGGCGCGGTCTTCTCGGCGGTGGCGAGCCTCGCCTACGGCGTGCCGCTGATCGGCGAGCTGTGGATGCTGGGGCTGGGGCTGCTGGTCTTCCTGCTGGCGGTGGTCGGGGTGGGGCTGGCCATCTCCACCCTGGCGGCGACCCAGCAGCAGGCGCTTTTCGGCGGCTTCCTGTTCGTCACGCCCGCGGTGATCCTGTCGGGCTTCGCGACCCCGATCGAGAACATGCCGGCGCCGATCCAGACGCTGACCTTCGCCAACCCGCTGCGCTATTTCCTCGTGATCGCGCGCGGGGTTTTCCTCAAGGACATCCCGCCCGAGCTGTTCTGGAGCCAGCTTCTGCCGATGCTCGCCATCGCCGCGCTCACGCTGGTCGGCGCGTCCGCCCTGACGACCCGGCGCCACGGCGCGTAGCCGGCCTTTCCCCGGCCGCCGAGGCGCAGGCGGGCCGCGGCGAATCTCCTGCCGGAAGCTTCCAGCGTCCGGGACCGCTCGCCGACCGGCGAAAACGGCCTCGGAGCAAACCCTCGGCCCGGAGGTCGCGCGCGTCGGCCGCCGCGGGGGGCGGGCCAGCGAGATAAGGCCTTGAAGTCAGGCGCTTGAGCCGGCGGGCGCGACCTGTTCGCCGGCGTGGCGGGGGGCGTGCCGCGGCGCGGCGGCGCGCCGATTTCACGGATCGCGACCCGTGTGCTACTGTCTCCGCCATGACATGACGCGATCCCGACCCGCGCTGTCGCACCGCATCCCCTGCCATGCGACCTCCGGCTCACGGCCCCTTGCGAGAGGCCGCGCGTCCGTGCGCGCCGTCCGGATCCCGAAACATCGAAACAAGGAGCCCATACATGGCCGAGAAGAACCCCGAGAAGGGATACGTCGCGATCCTCGGCTGGTCGCTTAACGCCATCGACGCCATCGACCGGTTCGACCGGCGCTACGTGGTCGTCGCCCCGAGCTGGGCGGAGGACTACGCGAAGGCGAACGACATCCCCTTCATCCCCTGGGAGTTCGACCGGCTCAACGAGCGCAGCCACGAGATCGCAAGCACTCTCAAGGAGGAGGGCTGCGACGTGGCCATCCCGCTCTACGAGGAGACGGTGGAGTGGGCCGGCGCCATCAATTCGGTGCTGCTCGACAACCCGCGACTGCTGGCGCAGTCCATGCTGTTCCGCGACAAGTCGCTGATGAAGCGGCGCGCGCAGCTGGCGGGCATCCGCGTCGGCATCTTCGAGGAGGCCGACAACCGCGACGACGTGATCCGCTTCCTGCTGCGGGTGAACCAGACGCTGCTCAAGCTCGACGGCGACCCCAATGACCCGATCCACTTCAAGGCCTTCGACAAGGCCGGCTGCCTCGGCCACCGGGTGATCCGCACCGTGGACGACGTGGAGGCGATCTCGGATTCGGAGTTCCCGGCGCTGCTGGAGAGCCACCTGGACGGCTGGGAGTTCGCGGTGGAGGCCTGGATCAAGGACCGCAAGATCCAGTTCCTCAACATCTCCGAATACGTGACGCTGGGCTACTCGGTCTTCACGCCGGCCACGCCGGAGCTGGAATCCTGGCGCAACCTGATCACGCAGCAGATCGAGAAGCTGATCGAGGCCTTCGACATCGATTTCGGCTTCATCCATCCCGAGTATTTCGTGACCAGCGACGGCACCATGTACTTCGGGGAGGTCGCCTATCGCCCGCCGGGCTTCAACGCGCTGGAGCTGATCGAGCGCGCCTACGGCTTCAACGGCTACCAGGGCCTCGTGGTCTGCTTCGACCCCAGGAGCACGCCGGAGGAGGTCGAGGCCTTCTTCCCCGAGCCGGTCAAGGACGCGAAGGGCCATGCCGGCTGCTTCGGGGCCTATCCGCGCCGGCGCGTGGTGGAGCACATGCAGATCCCCGAGGAGACCTCGAAGCACCCCTATTTCGAGTTCCACGAGCTCTCCGAGCCGATGGAGATGAAGGTGACCAAGCGCACGGCTTTCGGAACGCACTGGGGTCTGGTCTACTTCTTCGGGGACGACCCGCACCGGATGCGGGACCTGCTCAAGCACCAGGAGGAGCTGGACTTCTATGTGTAGACTTCAGGGAGCGCGCCGCGAATGACGAGCGCCGAGGAGGCGGGCGAGGCCGGGCGCCTCGCCGCCACGCTGGAGGGGCCGCTTTCGGACCTCGAGCAGGCCCGCCCCTTCGCCCGGCCCCGCTACCAGCAGCGCGTGCTGAGCGTCGCGCACCGCCTGCTCTGCGCGCCGGGCGGGATCGCGAAGCTGCACGCGCTGGCGCCGCGGATGGACGCCGCGGGGCTGTTCGACGGCTCCGACTGGGATCAGCCGGCGAATCTGCGCCCGGGGCTGGTCTCGGGCACGCTGGAGGGCGGGAACCCGGGCGCCGTGGCGGCCGAGGCCGTGAGCCTGCTGCGCCTGCTCTCCGTTGCCACTGGGGAGGCGCAGCACCCGAATATCCACGCCGCGGCCGCGCGGCGGTTTCTGACGCAGGTGCTGGCGCTCAACATGCGCCGCTTCTTCGGCGCCATGGACGAGGCGGCCCGCGCCGGGGCGGGGCCGGAGACGGCCGCGGTGGACGCCCTGTTCCGCTATCTGGCCGAGCATGTCGGCTACCAGGACGTGCTGGGCGATCTGGTCGAGGAGATCTGGCGCATCCTGCGCCAGCGCCCGATCCAGGTGGCGCATGTCAAGGACATGGTGGCCCAGATCGCCGTGACGCTGGCCGAGCGCGGGGGCGAGATCGGCGACAGCCGCCTGGGCGCCGACCGGCTGGTTTCGGCCCTGTTCGGCCCGACCAGCGCCTGCATGGACGACCCGGGCCTCGCCGTCTATCAAGAGCGGCTGTCGGTGATGGACGAGACCGACCTGCGACACGAGGCGCAGGGGCTGGCGCGGGCGATGCACGACACGGGGCTCGTCTCCGACTACCACGCCGCCTTCGTGGCCTGGCTGCTGGAAAGCGACCATTCCGGCCTGGCGCCCGAGGCGCTGGGGCTGGGGGCGACGGGGCTCGACTGCTGGCGCAAGCACGAGGGGCTGGTGCTGGATCTCGCCCGCCGCGTCGTGCGGCCCGAGACGGCGCAGGCGGCCTACGGGCTGGCCCTGATGCTCGATCGCGGCATTCTCCACCATTCGCCCATCGCGCCGGCGCTGCGCCGGCAGATCTCGCTCGTCCCCTCGGATGCGGCGGCGGAGCGGCTGGCGCTGGCCTCGGGGCCGGACGCGTCGCCCCGGGACCTGCTTCTGGCGGGCGTGATCCAGGTCCTGGGCCAGCCGCTGGGCGTGGGGCAGGGCGCCAACCCGACCTGCCAGTCGGCGCGGGCGATCGCCATGTGGGCGCTCAACGACCCCGACTACCTGCTGCACCTCATCGCTCAGGCCGCGCGCTTCGACACGGTGCTGATGCATTTCGAGGGGCGGCCCATCAACGCCGCCGACCTGCCCGCGGGCCTCGCCGCCTTCGCGCCGCTGGACGCGGACCCTGTTTCGGTCGTTCTGGTGCCGCATCTGGACCGGGTCTACGCCGAGATGGGGCGCCTGTGCGCCGACCGCGGCGACGACCCGCATATCTGGATCAACCCGGAGTTCCACGGCTGGTGGGTGGGCCGGTCCTGCGCGGTGGCGGTGGACGTGCCGACCGGCGCGCTGGCGGGGATCGAGGATTTCATCGGCCGCTTCCATCAGGCCTATCA
>JBNJGE010000104.1:0-11634 GCA_051747505.1 Pseudomonadota bacterium | reverse complement strand
AAGCGGGCCGGGTCCATGGAACACCTCGAGTGGAACTTGGATGTTCTCACTATGTTCCATGCCGTTGCCCCGCCTTCAACACGCAATGCGGACATGGCCACTCTTTCTGGGGCAGGCTCTGACGTCGAACCTTCTCCACCTTAAAGTTACGATAGATATGAATAAAACTTCCGCGTCTGTGGCCGCGCAATGGCAGTTCGGCGACGGCGCGTTCATCCAATCGCAGACCCTCGCAACTCGTCACGCAGCGCCGCGATTTCCTCCCGCAGGGCCGAGATTTCGCGAGAACCGGCGACGTCGCTGTCCGGCGCCGCAGCTTCCTGACCGATGAAGAAGGTTGCGAGGCTGGCGGCGATATAACCGAAGATCGCGAGACCGTAGATCGACAGGAGCAGCGCGAGCACCCGGCCCTCGGGCGTCAGGGGCCAGAAATCCGACCCGGTGGTCGTCACCAGCATCGCCGTCCACCACAGTGCGTCAGCATAGCCGGAGAAGCCGCCGCTGACGTCGCGTGCGGGTTCGAAGGCAAGCATTCCACCCGCGCCCAGCAAGATGACCACCGCTGTGGTGGCCAGCACATAGCCGAGCCCACGGCGGCCGAAGCTTTTCTCCAGCGCACTGAAACCTCGATTTGCAGTGCCGACTATCCTGACAAGCCTCAGCCCACGGCTCAGGCGCAGCAGGCGCAGCAGGCGCAGGGCGCGCAGGAACCGAAAGGCGGGTGCCACGAGGGCGATGATGGTGATCGGGTTGCGTCGCAGGAACTTGATCTTGCGCGGCGCCAGGGCAAAGCGCAGCAGGAATTCGATGATGAACACGATCCAGATGATCGTGCCGAGCAGTTCGAACACGCCCGAGGTCGTCCAGATCAATTCGACAGTGACGAGGCTGAGCCAGATGAAGGACAAGACCAGCATCGGTCGCTCCAGCCAGTCTTCGAGCTGCGTCAACACCTCCCAGCGCTCGCGTTCTTCCTCCGGCGCATCAGTCTGCGGGTCGGGCGCCTCTTTCATGGGTCTCTCCTTTTGCAACGTCAAAAAGATCCCTGAATGTCTGAACACGTTCCCGATCGGGCTTCATCCGCTCAGCATCGAGTCTCGCGCCAGGCCAGCTGCCGTTCTCCTTGCGGCAGCGTGACGCTGCATGGCGATTGTGCCGCGTTGGCCGTCGTTGCAAGGTCCGCCTCATGGTGAAACCCCTTGCTCTCTAGTCCGGCGACCTTGCTCTCGACGAGGTCTTCTGGACCTGGACGGCGACGGTAGGTCTGCTGGTCAATGTCGCGACCAGCATCCTGTTTCTGGTGCTGATCCTCCAGACCGGGCGATTCTCCTCGAAGGGCAGCTGCACGATGCTGTTGGAATCGAGTGGTTTGCCCTGGCCCTGAACGAAGAACGGCTGTGGGCTTTGCGAGCGGCCAGAACAGCATACGATAGAACCGCAGGACCGGCGCAAAGATCGCGACCGCCCGGAGTGCATTGCCGGAGAAACAGGCCTGGGGCCCGATCTCACCCAATGCGGTGATGACGGCGGTGGAAAAAAGAAAGGCCAGCACCCCCGCCATCACGGAATCCGCCAGCATGGTCAGAAGCACGTTGATGGCGACATTGCCCATGAGGATCGTGACGAGCCTGAAGTTCGCATCGCGCCTGAGCTCGAGGGCGCTTGAGGCGGTCTTGTCACCCGCTGCGGCCGCCGCCTCGAGCCGGAGGCGGCTGAGGCTAAAGACGGCGATGTTCGACCCGGAGAACAGGGCCGATTGCGAGACGCAGAAAGCGACCCCCAACCAGCTCAGCGCATCCTTCATGGGATCTCCTTTAGAGCCCGTCTCGAAACGGGTTGAGCGGTCGGGCGCCGCTTGATTCCAGAGGGTTGCTGAAGCCTTTCTGGAGTTGCGATGTGGACCCCGATCACCCGGCGCGAGCATAGCCGCTCGCGCCTGCGCTACGAAAGCGATGTCACTGAAGCGGAATGGGCGCTCCTGGCGCCGCATCTGCCGCCGGTGACGCGCGCCGGGCGGCCCCGGAGCTGGCCGTTGCGAGAGATCGTCAATGCGATCTTCTACAGTCTGCGGGCGGGCTGCCCCTGGCGGCTGCTGCCAAGGGACTTCCCGCCCTGGCGGACCGTCTATCGATGGTTCGCCGCCTGGCGTCGGACGGGTCTGTTCGAGAAGATCAACCATGCGCTCGTCATGACGGATCGGGAAGAGACGGGTCGGGAGGCCAGCCCGAGCGGGGCGATCATCGACAGGTGAGCCAGTGGACGCCACTGGTTCAAGTCCACTGGCGAACGCGTGAAGACCACCGAAAGCGGCGGCCCGCGCGGCTACGATGCAGGCAAGAAGATCAAGGGTCGCAAGCGCCACGCCATGGTCGACACGGACGGCCGCGGCATCGTCCTCCAGACCCACGCGCGGCCAGCGTGCAGGACCGGGACGGCGCCATCCCCGTGCTGAAAGCCTCCCGCCGCCCCTTCCCCTTCGTCGAGCTGGTCTTCGCCGACAGCAGCTGCTCCGCCGAACGGCTCCGCGCTGCAACGCCGGTTCGCGTCGAGATCGTGCGCAAGCCCCGCCAGCAGACCGGCTTCGTCGTCCATGCACGCCGCTGGGTGGTCGAGCGGTTCTTCGCCTGGATCAACCGAAACCGCCGTCTGGCAAAGGATGTCGAGGCCAGCCTCGCTTCCGCCACCGCCTTCCTCTACGCCGCCTCCGTCATGCTTCTCGTGCGTCGCATCGCCCGCAGATCATGAGTTTCGAGACGGACCCTCAGGCCACAAACACAACCGTCAGGAACACCAGCATCACCCACGAGATCATGATGATGGCAAGAAACTCAAAGATCATGACAAAAAACTCAAGCATCGTTTCGCCTCCCGTTGGGGTCGTCGCGAAGCGCGGCGGCCGGCATGGCGTCAGTTCGATCCGGCGTCCCCGGCCATCGGGACCGCATCCGACATCTCGCGAGGGCGGCGGATCGGGAGCGGCGGCGCCTGGCGCGGCCTTTGGGAACGCTGCGCCGCGTCGTCATGCGCCAGGATCCGGCCGAGCCTGGCTCTGCTTCGGCTGACCCGACTCTTGATCGTGCCGACGGTGCAGCCGCAGGCATCCGCCGCTTCCAGTTGCGAAAACCCGTAGGCCCCCATCAGTACGAGCGATCGACGCTGGGCATGGGGCAGCAGGGCCATCGCGGATATCAGCTCCTTGAGTGCAATCGCATGATCCTGTCTTGGCGCCTCGAACAGCGCCCGTGCTCCGGCGTCATCGACGTCCTCGACTTCGCGACGGGATTTCCGCAGGTCCGAAAAGAACGTGTTGCGCAGGATCGTGCACAGCCAGGCGCGCAGATTGGTTCCGGGTCGGTAGCTGTCGCGGTGCGCCCAGGCCTTCAGAAACGTTTCCTGAACCAGGTCGTCGGCCCGATGTTCGCTGGATGTCAGTTTGAGCGCACGACGGCGCAGGGCCGGAGCCTGCTGCGGAAGCAGTACGTGGAACGGATGGCGTATGGTCATGGGGTTCGTCTCCCTTCGAAGTGAGAGCCTTGATGCGGTTCCGCCAATTTCGTGCGGCCAGCCGCTGGAAGCGTCGGGGATCCGGGGATCGCATCGAACAGACGCACCCGCCGATTCCGCTGCGACCGGCGCGCCACATCGGCCTTGTCGCGACGGCGGCCCCGGCATGGGTGAAACATGGGGCCACCTGTCAGGTCGCGATTCAGGCCGCTGCCGAAGCGTTCAGGCGTTTCTCGGCCAGCTTCGACAGGGCCCTGTCGGCACCGTGCTCCTGATCCAGCGTCTCCTTGAGGAGCGCCGCCGCCTTCGGATGACCGCGCCCACGCCCGATGCGGCGAGAACGGTGCTGACCAGCGCGCAGGTGGCCCAGACCATCAGCCCGTGCGCGCCGTCGCGCACCTCGACCTCATCGGGCGTGGCGTCTCCCGCGTGACGGCGCATCCGCCCGCAAAGATAGCCGCCGGCGCCAAGGCTGGTGACCACCACCCAGGCGAACCAGATGCCGGCGGCAATGGCGAGCCAGGCGGCGGACACCCCCTCGCCCCGATACGGCGAGGTCAGCGACAGCCCCAGACTTGCGCCGAAACTGATGAGCAGAAACGAGATCGCGAGTGCAAAGACGCCCCCCGCGAGGATTGCAGCCCAATCCAGATAGGAGCCGTCCGAAGCATGCGGCCTGGCCATCTCGGCAGGAGCCTGACGGGAGGGGGTCTCAGACGTCATTTTCGACTGTTCCTCGGACTGTGGCGTGCGGTCAGCTCAGTCCGACAAAGCTGAGCAAAGCCAGGACGATGACGATTGCACCGACGATGTAGATGATCTGGTTCATGGCTGTTCCCCTTGAATCTTCCGCCCCCTCCGCCTCGCCAGGAAGCGCCAGGCGGCCCAGATTCCTGACGCCTGGATCGGTCGGTGCGCTGTGGCCGCGCCGCGAGGTGGCGAGCGACGATCCGGGAAAACGACCGGGCAGCCAGCTTCTTCAGCAGGTCGAGACGCGGCTGGAGATCGAAGAACAAGTTCCCGGTCCCCGCATCATCGTCGACCTGACTGTCCAGACGTTCAGCGCCGTCTTCACACTCAACGCTTCATGATTTGAAATTACGTTCCAGAGACCCTCGTGAGTAGGATCGGAATCTACTCAGGGCGCCGTCTGGCGGCGGCCCGCCAGCCTGGCCAGATGCCGGTCGAGACGCGTATCCCATCGCGTTGAACTCGGGTACAAACTGGATACGTATCGGCATGGGCCGCGCATGGCATCGGCCAGATGTCTGGTGATCCGGCTCACCCGTACGAGCCCGCAATCGGACCTTTCTGGTGAAGACCATGTCGGAATGCGAAATGCGAGACGATCTGCGGGTCATCGCCATCGGGGCCTCCGCCGGCGGGCTCGAGGCTTGCCGCGCCCTGCTCAAGAACATGCCCGGCGACATGCCGGCCGCGTTCATCCTGATCCTTCATCTCGATCCGACCCATGACAGCATGATGGTCGATCTGCTGGCGGGTCACACGGGGCTGGAGGTCGTTCAGGCGTCGGACGGCATGGCGCTGCGGCCGGGCTGCCTTTACGTCATTCCGCCGGGCGTCTTCCTCACCGTCGCGCAGCGTGTCCTCCATCTGTCCGAGCCCGATGGCGGCAAGGCGGTGCGGCTTCCCTTCGACGTCCTGCTGCGGTCGCTCGCCAGGGATGCGGGCGCCTCGTCGGCCTGCATCGTGTTGTCGGGCACGGGCATGGACGGCAGTTCGGGCATCGCCGAGATCCATGCCGCCGGCGGGCTGGTGGTCGCCCAGGACCCCGAGGAGGCGGGCTACCCCGGCATGCCGGAAAGCGCCATCGGGACCGGTTTCGTGGAACAGGTCCTGGGCGCCGGCGACATGGTTCCCGCGCTCGAGAGGTTCCTGGGGGCGGCCCCGACCGCATTGGCGCCGACCTCCGACGGACCGAAGGGCGGCGTAGACACCGCCGGTCGCGCGGATGGCCCGGACACAGCCGGCTATGACGATCTGCTTGCTTTCGTGGATGAACATTCCGCACAGGATATCTCGCTCTACAAGCGGGGAACCCTTGAACGCCGCATTGCGCGCCGGATGGCCTTTGTCGGCCTCGAACCGGATGAGCCGGCGCGCTATCTCGACATTCTGAAATCCGATGCCGAGGAACGCGCCCACCTCCTGTCCGACCTCCTGATCCACGTCACCAGCTTTTTCCGCGATCCGGCGGTGTTCGACCACCTGTCCGCCAAGGTTGTTCCCGACCTCCTGGCGGCCCTGCCGGCGGATCGGCCGCTGCGGGTCTGGGTCGCGGGATGCAGCACGGGCGAAGAGGCCTACAGCCTTGCCATCACCTGCCTCGAAGCCATGGAGGCGGCGGGATCAAGCGCCCGGTTGCAGATCCTCGCCTCGGATATCGATCCCGAGGCGATCGCGACGGCGCGGACGGGATTCTATCCCGAGGATATCGAGGCCTGTGTTTCCCCGGAACGACTGGCCCGGTTCTTCGTGCCCGAAGGCGGGGGCTGGCAGGTCACCTCGGAGCTGCGGGACGTGATCGTGTTCACCGTCGCGGACCTGCTCTCGGACCCGCCGTTTTCCAGGATCGACCTCGTGTCGTGCCGCAATGTCCTGATCTATCTGGGGCCGGAAGCGCAGAAGCGCGTCGTCGCCCGCTGCTGCTTCGCGTTGCGCCCGGGCGGTCTCCTGTTGCTCGGGGCTGCGGAAATGCCGGGGCAGAGCGATGGCTGCTTCGCCGTCGAGGACAAGGACTCGCGGCTCTGGCGCCGTGTCGGGCGAAGTCATCCCCGCGACCTGCATTTCGTGACCGGCAAGCGCGAGGAGGCGTCTCCGTCGCCCGACCAGACGTCCGACGAGACGCCCGGCCAGACGCCCGTCCGGCGGACGGCGCTGGCCGACCTCTGCCGCCGCATCCTGCTGGAGAACTACGCCCCCGCCGCGGCCCTGCTGAACAGTCGGCTCGAATGTCTGTATCTGTTCGGCCCGACGGAGAAGTACCTGAAGATCACCCAGGGCCACCCTGATCCCGGCGTTCTGGGCATGCTTCCCAGGGCGTTGCGCGCACGCGTTCGCGCGGCGGCGGAGTCGTGCACCCCGTCGAATCCCCGCGTGACCGTCTCGGGCGGGCGCATCGACGGGACCACCAGCTTCGACATCGCTCTGCACGCCGTCTCCGCGGGGACGGAGCCCTTGCTGCTGGCCTGCTTCCTCGACACCCCGCAGCCAGGCCAGGCCGCTGCCGCCGAGCCCTCGGCCGGGGACCAGGCGGAGGGCTCGGCGGACCTCGAGGCCGAGCTGGAAGCCACCCGCAGCGATCTGCACGATGCGTTGCGCGATCTGGAACTGGAGGTCGAGGCGCATGGCGCCGATGCCGCCGAGGCGCTGTCGGTCAACGAGGAATTCCAGTCCACCAACGAGGAGCTGCTGGCCTCGAAAGAGGAGCTGCAATCGCTGAACGAGGAGCTGACCGCGCTGAACAGCCAGTTGCAGGAAATCCTCGAACGGCACCGGACCACGGCCAACGACCTGCAGAACGTGCTCTACAGCACCGACGTAGCCACGCTGTTCCTGGATGCCGATCTGAACATCCGTTTCTACACCCCCGCGGCACGCACGATCTTTCGTGTGATCCCGACCGATGTCGGCCGCCCCCTGGCGGACCTCGCCGCCATGGCGAGGGATGACGACCTGGCCGCGGACGCCCGCGCGGTGCTCGAGTCTTCCGAGCCGATCGAGCGTGAAACCGCCGGGCCCGCGGAACGGTGGTTCCTGCGCCGCATCCAGCCCTATCGCGCCGAGGGCGGACGGGTCGAAGGCGTGGTGATCACCTATGTCGACATCACCGAGCAGAAGCGCATCAACGCGGCCCTGGAAAACGCCACGGACGAGGCTGACCGGGCGACCAAAGCCAAATCGCGCTTTCTGGCCGCCGCCAGCCACGATCTGCGTCAGCCTCTGCAGGCGATGGCCCTGCTGCACAGGCTGATGGCCCCGCACCGGCGATCGACCGAGGGGGCGCGGCTGGCCGGGCTTCTGGATCAGACCCTCAATTCCATGACGGAAATGCTGGATTCGATGCTGGATGTGAACCGGATCGAGTCCGGCATCGTCCGGCCGCACATGCGGCCCGTGGCGATCGGTCCGCTGATGCAGCGCCTCGCGGACGAGTACGGCCCGCAATGCGATCTGAAGAACCTGAAACTGCGATTGGCGCCGTGCGAGGCCTGGGTGCGCACCGATCCGCAGCTTCTGGAGCAGATGTTGCGCAATCTCCTTTCGAACGCCCTGAAATACACGCAGGAGGGGGGCATCCTGATCGGGTGTCGGCGACGCGGCGAGTTTCTGAGCATACTTGTCTGCGACAGCGGCATCGGCGTGTCGGAGTCGGAAACTAGGGCGATCTTCGACGCCTATCGTCAGGGCGACAACGCCTCCGCGCTTGCCGGGCCCGGCCTCGGGCTCGGGCTTTCGATCGTGCAGCGGCTTGGGGAGCTCATGGAGCATCCCGTCGCGGTCCGCTCGACCCCCGGCAAGGGGTCGACCTTCATGATCACGCTGCCGGTTGTCGAAGCGACCCCCGAGGACCTTCGCCCGCCGCGACCGGCGCCCGTTCTGGCCGGCGCGGAGCGGCAGACCGGGACGATCCTTCTGGTCGAGGACGAAGAGCCGCTGAGGGATCTGCTGGCTGACGTTCTCGCGAAGGAGGGTCATACGGTCATCGCCAGGGCCGATGCGAAGGAGGCGCTCGCATGGGCCAGCGGCGATGTGGCGCGGCCCGATCTCCTTCTCACGGATTTCGAGCTGCGGGGGGGAATCAACGGCCTGCGGCTGGCGCAGGACCTGCCGGACGTTCTCGGCGACACGGTGCCGACCATCATCCTGACCGGCGACATCACCACCGCGACGCTGAAGAGCATAGCGGACTCGGCCTGTCAGCAGGTGGCCAAGCCGGTGATGCCCGAGGTGCTTCTGGCCCGGATATCCGACCTCATGCTCACGGCCCGCACCGAAGAGGCCAGGAGCGCCCCGCGCAAGGAAACGTCCGACACGACCGTGCATGTGATCGATGACGACCCGATGATCCGCGAAACCATGCGCCGCCTGTTCGAGGCGGAGGGCTGGAGGGTGGTCACCTATCCCTCGGCCGAGGATTTCCTTGCCGTGCCGCGACCGGGCGGCGCCGCATGCCTTCTGGTTGACAGCCGTCTGCCAGGCATGGACGGGGTGGCGCTGATGACCCGGTTGCGGGCCGAGAGCTCGCGCCTGCCGATGGTGATGCTGACCGGTTACGGAGACGTCGCCATGGCGGTGGCTGCGCTTAAGGCAGGGGCGTCGGACCTGCTCGAGAAGCCGGCGAGCGCTTCCGACCTGCTGGCCGGTGTCCGAAGCGCGATCGAGAGAGGAGAGGACGGCGACGCGCGAGCAGAGTCACGCAGGATCGCGCAGGAGCGGTTTTCGGAGTTGACCGCACGCGAACACGAGATTCTGGCGCGGGTTCTCGAGGGCGCGCCGAACAAGATCATTGCGGCCGATCTCGGGATCAACCAGCGCACGGTCGAAAACCATCGCGCGTCGGTCATGCGCAAGACCGGGGCGGCATCCCTCCCGGCGCTGGTCCGGCTCGCGCTTGCAGCCGACCTGCAGAATGCGTGATGTAGCGGCACGCAAAGCTGCGCGACAGGGTTCTCTTGTGGCATCGACCTTACTGTAGTGCCGCGCGCCCCCCTGACGCCGCCGAGGGATTGAACGAAGCCGCTGCGAGGCGCGCTGAACCCGAACCCGGGACCGCGCGGTTCTGGAAATCCCGGGCATGGTCATGACGGCCGGCCGGGAGACGTCCAGGAGGCTGCCGAGCCGATGCGCCCGGAGGTCCAGGTCGCAAGGCATGAACTCACTGCCCTGATCCACGCAAACGTTCTTCAGGAAGCCGGCCTCGGCGCAGAGCCGATCCAGCGTCGCGACCACGGCAGCCAGCACATGTCGCACGACTTTCCAGGCCCCGTTCCGCTGGCTGGGGGGTCGCCTCCTCGTCAGACTTCGTTCGGCCGCCGGAGCGCAACGGCTGCGCCTCGCCCGCCCTCAATGGCGGACCGCCTCACATGTTCTTCGGAGGCGCCGCGCCGGGGTCGGACGGTGGGTCGTCGAGTTCGGCGTATTCGCGATCCAGCACCTCGACCGTCGCGGTGGCGGTGAGACCGTGAATGACCGTGGAGGCAAAGATGGTGAAGGCGACGACCGCCCAGAGCGGCCCTTCATCGATGAACTCCACATGCGTCGACGCATATCCGAGATAGTAGAGCGACCCGATCCCGCGCACGCCGTAGATCGCCACAACGGCCCGCGATCTCAGGCTGAGCGAGGTTCCGAGCAGCCCGAGCATCCCCGCGATCGGCCTGATCACCAGGATCAGGCCGAAGCCGATGATCGTGAGGCTCCAGTCGAGATACGTCCAGAGCGAGGGCATGACGCTGCCGAGGAGCACGAGAAGGATCGCCGTGACGGCATGTTCGATGGAGCTCGCGAAGGCATGGAGACGCTGGTGGAACCGGTGCCGGGACTCGGCCCGACGGCACACCAGACCGGCGACGAAGGCGGCGATGAAGCCGTAGCCTTCGGCGAGCTCCACGAGCCCGTAGGCGAGAAACACGCCTGCCAGGGCGAGGACGCCGGGGCCTGACGCCGCGACCGTGTTCCAGGCGGGGACCGCGAGGATGCGCCCCAGCAGCCAGCCGATGCCGGCGCCGAGGACGGCGCCGACGACGATGCGGTAGATGACGTCCCAGGCGAGCCATTCGGCGAGCCAGAGGGCCGGGTCCGCGCCCTGCGACGCGACATGGAGAGCCAGGTACACGAACGGGAAGGCGAGGCCGTCGTTCAACCCGGCTTCGGTGGTCAGCGCAAAGCGGACCGGGTGCTCCTTGCCCTCGAGCGGCGGACCGATCTGGAGATCGCCGGCGAGCACCGGGTCCGTGGGAGCGAGCACGGCCCCGAGCAGAATGGCGCCCCCCACGGTCAACCCCGCCAGGCTCCAGCCCAGAAGCGCGACCGCCGCGATGGTCAGAGGCATGGTGATGGCGAGAAGCCTGACCGTCGGCCACCAGAGCTTCCGCCCGCCGAGGTCGTCGATCCGCAGCCCGGTGGCGAAGAGCACGATGATGACGACCAGCTCGGCCGCAATCTCCCAGGTGGCCGGGTTCTCCGTCGGGTCTATCCCCGCGACGACGCTCGGGAACAGCAGTGACCCCACCATCCCGCAGGCCATGAGGAGCGCCGTCGCCGCAGGCGGGCGCCGGAGAAGGAGATGCGGCAGCCAGTAGGACACGAGCAGGCTCGCGCCCAGGGCGACGAGCAGGATGTGGTAGGCATCGAAACCGAAACGGGCATCTTCCATGCTTCTGTGTGCAACAGCCTGGCCGGCTGCTGCAACGGCTCACGGCCGATGGCAGCCCGCTCCCATCACGACGACGCGGGCCGAAAGTCTGGTAACTTCACGTCGCAACAGCGGCGGAGAGCACGGCGGTCTTCCACGCAGCGCAGCTCGGTGTGCCGGTGTTAGGCGGAGACGAACAGCACCCGGCTGTGGCAGGGCCGGACACGCGCCCCTAATGGCCGCCGGCCGCCCTGGCTCTTCTGGCCGGCCCCGCCTACGAGTCCAGCGCCATCCGCCAGGACATGGAAGACCGCGGCGGCGTCGCCATCCTCCCCACGAGAAAACCCCACGAGGCCCGCGTACTTGGCCCATGGCGCCTCCCTCCATTCCCTAGAAAGGGTCACGCCATCAAACTCCGGGATTGAACGCCCAGGCTCGCGGCCAATGGCGCAGCTTCTGATCGTCTTTCACTCGCGGACAGGCGGCAGCCGCCAGATGGTCGAGGCCGTGGCCGCGGGGGCGCGGGACAAGACGCCGATCGTTCTCAAGGCGGCGGCGGAGGCGGGGACCCGACGATATTCTCGAGGCCGAGGGCTTCATCTTCTGCGCCTCCGAGAACCTGGCGGCGATCTCAGAGCCTGACCCAGAAAGAGTGGCCATGTCCGCATTGCGTGTTGGTCATGCCGCGAGCATGTCGGGCCATGGGTCCTCTCGATGCTGGCGGGCGATGAACCAGGCGAGATAGCCGGAGA
>JBNJGE010000103.1:0-11680 GCA_051747505.1 Pseudomonadota bacterium | reverse complement strand
ACCGGCCTGCTCCCCGGCGCCCTGCTCCGCAACGCCGGCATCCGCTTCCTGTGCAGGCGCGTCGTCCTGCGGGTGGAGACGACCGACAGCCCCTTCACCGCCCGCTACGCCCCCGGCGCCCGCCTCTCGATCCCCGTCGCCCATCACGACGGCGCCTATGTCGCCGACGAGGCGACGGTGGAGGCCCTGCGCGCCGAGGACCGCGTCGCCTTCCGCTATGCCGATGGCGCGCCCAACGGCTCCGTTGACGACATCGCCGGCGTCCTCTCCGAGAACCGCCGCGTGCTGGGCATGATGCCCCACCCCGAGCGTGCCATCGACCCGCTTCACGGCGGAACCGACGGCCGCCTCCTCTTCGAGAGCCTCGCCGAGACCCTCGTCGCCGCCTGACGCCGGCCGAACCCGGCGCCTGCCGCCCCCAGCGGGGCCGGCCGGGCGGGGCGATGCGGCGCCTCGGCGCCGCGAGGGCCGCCCGCGCCGCGCCCCCTTACCCCCGCCCGCCGCGCCGCATGGCCGCCGCCGCCCGCCGCAGCGCCGGATTCGTCCCCAGCGCGTCGGCCGCCGCCCTGTGGCGGCGCCGCCAGTTCGGCGCCTCGTCGACGGTGCCCGGAACGTTCTGCTGCGCCGTCTCCCCCAGCGCGTCGTCGAGCTGCAGCGCCACCAGCGCGCTGCGCCCGCCGGCCAGAAGCGCATGCACGCCGTCGGCCAGCTCCGGCGTCAGGCGCGCGGGCGGGGCCTGCAGGTCCAACCCCTCCGGCGCGACCCCCTCCTGCGCCATCAGCCCCGCCAGCGCCGCGCGCGCGCCGGCGCGGGCCTCCCGCGCCGCCTCGGCCTCGCCCGCGCCGATCCAGCCCAGCTCCCGGCGAAGGGCGATGTCGGCCCCCTCCCACCAGCCCGCCAGCGTGGGCAGGTCATGCGTGCCGAAGGAGGCCAGCGTGCGCCGCGGAAACCGCCGCGGCGCGCGGAAGCCCTCCGGCCCGCCCTCGAACTGCAGCACCGCGCAGCCATGCAGCCCGGCCGAGGCCAGGCGCGGACTCAGCCCCCGCGGCACGGTGCCCAGGTCCTCGCCCACCACCACGCAGCCCGCCCGCGCCGCCTCGATGCGCGCCAGCGCCAGCAGCATCTCCAGCGGATAGCGCACATAGCCCCCCGGCGCCCCGTCGCGCGGCGTCCAGTAGGCGCGCGCCAGCCCCATGACATGGTCGATGCGCACCATGCCCGCATGGCCCATCGCCGCGCGCAGCATCTCGCGGAAGGGGGCGTAGCGCAGCCGGCGCAGCCCCTCGGGGTCGAAGGGCGCCAGCCCCCAGTCCTGCCCCTGCGGGTTCAGCGCGTCGGGCGGCGCGCCAAGCGCCACGCCGCGCGCGAAGGCGGCGGGCCGCGCCCAGGTCTCCGCGCCCCCCGGCCGCACCCCCACCGCGATGTCCAGATAGAGGCCCAACGCCATCCCCGCGCCCCGCGCCGCGCGCTGGGCCGCGGCCAGCTGCCCCTCGGCCAGCCACTGAAGCCAGGCGTGATAGCGCAGCTCCCCCGCCTCCTCCCGCGCGAAGCGCGCCGCCGCCTCGCCCTCCGGGTCGCGGAGAACGCCGGGCCAGTCCCGCCAGTCCTCGCCATGGCGCAGGCTCAGCGCCTCGAACAGCGCAAAGCGCCGGCGCTCCTCGCCGCCCGCCTCCAGCCAGGCCTCGAACTCCGCGGCGCGCCCCGTCCGCGCGCCCGTCTCCTCGAAGCGGTCGAACAGCGCGCGCAGCGCCGGCCCCGCCACCCGCGCCCGCAGCGCCGGATCGGTCAGCGTCGCTGCATTGGCCTGCGCGACCTCCTCCGCATGCCGCGCCAGGATCTCCCGCGCCTCGGGACAGTCCGCGAACTCCGCAACCCGGTCCGGCGCCACGAAGCTCGTGTCCAGCGCCGCGCGCGAGCTCGGCGAATAGGGGCTCGCCCCCTCATGCGCCGCCCCCAGCGCATGCACCGGGTTGATGCCGAGGAAATCCGCCCCGAGCCCCGCCAGAGACTCCGCCGCCGCCGCCAGGTCCGCGAAATCCCCCCGCCCCAGGCTGCGCGCCGAGACCAGCCCGTAAAGCGCCGCCGTCGCCCCCCAGACCTTCTCCTTGCCCGCGGCCTCCGCCACGCCCGGCGCCCGCGGCGGGGCGGCGGCCAGCAGCATCTCCTCGCCTCCCGCCCGCAGCGCATGCACCCCAGGCGGCAGCGGGGGCAGCGCCTCCCCCACCGCGCCCGAGACCTCGCCCCCCTCCTCCAGCCCGATGCGCCAGGACAGGGCCGCCGGCAGCCGCCAGGCGTCGGCGACCTCCGCCTCGATCACGGCCTCATACGGCAGCAGCCGCGCCGTCTCCTCCGCCTCCCGCGCGGCCAGCTCCCGCGCCGCCTCCGCCTCGCTCCCCGCCCCCACGCCCATGGCGTGCAGGAGCGCCCGGCGCGTGGCGTCCCCCGTCTCGCGCAGCGCGCCCCCGACCTCGCGGTAGCTGTCCAGAATCCCCATCCGGTCGGCCAGCCGCGCGAGCGCCGGGCGCTCCGGCACGGCCTCGAACACCCGCGCGCAGGCGCCCGGGATCTCGCCCGGCGCCGCCCGCCCGGGCGCTCCGTCGATCTCGCCCGTGTCCAGCGCGCAGACCCAGCGCCAGCCGGTCCCGGCCTCCGGCAGCCGCAGCGCCGCCGCCTCCGCGCCCGCGTTCAGCGCCAGGCAGACGGGCGCCGGGTCGCCCCGCGCCCCCGGCTCCGCCGCGCCCCGCACCAGCAGCACGAGGCCCGCCGCCCCGTCCCCCCAGTCCGGGGCGCCCCCGTCCAGCCCCCGCCACTCCACCTCCGCCAGCCCGTCCCCCCGCTCCGCGGCATGCAGGAACCGCCGCTGGCGCAGCGCCGGCAGCCGCCTGCGCAGCGCCGCCGCCGCCCGGACGAAGGCCAGCAGCCCCGCATCGCCCGTCTCCCAGTCGATCCAGGTCGTCGCGTTGTCCTGGCAGTAGGCGTTGTTGTTTCCGCTCTGGCTCTGGCCGAGCTCGTCGCCCGCCCGCAGCATCGGCGTCCCCTGCGCGGCGAAGACCGTCAGCAGCAGGTTTCGCCGCCGCCGCGCCCGCGCGGCCTCCTGCGCCGCGTCGCCCGGCCCCTCCGGCCCCATCGGGTCGGAGACCTCGTGCGCGTGCCCGTCCCGGTTCCCCTCCCCGTTGGGCCGATTGCGCTTGCGCGCATACATCGTCTGGTCGGCCAGCGTGAAGCCGTCATGCGAGGCCACGTAGTTGACCGAGCTCCAGGCCGGCCGCCCGTCCTCGTCAAACAGCTCCGCCGAGCCCAGAAGGCCCGAGCCCAGCCCCCGCGCCGCCCCCGGCGCCCCCTTCCAGAACCCCCGCGCCGAGTCGCGGAACCGGTCGTTCCACTCCGCCCATCCCGGCGGAAACTCCCCCAGCGCATAGCCGCCGGGCCCCAGGTCCCAGGGCTCCGCGATCAGCTTCCCCGCCCCGATGACCGGATCGTCGCGAAGCTGCGCCAGCAGCCCCGAATCTCCCCGCCAGGCGCCGTCCCGCCCGCGCCCCAGCACCGGGCCGAGATCGAAGCGGAACCCGTCGATCCCGACCACCTCCGCCCACCAGCGCAGCGAATCCCGCACGATCCGCCGCACGAAGGGCGAGGCCGCGTTCAGCGTGTTCCCGCAGCCCGTGTCGTTGACATACCCCCCCGGCGCCCCCGCCGCATGCCGGTAGCAGCCCGCGTCGTCCAGCCCGCGCAGATGCAGCACGGGCCCGTCCGCGTCGCTCTCGGCCGTGTGGTTGCAGACCACGTCCAGGATCACCTCGATCCCGGCCGCGTGCAGCCGCGCCACCGCCTCCTGAAGCCCCGCCAGCCCCCGCGGCCCCGCGTAGCGCGGAGACGGAATGAACCACCCGTAGGGATTGTAACCCCAGTGGTTCCGCAGCCCCCGCGCCACGAGATGCCGCTCGTCCATGAAGGCCTGCCCCGGCAGCAGCTCCAGCGCCGTGACCCCCAGCGAGCGCAGATGCGAGATCACCGCCTCGCAGCCCAGCGCCTCCCAGGTCCCGCGCAGCGCCTCCGGAACCCCCGGATGCAGCTTCGTCAGCGCCCGGACATGCGCCTCGTAGATCACCGTGTCCGACCAGCTCGTCCGCGGCCGGTCCCACTCCCGCGCCGCCGACGTCTCGACCGCCACGCAGCGCGGCATCGCCCCGGCGCTGTCCCGCGGATCGGGCGAGTCCGGCTCCTGCGCCGAATGCGCCCGCAGCAGGTCCGACCACTCCGGGTCCCCCGTCACCGCCAGCGCGTATGGGTCCAGCAGCAGCTTGGCCGGGTTGAACCGCCGCCCCCGCCCCGGCGCCCAGGGCCCGTGCGCCCGAAAGCCATACAGCGCCCCCGCCTCCACGCCCGGAAGAAACCCGTGCCAGACGCCCCCCGTCCGCTCCGGCAGCGCCAGCCGCGCCGTCTCGCGGCCGGAGGGCGAGAACAGGCACAGCTCCACCCGCTCCGCCTCCGGCGCATGCACCGCGACATTGGCGCCGCGCCCCTCCAGCCGCAGCCCCAGCGCGTCGGGCCGCCCCTCGCCCCAGCGCAAACTCACCGCGCCCCCGGCGCCAGCCGCCGGTAGAGCGCCATGTAACGCCGCGCGCTCTCCTGCCAGCCGACCGGATGGCTCATCGCGTTCGCCTGCATCCCCCGCCACGCCTCGGGCCGCCCATGCACGTCGCAGGCCCGACCGATCGCCTCGCCCAGCGCCTCGGCGTCGCCCGCCTCGTGCATGAACCCCGTCGCCACGCCCGCCCGCATCGCCGCCGCATTGGCGTCGATCACAGTGTCCGCCAGCCCCCCGGTCCGCGCCACCACCGGCAACGCCCCGTAGCGCAGAGCGCAGAGCTGGGTCAGGCCGCAGGGCTCGAAGCGCGAGGGCACGAGCACGGAGTCGGCCCCCGCCTGCACCAGATGCGCCAGATCCTCGTCATAGCCCAGCCGCACCCCCACCCGCCCCGGATGGTCCCTTGCGGCCTCCAGAAACGCCGCCTCCAGCCCCTCCTCGCCCGAGCCGAGCACCACCAGCCCCGCCCCCCGCTCAAGAAGCCCCGGCAGCGCCGCGAACAGCAGATCCAGCCCCTTCTGCCGCGTCATCCGCGTCACCACCCCGAACAGCGGCGCCCCCTGAGGCGCCGCCACCCCGAAGGCCTCGGCCAGCGCCGCCCGGTTCCCCGCCTTCCCCTCCGAATCCGAATACCGCGCCGCAATCCGCCGGTCCGTCTCCGGATCCCAGACCGCGGTGTCGATCCCGTTCAGGATCCCCTCCAGCACGTCGCGGCGATGGCGCAGCAGCCCGTCCAGCCCCTCCCCGAAGCGCGGCGTCAGCAGCTCGCGGGCATAGGTCGGCGAGACCGTGGTGATGGCGTCCGCATGCAGCAGCCCCGCCTTGAGGAAGCCCACATGCCCCCAGAACTCCACATGGTCCGAGGACCAGAACTCCGCCGGCAGCCCCAGCGCGTCATGCGTCGAGGCCGCGAACAGCCCCTGAAACGCGATGTTGTGCACGGTGATCACGCAAGGCGGCGCCCCCGCCCCCTCCATCCGCAGATAGGTCGGCGTCAGCCCCGCCTGCCAGTCATGGGCGTGCGCCACGTCGGGCCGCCACCGCCCCAGCCCGCGCGCCGCGACATGCGCCCCCATCCAGCCCAGCAGCCCGAAGCGCAGATGGTTGTCCGCCCAGTCCCGCCGCTCCGCGTCCAGATACGGGCCCCCCTCCTGGTCAAAGAGCTCCGACTCGATCAGGATCAGGTCCAGCCCCTCGGCCACCCCCTCCAGCAGCCGCGCCGCCCCGAAGGGCGTCTCCACCTCCGTCGCCCGCTTGCGCGTCAGCCGCCCCGCCAGCCCCCGATAGGCCGGCATCAGCACCCGCATCCGCGCCCCTTCGGCCGCCAGCGCGCCGGGCAGCGCCCCCGCGACATCCGCCAGCCCGCCGGTCTTGACCAGCGGCGCGCATTCCGAGACGACCGAGAGAACCCTCACGCCCCCAGCGCCTCCGCCCGGCGGTCCAGCATGTTCTGGGTGATCAGCGTCACGCCCCCCTCGCTCACCCGGAACCAGCGCGCATCCTCCTCCGCATCCTCGCCCGCCACCAGCCCCGGCGGCACGACCACGCCGCGGTCCAGCACCACCCGGCGCAGCCGCGCATGCCGCCCGATCTCGCAATAGGGCAGCGCCACCACCCGCTCCATCCGCGACCAGGAATGCGCCCGCACGCCGGTGAACAGCAGGCTCTCGCGCACCGTCCCGCCCGAGACGACGCAGCCGCCCGAGACCAGCGAGCTCACCGCCATGCCCCGCCGCCCCTCCTCGTCATGGACGAACTTCGCCGGGGGCGTCAGCTCCGCATAGGTCCAGATCGGCCAGTCCGCGGACCAGATGTCCAGCTCCGGCTCGAAATCCGTCAGGTCCAGGTTCGCCTCCCAGAAAGCGTCCACGGTGCCCACGTCGCGCCAGTAGGGCGCCTTCTCGCTCCCGGTCATCACGCAGGAGTCCACGAAGGAATGCGCCTGCGCATGCCCCTCGCGCACCAGCTTCGGAATGACGTCCTTGCCGAAATCGTGGCTGCTGTGGGGGTCGGCCGCATCCTCGTGCAGAACCTCGATCAGCCGGCGCGTCTCGAACACGTAGATCCCCATCGAGGCCAGCGCCGTCTCCGGGTCCCCCGGCATCCCGGGCGGGTCCGCCGGCTTCTCCACGAACTCCGTGACCCGGCCCGAGGCGTCCACCGCCATCACCCCGAACCCCGTGGCCTCCATCCGCGGGACCGGAATGCAGCCCACGGTGACGTCCGCCCCGCTCTCCACATGCTGGGCCAGCATCACCGAATAATCCATCTTGTAGACGTGATCCCCGGCCAGGATGACCATGTATTTCGGATCGTACCCCTCGATGATGTCGATGTTCTGGGTCACCGCGTCCGCCGTGCCCAGGTACCAGTTGCCCTCCTCCACCCGCTGGGAGGCGGGCAGGATGTCCAGCACCTCGCCCCGCCCGGCGTTGAAGAAGGACCAGCCCCGCTGCAGGTGCCGGATCAGGCTGTGCGCCTTGTACTGCGTCGCCACCCCGATCCGCCGGATGCCGGAGTTCATGGCGTTGGACAGCGCGAAGTCGATGATCCGCGCCTTGCCCCCGAAAAAGACCGCCGGTTTCGCCCGCCGGTCGGTCAGCTCCTTCAGCCGGCTGCCCCGGCCCCCGGCCAGCACGAAGGCCATGGACTGGCGCGCCAGCCCCCCGTGGTCCTGCACCGTCACGGCCATCCTGGTCCTCCCCGCTCCCCCTCTCCGGGCGCCTCGCGCGCGGCGAGCCTAGCCGATTCCCGGCCCCGCCGCGCCCCCGGCCGCAGGCCAACCTGCCGCCCGCGCCCCCGGTTCCGGCGCGCTTGCGCCCCCGCGCGCCCCGCATTACCTCCGGGCCCGTCCCGCCGCCGGCCCGTCCCGCCCCCGGAAAGAGCGCCCATGACCTCCGCCGAGCCTGCCGCCCCCTATCGCCGCCTCGCCGTGCTCGGCGCCGGCGCCTGGGGCACAGCGCTGGCCTGCATCGCCGCCCGCGCGGGCGGCGCCCCCGCGCTCTGGGCGCGCGACCCCGCCCACGCCGCGGAGATGGCGGAGAACCGCCGCAACCTGCGCCGCCTGCCCGAGGTCGCCCTCCCCGACCCCGTCCGCCCCACCGCCGACCTTGCGGAGGCCGTCGCGGGCGCCGAGGCCGTACTGCTCGCCACCCCCTCCTCCGCCGTGCGCGCCACGGCCCGCGCCCTCTACCCCCTCCTCCCCCCCGGCCTTCCGCTGATCCTCTGCGCCAAGGGCATCGAGCCCGGCTCCGGCCTGCTGATGAGCGAGGCCGCGGCCCAGGAGCTCCCTTTCGCCGCCATGGCCGCCCTGTCGGGCCCCAACTTCGCCGACGAGGCCGCGCTGGGGCATCCCACCGCCTGCGTCATCGCCTCCGACTGCGGCCCCCTCTTCGCCACGGCCCCCGCGCAGACCGTGGCCGCCCGCCTCGCGCTCGCGCTGCGAACCGACACCTTCCGCCCCTACATCTCCGACGACCTCGTCGGCGTGCAGATCGGCGGGGCGCTCAAGAACGTCATCGCCATCGCCTGCGGCGTCGCCGCCGGGGCGGGCTTCGGCGAGAACACCCGCGCCGCCCTCATCACCCGCGGCCTGCACGAGATGCAGCGCCTCTCCGAGGCGCTCGGCGCAAGGCGGGAGACCGTCACCGGCCTCGCCGGCATCGGCGACCTGACGCTGACCTGCACCTCGCAGCACTCCCGCAACATGTCGCTTGGCCTGCAGCTCGGCCGCGGCCTGCCGCGCGAGGCCTGCTTCGAGGGCCGCGAGGTGGTGGTGGAGGGCGAACGCGCCGCCCTCTCCGTCACCGACCTCGCCCGGCGCCGGGGCGTCGAACTCCCCATCTGCGAGACCGTCCGCGCCATCCTCCACGAGGACCGCCCCCTCCGCGACGCGGTCGCCGCCCTCCTCTCCCGCCCCCTCAAGGCCGAGCCCCCGGGCCTGGATTTCGAGATCCGCCCTGCCTGAGCGCCCGGAAGCTTGACGCTGCATCGCCAGCCGGCCTCTCATGAGGCATGGCCAGCCGACGCCGCATCGCCCGAGCCCGCGCCGCCGCGCGCCGCCTGCCCGCGGCGCCCGACACGCGCGAGGACGACACGGATCAGCGCCGCCTCGACCGCATCGAGGCCCTGTCCCGCGCCGCCCGCGCCAACTGGCTCGGCCTGCTCGCCTATCTCGTCTTTGTCGGCGTCACCCTGCTGGGGGTGGAGGACAGGGACTTCTTCCTGCAGCGCGCCCAGACCCGCCTGCCCATCGCGCAGGTGGACATCCCCACCTTCGCCTTCTTCTGGACCTCCTCGATCCTCGGCGCGGCGCTGCACGTCTATCTCCACCTCTACCTGCTCAAGCTGTGGGACGCCCTCTCCCCCCGCGCCGCCCCGCCGCGCATCGGGGGCGAGCCCCTGTCCGAGCGCGCCTTCCCCTGGCTGGTCAACGACCTCGCCCTGCGCCTGCGCCGCGACGGCGCCGCCCGCCCGCGCGCGCTGAACTGGTTGGCGACCCTCGCGACGATCCTCCTCGTCTGGCTCGCCGCCCCGGTCCTGTTGGCGCTCGCCTGGTGGCGCTCCATGCCCGCCCACGAGGAATGGATGACGCTGGGCATCGGCGCCTGCCTGCTCCTCGCCCTCTACGCCTCGATCGTGAGCGCCGCGCGCCTGCGGGCGCGGATGGCTGGCGACGAAAACCACGGCGGCCTGCGCAACGGCGTCCCCTGGGCGGCGGGCTTCGTCGCCGCCGTGGCCGTCATTGGCCTGAGCTGGTCGCGGACGGAAGGCGGCGACGTGCTTACCTGGCTGGACATTCAGATGCTCACCGTGGAGAGCGCCGAGGTCACCTTCCGGATGGCCCCGGGCGCCCTCGCCCCCATCGACCTTCGAGAGGTCGAACTCGTCCCCGTTCCGGACGACTGGCGGGACTGGGACGCAGCCCGGGCCGACTTTCGCGACGCCTGGTGCCGACAAGAGGGCATCCCGCCCCAGACCTGCGGCGAAGCCGGCCCCGGCGCGCGCGCACCGGCGGCTAACGTCAAGGCCCTCCGCCTCGAATGGTGCGCCACCCACCACATTCCGCACACGCCCGCCGGCCCCTGCGAGGCGTTCTTCGCCGACCGCGACGCCGCGTTCCTGAAGGCATGGCGCGACGTCGAGCGCCCCGCAGCCCGCAAGGACCTCACCCCGCTTAATCTTCGCGGTCGCGACCTGCGCGGCGCCGATCTGTTCGGCGCCTTCCTCGCGGAGGCGGACCTCCGCGAGGCGCGGATGGAGGGGGCGGACCTCAGCAGGGCGCGGATGGAAGGGGCGAACCTCCGCCGGGCACGGATGGAGCGGGCGAACCTGAGCAGGGCACGGATGGAAGGGGGGGACCTCTTGGCGGCGCGGATGGAGGGCGCGGACCTCAGCAGGGCGCGGATGGAGGGGACGAACCTTGTCGCGGCGCGAATGGAGGGCGCGTACCTCAAGGGGGCGCGGATGGAGGGCGCGAATCTCCGTGGGGCGCGGATGGAGGGGGCGGTCCTCGGGGGGGCGCGGATGGAGGGGGCGAACCTCCGAGAGGCGCGGATGGAGGGCGCATACCTTTTCGAGGCGCGGATGGAGGGAGTTTCGCTGACATCCGCCGACCTCAGCGAAGCGAAGCTTGCGAATGCGGCGCTGAGGGCGGCCGAGGTCAGCGAAGACTCCGGCCTCAGCCCTGAACAGGCCATGAGCGCCTTCTGGGACGGCTCGGTCTCCTTCCCCTTCGAGCTGCCCGAGGACCTGCCCCGCTGGCGCCGCGAGGTCCTGACCGACGCCGCCTGGCTCAGCCGCCTCCGCGGCTGGCTCGAGGCGCGCGGCGTGCCCGAACACCAGCTCCACAACGACCTCCGCGCCGTCGATCCCACGCCGCCCGACGCGCCCCTGCGCGACGAAGAGATCGCCAACTGACGCAGCGTCAGCGCATCAACCTTTTCGCAATCCTTGTGCATACGGGTTGTGCACGCCTTGCGCACGGGTTGCGCACAGGGTTGGCAGCGTCATTCGGGGATCGTGACGACCTCGTAGATGGCCTCCACCTCCGGGCTCATCTCGACCCGGCCCAAGGCCTCGCCGATCATCTCCCGGATGCGCCCGGAGGCGTAGATCCGGCTCAGCGCCCGGTCCACCGCCAGCCTCAGCCGGCTCTCCCCGCGGGGCAGCGCCAGCGCGTAGGGTTCGCGCGACAGCGTCTCGCGCGCCACCACCGGCTGGACCACCGGCCGCATCCGCCCCAGCTGGTAGAGCAGGATGGAGCGGTCGCCCATATAGGCCTCCACCTCGCCCGCCTCCAGCGCCTCCAGGCCACTGACATGGCTGTCGAAAAGCACCAGCCGGGCCTGCGGCGCGCGCTCGGCCAGCACCGCCTCGGCCACCTTCTCGGTGGTGGTGCCGCGCAGCACGCCCACGGGCTCGTCGGTGAGGTCCTCCAGCCGCTCCGGGCCGCCCTTGCGGAACACCAGCCCGGCCCCGTCCACGAAATAGAGGATCGAGAAATCCATCCGCTCGCGCCGGCTCAGCGTCTGGGTCGTCGGCCCGCAGAGCACGTCGATCCGCCCGGCCTCGAGCGCCTCGAAGCGCGTCGCCGCCGTCACCGGAACCCATTGTATTTCAATGCCTTCGCGGCCCGTCTTCGCAGCGACCGCCGGCGCCGCCGCCGCGCAGAGCCGCGCCGCCAGCCCCGACGGGCGCCCCTGCTCGTCCGCGTAGCTGAAAGGCGGCGCGTCGCGCCGGAAGCCCAGCCGCAGCGCGCCGCGCTCGGCGATCTCCTCCAGCCGGTCCGCCCGCGCCGGCGCCGCCCCGGCCAGAAGCGCGGCCGACGCGAAGGCCGCCGCCGCGCATGCGATTCCCTGCGCCAGGCCCATCCAACGCCCTCTTGCTATCTTCCGGAAGCATGACCGGAGGTCCCGCCCCGCGCAAGCGCGCCCGCGGCGTCTGGAAATCCGGCCGCGCCCGCGCTATCCCCGCCCGCGCAGCCCCTGACCTCGCGAGGATCCCATGGCCGAGCTCGACTACCGCGAACCCGAGGCGAAGATCATCCACGGCGCCGCCGAGGACTGGGAGATGGTCATCGGCATGGAGGTT
>JBNJGE010000102.1:0-11702 GCA_051747505.1 Pseudomonadota bacterium | reverse complement strand
CGTTTTTGTTGCGGCGCAGCATAACGCCCGCGGCCGCCATGTCCACAACGCGGGCGGCGCTGCGGCGTCATGACCCTGGGTCACCCGCCAGCCTAACCTTCCGCCCCTCGGCGAGAAAGCGCGCCAGCGGGTCCCACACCTCCCGCGGTGCCGCGCTTCCCACGATCATCCCCACATGCCCCGTCCGCGGCCGCCTCAGCCGCGCCCCGGGAATGGCCCTCGCCAGCGCCTCGGCGCAGGGCGGCGGGGCGATCCGGTCGCTGGCCGAGCAGAAGGCCAGCGCCGGCCGGTCGATCGCCCCCGGCGCAACGGGGACGCCGTCGAGCCGCCAGAGGTTCCGCGCCGTGCGGTTCTCCAGGTACCAGCCCGCCGCGATCTCGGCGGCCGCCGGCGCGGCCAGCGCGGGCCCGGCGTTCAGCCAGTCCTCCGTGGCCACGAACCGCTCCGCCGCCTCGCCCTCGGGCATCCGGGCGAAGCGGCGGAACTTGCGCAGCGCCAGCGTCGGGTCCAGCGCGGCGAACAGCAGCTGCAGGAGGTCCACCGGCACGGCGCCCAGCATCTCGCCCATGCCGGCGATGCGCGCGCGCAGCGCCGCCTCCTCCGCCTGCGCCAGCGCCGGCAGCGCCGCCCCCAGCCCCTGCAGGCGAGAGAAATCCCAGGGCGCCCCGATCAGCGCCAGCCGCGCCACCAGCTCCGGCCGCCGCGCCGCCAGCCCGGCGGCGAAGGCCCCGCCCATGCAGTAGCCCAGCACCGCCGGCGCCTCTCCGGCCGCCTCCGCCGCCGCCTCCGCCGCCGGCGCCAGCCGCTCCCGGAAATAGGCCGAGAGGTCGAAGCCCCGCTCCGCCCCCTCCGGGTCCCCCCAGTCCATCAGCAGCGGCCGGAACCCCAGCCCCGCCAGCCGCCGCAGCAGCGAGCGGCGCCCGTCCAGGTCCAGCACCCAGGCCCGGTTGACCAGCGAGGGGACGACCAGCACCGGCGCCCCCTCCGGATCCGCCGCCTCCGGCGCCCGCCCGTAATCCAGCAGCCGCGCCGAGCCCGCGCGCCACAGCGCGGGCGGGTCCTCCAGCCGCCTGCGATAGGGATGCCCCTGGTAGCGCTCGACGCCCTCGACCATCTCGCGCAGCCGCCGCGCGGCCTCCAGCCCCAGCGCCGCGGGGCCCTCCGCCCCCGCCTGCGCCAGCGCCCGGCCGGCGGCCCGCCCCTCGCCCCGCGCCGGCTCCGCCCAGGGAAAGCGCCCGTCCCCGGCCAGCGCGCTGAGCGACATGGCCTGCCCGTAGCTCGCCGCCGCCGCGGCCAGATGCACGATCAGGGGGCAGGGCAGGCCGCGCCGGTCCGGCGCCCCGGCCTCAGCCCTCCGCGCGCGGACCCGGCGGCGGGCCGAGCCGCGCGATCTCCGCCTGGTTGCGCTCCCAGGCGTCGAGGAAGCGCGCCGCTGCGTCGCGCGCGCTCTCCGGCCGCGCCCCGGCCTCGCGCCCCTGCGCGCGCGTCGCACTCGCCTGCGCGCCATGCGCCTCGCTCTCTCCTCGCCTCATGGCGGCGCAGCCTAGCCGCCGTGGGCGGGCGCGGCAACGTCGCTTCGCACTCGCGGAAAGGCCCTTGGCGCGGCGCCGCGCGGCGGGTTAGGGTCCCGCACGAAAGGCAGGGCGCAGGCGCCTCCGGCGCCCCCGCCCGCGCATGGGAGGACAGCCCGTTGGCCAAGGACAACGCCCGCGGCGACGCGCCGGTCGTCATCAAGAAATACGCCAACCGGCGGCTCTACAACACGGCGAAAAGCAGCTACGTCACCCTCGACCACCTCGCCCAGATGGTCCGCGACGGGGAGGATTTCGTCGTCTACGACGCCAAGACCGGCGACGACATCACCCGCTCCGTCCTCACCCAGATCATCTTCGAGGAGGAGGCCAAGGGTCAGCACCTTCTGCCCATCAGCTTCCTGCGCCAGCTCATCCGCCTCTACGGCGACACGCTGCAGGGCGTGGTGCCCGGCTATCTCGAGGCGTCGATGGAGGCGTTCTCCCGCAACCAGGAGGCGTTGCGGGAGCAGGTGACCGCCGCCTTCGGCAAGAACCCGGCCATGGCGAACTTCGAGGCCATGGCCAAGTCCAACATGGACTTCTTCCAGAACGCCATGCGCATGTTCGCCCCCTTCGCCGCCCCCCGCGCCGGCGACACCTCCCCGTCCGAGCCCGAGGGGCGCGACTCGGCGGGCGGCGGCGAGCCCTCCGACATCGCCGCCCTCAAGGCCCAGCTCGAGGCCATGCAGGCCCGCCTCGATGCGCTCGCCCGCTCGGGCGGGAAGGGCGAGGACAAGGACTGAGCGCCGGGCGGCGGGCCGCGGCTTTCCGGGCCTCAGGCCGCCCCGGCCAGCGCCGGCGGGCCCGTCCAGCGGCCCTGCAGCGCGTCCACGCCCGCCGCCGCCAGCCGCGCGGCCGAGGCCGCGCTCTCCACGCCCTCGGCCACCGTCATCGTCTCGATCTCCCGCGCCAGCTCCAGCGCCGCCTTAAGCCGCGCCCCGCCCGCAGGCGAGGCGTCCTCGCACAGCGCCGCGTCCAGCTTCAGGATGTCCGGGCGCAGCGCCCGCGCCTGGGAGGCGTCGGCGTGGCCCGCGCCGTAGTCGTCCAGCGCGAAGGCCGGGCCCATGGCCCCGATGCGCGCGCGGAAGGCCTGCGCCGCCTCCGGCGTCGCGCGGGCGGTTTCCGTCAGCTCCACGATCAGGCGGCGCGGGGCCTCCGGCGCCCGCTCGGCCGCCGCCTCCAGCAGCGCCATCCAGCCCCGGTCGCCCAGCGTGCGCCCCGAGACGTTGACCGAGATGCGCGCCCGCCCGTCGCGCCGCAGCAGCGCCAGCGCCGCGGCCAGCGCGGCGCGGTCCAGCCGCGGGGCGTGACCGCGCCGCTCCAGCTCCGGGGCGAAGGCGCCGGCCTCCAGCACCTCGCCGCCCGGCGTCACCACGCGCGCGAGCGCCTCCTCGAAGGCGACGGCGCCGATCCGCCCGGCCGGGCGGACGGGCTGCAGCGCCAGGCGCAGCCGCCCGGAGTTCAGCGCCTGCAGGGCGAGCTCGGGGGCGGGGCGGCGGGGCTGGGCGGGGCGGGTCATGGCGTTTTCGTCTGTCACGGCGTTTCCGGCGGGGCCTTTTGTCGCCCCCCGACGTAAAGTAGTACCCTCGTTCAGACTCGGGTCAAGTTTGGATTCGCCTTATGGTTGTGTCGCATGGCTGAACGCTGCCCCTGGTGCGGGGCCGACCCGCGCTACGTCGCCTATCACGACGCCGAATGGGGCGTGCCGGAGCGCGACTCCCGCGCCCTGTTCGAGAAGCTGGTCCTCGACGGCTTCCAGGCCGGCCTCGCCTGGATCACCATCCTGCGCAAGCGCGAGGCCTTCCGCGCGCGCTTCGCGGGCTTCGACCCCGTCCGCCTCGCCCGCTGGGGCGAGCCCGAGATCGCCGCCGCGCTCGCCGATCCCGGCATCGTGCGCCATCGCGGCAAGATCGAGGCCGCCGTGACCGGCGCCCGCGCCTGGCTGGAGATCGAGGCCGATCAGGGCTTCTCCCGCTTCCTCTGGGATTTCGTCGATCACCGCCCCCTCCAGAACCGCTTCGGAAGCCCCGCCGAGGTCCCCGCCGAGACCCCGCTCTCCCGCGAGGTCTCGAAGGCCCTGCGCGCCCGCGGCTTCCGCTTCTGCGGCCCGACCATCACCTACGCCTTCATGCAGGCCACGGGGCTGGTGAACGACCACCTGACGGGCTGCTTCCGCCACGAGGAGGTCGCCCGGCTGGGCTGACCTCAATCGTCCTCGTCGAAGCCCCGGGCGACCAGCCCCTCCAGCGCCTCCATCAGCCGTTCGGCCTCGGGGCCGGAGGTCTCTACCTCGATCTCCGCGCCCTGCGCGGCGGCCAGCATCAGCAGCCCCATGATGGAGTCGCCCGACACCTCGATGCCGTCCCGGCGCACCACGGCCCGCGCGTCGTGCCCCTCCACCTCCGCCACGAAGCGGGCGGAGGCCCGGGCGTGCAGGCCGCGGCGGTTGACGATGGTCAGCCTGCGGGCGGTGGTCTGGCTCACGCCGTCGCCCCCCGCCGGGCGGCCAGGATGCCCCCCGCGCTGTCGAGATACTTGCGCCCCGCGGCCAGCGAGGCCTCCACGGCCTCGCGCAGCGGGCGGCGGCGCGACTTGGCCAGCTTGACCAGCAGCGGCAGGTTCGCGCCGTAGATCACCTCCACGTCGTCGCGCGACAGCGCCCCCATGGCGAGGTTGGAGGGGCTGCCCCCGAACATGTCGGTGACCACGACCACCCCCGCGCCCCGGTCCACCCCGGCCACGGCCGCGTCCACCTCGGCCTGCCGCTCGAAAAGGTCGTCCTGCGGATGGATGGCGACGGCCCGCGCGTTGCCCAGCGCCCCGACCACGTGCTCGGTCGCCGCCAGCAGCTCCCGCGCCAGCCCGCCATGGGCCACGATCACCACGCCGATCAGCCCGTCGCCCCCCGCTCCGGGGCCCGTCCCCTCGCCGCGCCTCCGCGCCCTGCTCATGCCCTCTCCCCCCCCGGGGCCTCGCCCCGCTCGTCGCCCAGCTCCCGGTGGCGCACCCCTGCCGGCCAGCCCTCCGCGCGCAGCCCCTCGGCCAGCGCCTCGGCCGCGGCCACCGACCGGTGCCGCCCGCCCGAGCAGCCCAGCGCGATGCAGTAATACGCCTTGCCCTCCCTCCTATAGGCCGGAAGCAGCATCAGCGTCAGCCCCAGGATGCGCTCCATGAAGGGCTGCCAGAGCGGGTCGCCCTCCACATGCGCCGCCACCGCCCGGTCGCGCCCGTCCAGCGGGCGCAGCTCCGGCGCCCAGTGCGGATTGCGCAGGAAGCGGCAGTCGAACACCGTGTCCGCCTCCCGCGGGGCGCCGCGCTTGAACGAGAACGACTGCACCGAGATCGCCAGCCGCGGCCCCGCCTCCGGCGCCGCCAGCCCCGCCAGCCGCGCCTTCAGCTCGTGGGGCGTCAGGTCGGTGGTGTCGATCACCAGATCCGCCCGCTCCCGCACGGGCCAGAGCAGCTCGCGCTCGCGCGCGATGCCCACCCCCGCGCTCTCGGCCGGGGCCAGGGGGTGGCGCCGGCGCGTGGTCTTGAAGCGGTCCACCAGCGCGGCGTCGGCGCAGTCCAGGAAGACCAGCCGCGCCGCCACGTCGGGGCGCGCGCGCAGGGCGTCCACCCGCGCCAGCAGCGCCTCGGCCGAGAAGCCGCGCGTGCGCACGTCGATGCCCAGCGCCACCGGGCGCGGGTCCGGCCCGGCGGCGGCCGGCGGCGGGTCGGGGAACAGCCGCTCCACGAAGGGCAGGGGCAGGTTGTCGATCGCCTCGAAGCCCATGTCCTCCAGCGCCCGGATGGCGGTGGAGTTGCCCGCCCCCGACATGCCCGTGACCAGCACCAGCGGCGCGCGCCCGGCGGCGTCGGCGGCGGGGGAGAGGGGGGGCGGATCGGCGCTCATGCGGCTCGGCGTCCTCCAGTCGCGCGGTCGGCGCGGCGCGGATGCGGCGGGACAATGCGCGGCCCGGCGCCCGTGGGCAAGGGCGCGGGCGCGCCCGGCCCGCCTGGACCCGTGGATGGTCGGAAGATGTTGGCGCCGCGCAACCCGGTCCAGCGGCCTCAACCAAAGGTGAACCGTTCAGGGCGCCTCGCGCCGCCCGCCCGCGCGCAGCAGGCAGACCAGCGCCGCCGCCGCCCCGGGATTGCCCGCGAGCCGCAGCAGCGGCAGCGACACGCCCAGCAGCTCCAGCGACCGCGGGGGCGGCAGCCGCTCCGCCTCCGCCTCGCCCAGATCGGCGGCCAGCGCCACCGGCGCGCGCGCCAGCGCGGGCAGTCGCAGCAGCCCCACCCCCCGCGCCTCGATCAGCCCGGCGATGGCCTCCGACGCCCGCGCCGTCAGCCCCGCGCCCTCGCGCGCGAGCTCCGTGCGGTCGTCCGCCACCAGCCGCCCCCCGCGGGAGATCACCTCCAGCGCCAGCGCCGACTTGCCCGATCCCGACGGGCCCAGGATCAGCGCCGCGCAGGGCCCCCCGGGCCCCTCGCAGGCCACGCAGGAGGCGTGCAGGATCCCGCCCGCCCCGCCGGGCGCGCTCACCCCGGCAGCTCCACCACGAAGCGCGCCCCGCGCCGCGGCGTGCAGGCGGGGCGGATGTTCTCGGCCCGGATCGTCCCGCCATGCGCCTCCACGATCTGGCGGGAGATGCTCAGCCCCAGCCCCGAATGGTTCCCGAACGCCTCCGGGTCCGGCCGCTGGGAATAGAGGCGCTCGAAGATCGCCTCCAGCGCGTCCTCGGGAATGCCCGGCCCCTCGTCCTCGACCGTCACCCGCACCCGGCCGTCGGCGCCCCGCGCGGCCGCCAGCCGGATCTCGCCCCCCTGCGGCGAGAAGCTCAGCGCGTTGTGCAGCAGGTTGACGAAGACCTGCGCCAGCCGCGCCTCGGTGCCGCGGACGCGCAGCCCGGCCTCCACGGCTTCGTCGCGCAGCCGCACGTTCCGCTTGCCCGCCACCTCGCGCATGTGCTCCGTGATGCCGAGCAGCGTGCGCGACAGGTCGAACTCCGCGCGCGCCTCGCGCACCAGCTCCGCGTCCAGCCGGGAGGCGTTGGAGATGTCGGTCACGAGGCGGTTCAGGCGGTCCACGTCATGCTCCATCACCCTCAGCAGCCGCTCCCGGTCGGCCTCGTTGCGCGTGTATCGCAACGTCTCCACCGCCGAACGCAGGGACGTCAACGGGTTCTTGATCTCGTGGGTGGCGTCCGCGGCGAAGCGCTCGGTGGCCTCGATGCGCGCGTAGAAGGTGTCCGTCATGCGCCGCAGCGCGCCGGAGAGATAGCCGATCTCGTCGCCCCGCGCCGTCATGTCGGGCAGCGTCGCGCGCTGCCCGCCCCGCAGCGCATGCCCCTCCCGCTCGGCCCGCAGCGCCGCCCGCGCCAGCCGCTCGATGGGCCGGCTGATCGCCCGCGACAGCAGCAGCGACAGCACCACCGACACCGCCAGCGCCACCAGGAACACCTGCAGGATCGAGACCCGTTCCGAGCGCACGATGGCGTCGATGTCGCCGCCCTGGGTGGACAGCACCAGCGCCCCGTGCACCTTGCTCTCCCGCTTGATCGGCACGGCGACCGAGACGATCAGCTCGCCGCGCGCGTTCAGCCGCCGCCCCCGCGCCGCCCGCTCGCCCAGCGCGGCATAGACCTCGCGCAGCGTCGCCACCTGCCCCAGCGGGGCGTCCGAGACGGTCTCGAAGCGCTCGCCCAGCAGCCAGGCCCGCAGCAGCCGCCCTCCCGCCTCCGCCCAGTCCAGCACGGCCGAGGCCGGGTCGAACCGCTCCCTCGGCTCCTCGTCGGCTAGGCCGTAGGGGGCGGTCCCGCGCAGCCGCGTGTCGGCCATCAGCCGCGCGCCGCGGTCGAAGATGCGCGCGCGCACCCGCGCGGGCTCCACCAGCCGCGCCAGCACGGGCCAGGAGCGGTCTACATCCACCCCCAGCCCGTCCTCGAGCGTGGCGGTGTCGGCCAGGGCGGCGGCGATGATGCGCGCCTCCGTCTCCAGCGACCGGGTGCGCAGCTCGATCAGCTGGCTGCGGAAATCGGCCAGCGCCAGCACGCCCCCGACCAGCAGCGCCAGCCCGATGAGGTTGAAGGAGATGATGCGCCGCGTCAGGCGCGAGGGGCGCGGCGGCGCCCCGTACGCGGTCTCCGCCGGAGGCGCCGGGCGTGCGCGGCCCTCCCTCTCCTCGACCGCCTCCGCCATCGTTCCGGCTCACGCCTCCTTGTAGCGGTAGCCCACGCCGTAGAGCGTCTCGATGGAGGAGAAGCCCGGATCGATCTCCCGGAACTTCTTGCGCACCCGCTTGATGTGGCTGTCGATGGTCCGGTCGTCGACATAGACCTGGTCGTCATAGGCCGCGTCCATCAGCTGGTCGCGGCTCTTCACGAAGCCCGGGCGCTGGGCCAGCGCCTGCAGGATCAGGAACTCCGTCACCGTCAGGGTGACCGGCCTGCCGTCCCAGGTGCAGGAGTGGCGCAGCGGGTCCAGCGTCAGCTTGCCCCGCGTGATCGCCCGCTCCGTCTCGGCCCGCTCGGGCTCCGGGCCGTTCGCGGCCTCGCGCCGGCGCAGCACGGCGCGCACCCGCTCGATCAGCAGGCGCTGGGAGAAGGGCTTGCGCACGTAGTCGTCCGCGCCCATGCGCAACCCCAGCACCTCGTCGATCTCGTCCTCCTTCGAGGTCAGGAAGATCACCGGCAGGTCGGTGCTCTGGCGCAGCCGGCGCAGCAGCTCCATCCCGTCCATGCGCGGCATCTTGATGTCCAGCACCGCGAGGTCCGGGGGCTGGGAGGTCAGCGCCGCCAGCGCCGTGGTCCCGTCGGTGTAGCAGCGCACGTCGTACCCCTCCGCCTCCATGGCCATGGAGACGGAGGTGAGGATGTTGCGGTCGTCGTCCACCAGGGCGATCTGGGTCATGCTCTCTCCCGTAGCGTCACGACAGCTTCCTCCGAAGCCGCCCGCGCTGCAACAGCCGCGGTTAATTGATGCGTCCGGAAACCGGCGGAACGGCGCCGGGCTGCGGCAGCCCGCCGCGGGGGCGCCCCGACTCCGCCACGCGCAAACGTCGCGCCCGCGAGCCGATGCGCCATTTCGCCCGGGCCTGGCCCCTGTCACTCAATCGCCGATATGCTATAGGCCGCGCATCTTGAGAACGCGGGCCGGAATCGCGTTTCGCCGCTCGGGACAGCTCTTTCCGCGTTCTGGTCCCGTCACGAAGGCGACGCCCGATCCGGATCGGCGGCGGACGCGCCGGCGGCGGGAACCGGCGCGCGAGGAAGCGACCGAAGGAGCCTGAAAGCATGCAGCGAGGCGTTTTCAATCCCGAGCGGAGCCTTGAGGCGCAGGGGATCACGGGCCTGAAGGCCGCCCACTACAATCTCGAGGAAGCCGCGCTCATGCAGCACGCCGTCGCCCGCGGCGAAGGCGAGGTCGGCCAGGGCGGAACCCTTCTGGTCACCACCGGCAAGCACACCGGCCGCTCCCCCAAGGACAAGTTCGTCGTCCGCGAACCCTCGGTCGAGCCGCATGTCTGGTGGGAGAACAACGCCCCCATGGACGCCGACGCGTTCGAGCGCCTGCGCCGGGACATGGTCGCCCATCTCGGCGGGCGCGAGCTGTTCGTGGAGGATCTCTTCGGCGGCGCCGACCCCGCCTACCGCCTCAATGTCCGCGTCTGCGCCGAGCTCGCCTGGCACGCGCTCTTCATCCGCCACCTCCTGCGCCGCCCCGGGCGCGCGGAGCTCGCGGAGTTCGACCCCGAATTCACCATCATCAACGCCCCCTCCTTCCAGGCCGACCCGGAGCGTCACGGCTGCCGCTCCGGCACCGTCATCGCCATCAGCTTCGAGCGTCGCCTGGTCCTGATCGGCGGCACCTCCTACGCGGGCGAGAACAAGAAGTCGGTCTTCTCCATCCTCAACTACCTGCTGCCCGAGCAGGGCGTGATGCCCATGCACTGCTCGGCCAACCACGCCATCGGGGACCCGGACGACTCCGCCGTCTTCTTCGGCCTGTCGGGCACCGGCAAGACGACGCTCTCCGCCGACCCGGCCCGCACCCTGATCGGCGACGACGAGCACGGCTGGTCCGACCGCGGCATCTTCAACTTCGAGGGCGGCTGCTACGCCAAGACCATCGATCTCAACCCCGAGGCGGAGCCGGAGATCTACGCCACCACCACCCGCTTCTCGACCGTGATCGAGAACATGGTCTACGACCCCCACACGCGGGAGCTGGACTTCGAGGACGACAGCCTCACCGCCAACATGCGCTGCGCCTATCCGCTGCACTACATCTCCAACGCCTCGGAGACGGGGCTGGCGGGGCCGCCGCGCAACGTGGTGATGCTGACCTGCGACGCCTTCGGCGTCCTGCCCCCGATCGCCCGGCTCTCCCCCGCCCAGGCGATGTATCACTTCCTGTCGGGCTTCACCGCCAAGGTGGCCGGCACCGAGAAGGGCGTGACCGAGCCCGAGCCCACCTTCTCCACCTGCTTCGGCGCCCCCTTCATGCCGCGGCGGCCGGAGGTCTACGGCGCGCTGCTGCGCGACAAGATCGCCGAGCACAACGCCTCCTGCTGGCTGGTCAACACCGGCTGGACCGGCGGCGCCTACGGCGAGGGGCAGCGCATGCCCATCAAGGCGACCCGCGCCCTGCTCGGCGCCGCGCTGGACGGAACCCTCGACAAGGCCGAGTTCCGCAAGGACCCCAATTTCGGCTTCGAGGTGCCCGTCAGCGCCCCGGACGTGGCCGACGCCCTGCTGGACCCGCGCCGCACCTGGGCCGACCACGCCGCCTATGACCGGCAGGCCGCGCGGCTGGTGAAGATGTTCACCGACAACTTCGCCCAGTACGAGCCCCATGTCGGCGACGACGTGCGCGCCGCGGCGCCCGGCGCCGCCGCCTGACCCGCGCGGCGCCCGGCCTGGCCGGAGCCGGCCGGGCTTGAATCGGCGCGTCCCGGTGGCATCTAGGGGACAGCGGCCCCGTCTGGTCGGGGCCATGTCCTCCCCGCGGGTCGGGGCCATGCGGGGCGCGAGCTGAATGAGCCAACTTCGCGATGACGAGGCCGCCCCCGGCGCCTTGTCGTCCGCCGACAACCTCCAGCGCCTGCTCGACCAGCTCGAGGCCTGCGGCGAGGATGGGCGGATCACGGTCCGCGAGGTCGTGGCCACGCTCGGCGCCCGCGCCTTCGCGCCGCTGCTGCTGGCGCCCTCGCTCGCGCTGGTCTCGCCGCTCTCGACCATGCCGGGCATGCCCACCGTGCTCGCCACCCTCGTCGGTCTGGTGGCCGTGCAGATGGCGCTGGGGCGGGAGGCGCTCTGGCTGCCGCGCATCCTTCTGGACCGCGGCCTGCGGGCCGACCGCGCTCACCGGGGCATCCGCTGGATGCGCCCCTGGATCCGCCGCATCGACCCCTGGCTGAACGAGCGTCTCACCGTCCTGACCGACCGCCCCGGCAATCTCGTGGCGCTGGGCGCGTGCTGCCTCGTGGCGCTGTTCAGCCCGGTGATGGAGGTCGTGCCCTTCCTCACCACCCTCGTCGCCGCGGCCATCGCCCTCTTCGCGCTGGGCATCTTCGTGCGCGACGGGCTGGTGGTGATCGCCGGCTACGTCCTGCTCGGCGGGGCGCTCACGCTGCTCTACTTCTTCGCCGACGGCGTCGCCGACGCGGTCAGGGCCATTGACGCGGCCGGCTGAGCCGCCTGCGACCCGTCCTTACGTTGCGGCGCCTGTCTTGCCTGTTCCCCCGCCGCCTCAGCGGGATATATTCACGGTCATGAGCGCGCCCGAGGAGCCCTTCCGCATCGAACGCCCCGCGCCCGCCGGCCCCGGCGGCGCCCCGGCCTCGGCCGTGGTGTTCAGCTCCCCCCATTCCGGGCGGGCCTATCCCGAGGACCTGCTGGCCGTCTCCCGTCTCGGCGCGCATGAGCTGCGCCGCTCCGAGGACGCCTTCGTGGAGCAGCTCTTCGACGCCGCCCCCGATTTCGGCGCGCCCCTGATCCACGCGCTCGTCCCGCGCGCCTATGTCGATCTCAACCGCGCGCCGGAGGAGCTCGACCCCGCCCTGATCGCCGGGGTGCGCGCCGCCGGCCTCAACCCGCGCCTCGCCGCGGGCCTCGGCGTCATCCCCCGCGTGGTGGCCGAGGG
>JBNJGE010000101.1:0-11746 GCA_051747505.1 Pseudomonadota bacterium | reverse complement strand
CGAAGCCCCCCATCGCCTTGTAGAGCGCGGCGGGCACGTTGCGCACCTCGAAGATGAAGGTGGTCAGCACCCGCGGCTCGCCCGGCTCCGCCTCCACCCGCCGCCGGCTCATCACCAGGAAGCGCGTGGCGTTGTGGCTGTTGTCCTGGACGTCGCGCGCGATCACCTCCAGCCCGTTGATCTCGGCGGCCAGCTCCGAGGCCAGCGCCGCCACCGCCGGGTCCCCCAGCTCCGCCACCTGCCGGGCCGAGCCGGCCGTGTCCGCCCCGATCACCGGGCGGATGCCGTGCCGGCCGAGGAACTCCCGGCACTGCCCCAGCAGCACCGTGTGGCTGCGCGCCTCGCGCACTCCTTCCAGCGCCGCCCCCTTCGGGCCCAGCAGCTGGATCGCCACCGGCACGAAGGTCTCCCCGATGATGAACAGGCCCGAGCCCGGCAGCAGCGTGTGGATGTCGGCCACCCGCCCGTAGGTGGAGTTCTCCACCGGCAACATGGCGTATTCCGCCTCCCCCGAGCGGCAGGCCTCGATGGCCGCCTCGAAGGTCTTGCAGGGCATCGCCTCCATCTCGGGATAGGCCTGCCGGCAGGCCATGTGCGAATAGGCGCCGGGCTCCCCCTGGAAGGCGATCTTGCTGGGCTGGCTCATGGTCTCCTGCGTCCTCGGGCCTCGCGCCGGGGCGCACGAGGCCCCGCGGCGGCTGTCAAGTCAATGGGTCGCGCCTTATACGGCTTGCGGCCCGGGGCGGGAAGCGGCTAGGAAACCGCCCGGACATGCCGGCCGGCGCGGGCGGCGGGGCGCGCTTGCGCGCCGGCCCCGGGGGCCGGAGCGGGAGGCGGAGCAGGCCGGCCCAGACGCCGGCGCCCCCAGGCGGGCGAAGACAAGCGAGAGGTCTCGAACAGCATGGACACGATGGAGATCAACAAGATCGTCGGGGCCGTCGTCGGCGCCCTCCTGGTCTATCTCGGCGTTCAGTTCTTCGCCGACATGATCCTCGTCGGCGGCGGCCACGGAGAGCATGAATACGCCTACTCCCTCGAGATCGAGGAGGAGGGCGGCGAGGCCGGGGCCGAGGAGGAGGAGGTCGATTTCGCCGCCCTGCTCGCCGAGGCCGACCCCTCGCGCGGGGAGCGCGTCTACGGCAAGTGCCGCGCCTGCCACAATCTCGACGGCTCCAACGCCACCGGCCCGCATCTCGACGGCGTGGTGGACCGCGAGGTCGGCGCGGTGGACGGCTTCAGCTACTCCGGCGCGCTCTCCGAGGCCGCCGATGTCTGGACCCCGGAGAACCTGAACAAGTTCCTGGAAAAGCCCAGCGACTTCGCCCCCGGCACGGCCATGAGCTTCGCCGGCCTGCGCAGCGTCGAGGACCGCGCCGCGCTGGTCGCCTATCTGGAGACGGTCGGCTCGGGGGACTGAGGGCCGCCGCGCGCACCGGAGGGATCACGGGCCGCCCCGCCGGGGCGGCCCGTTCCCGTTCGGGGCCGGCCGCGCCGCCCGCCCGCCCGCATCCGCGGTGGACGCGCCCCCTCCGCCCCGTCTATCCTGCCCGTCCGCGCCCTCGCCGACGGGGAGGCAGCCATGACCGGGAACGACTCCGGGGACGCAGCGGAAATCCGCGCCCTCATCGCACGGCAGTTCGCCAGCGTCAGCTGGACCCGCGATCGCCCGGCCGACTGGGCCGCCTTCGCCGACGACTTCCTGCCCGGGGCCAGCCTCGTCCCCGCGGCCCGGCCAGCCGCCCCGAAGTCGGTCGAAGCCTTCGTCGAGCGGATGAAGCGCGTCGCCGCGGAGAACCTCGACAGCCTCGAGGAGACGGCGCTGGGCGCCGAGGTCCGCGTCTTCGGCAACGTCGCCGTCGCCATGGCGGTCTGCGGCATGTCCGAGAACGGCGCCGCGCCAGAGCGGGGCGTCGAGGCGATCCTGCTGGTGAAGGACGCGGGCCGCTGGCGCATCGCCGGGCAGGCCTGGGACATGGAGGCCCGGGACAAGGCGGTTCCCCCGACCTGGCTCGACGGCGGGTGACCGCCGCCGGCGTCCTCGTGAACGCCCGGCGCTTGAAACGCCCGGACCCGACCCCTAACCCTTGAACGGACCGGCAACGCCGCCGCCAAGGGAGACCCGTTCATGCCCACGCGCCCCGCCGCCCGTCCGCGCCGCGCCGCCGCGGGCCTGCGCGCGCTCGCCGCCCTCGCCCTGACCGCCCTCGCCGCCGCCCCCGCCGCCGCCCAGTCCGCGGCGCCGGAGGAGGAGGAGCAGGACGTCACCGTCGCCCACGGCGTCTCCGCCTTCGGGGACCTGAAATACCCCGCGGATTTCGAGCATTTCGACGTGGTCAACCCCGACGCCCCCAAGGGCGGCGTCTGGTCGGGCCGCGGCACCGCCGCCTCCAACACCTTCGACAGCCTCAACCCCTTCATCCTGAAGGGCGAGCCCGCCCAGGGCCTCGGCGCCACCTTCGACAGCCTGCTCGCCGGCTCCCCCGACGAGCCCGACGCCGCCTACGGCCTCGTCGCCCGCACGGTCGAATACCCCGATGACCGCAGCTGGACCATCTTCCGCCTGCGCGAGGAGGCCGAGTTCTCCAACGGCGAGCCGATCACCGCCGAGGATGTCGTCTGGACCGTGGAGACCCTCAAGACCAAGGGCTCCCCCAACTACCGCATCCGCCTGCGCAACGTGGAAAGCGTCGAGGCGCTCGACCCGCACAGCGTGCGCTTCGAGTTCAACGGCGGCCCGGCCAACCGCGACATGCCGATGCTGGTCGGCTCCCTGCCGATCCTCTCGAAGGACTGGTGGGCGAAGGATGGGCGCGACTTCGAGGATTCCACCCTCGACCCCATCCTCGGCTCCGGCCCCTACGAGGTGGCGGTGGTCGAGCCCGGCCGCCGCATCGTGTTCGAGCGGCGCGAGGACTACTGGGGCGCCGAGCTGCCCGTGAACGTCGGCGCGAACAACTTCGACCGCTACGTCTTCGAATACTTCAAGGACTACACGGCCGCCTTCGAGGCCTTCAAGGGCGGCGCCTTCCTCTTCCACCAGGAGTTCTTCTCCAAGATCTGGGCCACCGAATACGACTTCCCCGCGCTGGAGAAGGGCTGGGTGGTCAGGGAGCAGATCCCCGACAACCGCCCCGCCGGCACCCAGGGCTTCTGGTTCAACATGCGCCGCGCGCCGCTGGACGACCCCCGCGTGCGCGAGGCGCTGTCGCTCGCCTTCGATTTCGAGTGGTCCAACGACACCCTCTTCTACGGCCTCTACGAGCGCACCGTCTCCTTCTTCCAGAACTCCCCCATGATGGCCGAGGGCATGCCGTCGCAGGCCGAGCTGGAGCTTCTGGAGCCCCTGCGCGAGCACCTGCCGGAATCGGTCTTCGCCGAACCCGCCTATGTCCCGCCCGAGACCAACGCCTCCGGCTCCGACCGCCGCGTCCTGCGCCGGGCCATGCGCCTTCTCGACGAGGCCGGCTGGGAGGTCGGCTCCGACGGCCTGCGCCGCAACGCCGAAGGCGAGGTGCTGAAGGTCGAGTTCCTCGACGACTCCCCCACCTTCCAGCGCATCATCGGCCCGATGATCCAGAACCTGCGCAAGATGGGCGTGGACGCCAGCCTTCGCGTGGTGGACGCCGCCCAGTATCAGGCCCGGCAGGAGGCGTTCGACTACGACATCGTCCCCGGCCGCTTCGTCATGTCCCTCACGCCCGGCCAGGAGCTGCGCTCGCTGTTCGGGTCGGAGGCCGCCGACCAGCGCGGCACCCCCAACCTTACCGGCCTCGCCAACCCCGCCATCGACGCCCTGATAGAACACGTCGTCCAGGCCGAGAGCCGGGAGGAGCTCGAAACCGCCGCCCGCGCCCTCGACCGCGCCATGCGCGCCATGCACATCTGGACCCCCAACTGGTACGGCGCCTCCTACAACGTCGCCTACTGGGACGTCTTCGGACGCCCCGACACGCCGCCCCCCTACTCCCGCGGCGACGGCTACTGGTGGCATGACGAGGAGAAGGCCGAGGCCCTCAAGGCCGAAGGAGCCCCGCTGTGACCCCGATCGACGCCCTGATCCTCATCGGCCTCGCCGGCGCCGCAGCCGCCGCCGGTTTCGCCGCGCGCCCCCGGCCCGCGCCCCTCCCCGTGCGCGCGGACGACCACAGGCGCCCCGCCGGGGACCCCCGCTGAATGGGCGCCTACGTCCTGCGCCGCCTGCTGCTGATGATTCCCACCCTGCTGGGGATCATGGCGATCAACTTCGTCGTCATCCAGTTCGCCCCCGGCGGCCCCGTCCAGCGCATCATCTCCCAGATCAACGACCCCGGCTCGGCGACCGAGCGCTTCTCCGGCGGCGGCGGAGAGACCGCGGGCGGCTCCGGCGGCCAGGCCTCCGGCGACTACCGCGGCGCCCAGGGCCTCGACCCCGAGTTCATCGCCGAGCTCGAGAAGCAGTTCGGCTTCGACCGCCCCCCGCTCGAACGCTTCGGGCTGATGATCTGGAACTACGTCCAGTTCGATTTCGGGGAGAGCTACTACCGCTCCATCGACGTCATGGACCTGATCCTGGAGAAGATGCCCGTCTCCATCTCGCTGGGCCTGTGGACGACGCTGCTCAGCTACCTCGTCTCCATCCCGCTGGGCATCCGCAAGGCCGTGCGCGACGGCACCGCGTTCGACGCCTGGACCTCCGGGCTGGTCATCGTCGGCTACGCCATCCCCGGCTTCCTCTTCGCGGTCATGCTGCTGATCTTCTTCGCGGGCGGAAGCTACTTCCAGGTCTTCCCGCTGCGCGGCCTGACCTCCGACGACTTCGAGCAGCTCTCCCTGCTGGGCAAGGTCGCCGACTATTTCTGGCACATCACCCTGCCGGTGCTCGCCATGTCCATCTCCGGCTTCGCGACGCTCACGCTGCTGACCAAGAACTCCTTCCTCGACGAGATCCGCAAGCAGTACGTCATGACCGCCCGCGCCAAGGGCCTGACCGAAAGCCGGGTCCTCTACGGCCATGTCTTCCGCAACGCCATGCTGATCGTGATTGCGGGCTTCCCCGCCGCCTTCATCTCGATCTTCTTCACCGGCGCCTTCATCATCGAGATCGTCTTCTCCCTCGATGGCCTCGGCCTGCTGGGCTACGAGAGCGTCATCAACCGCGACTACCCGGTGGTGTTCGGCACCCTGTTCCTGTTTTCGCTGCTCGGCATGTTCGTGAAGCTGATCTCGGACCTCACCTATGTCTGGATCGACCCGCGCATCGATTTCGAGAGCCGCGAGACATGAGCCAGGCCCCCGACCCCCGCCGCCCCGCCGCCCCCGACGCCGCGCCCGAGGGGCCGGGCGCGCCCCCCGCGGCCGCCCCGCATGAGGGGCCGCCCCCGGCCCCGCCGGCGCGCCAGGCGGGCCCCTTCGCCCTCGACCCGCTCCGGAAGCGGCGCTGGGAGAACTTCAAGACCAACCGCCGGGGCTTCTGGTCCCTCTGGCTGTTCCTGGTGCTGTTCCTCATCTCGCTGTTCGCCGAGTTCGTCGCCAACGACCGCCCCCTCTGGGTGACCTACCGCGACGAGACCCGCTTCCCGATCTTCGAGTTCCACCCCGAGACCGCCTATGGCGGCGACTTCGCCACCGAGGCCGACTACCGCTCCGTCGAGGTGCGCTGCCTGATCCTGACCGGCGGGCTCGAGAGCTGCTTCGACGACCCCGAGCGCCTGATCGACGCAATCCAGTCGGGCGAGCCCGTCGAGGGCGCCCACCCCGGCTCGATGGTCTGGCCCCTGATCCCCTTCAGCTTCGACACCATCAGCTACGGCGTGGACCGCGCCCCCTCGCCGCCCGACGCCATCCACTGGCTGGGCACCGACGACCAGGCCCGCGACGTCACCGCCCGCGTCATCTACGGCTTCCGCATCTCCGTCCTCTTCGGCCTCGCCCTCACCATCCTCTCCTCCATCATCGGCGTCGTCGCCGGCGCCGCCCAGGGCTTCTTCGGCGGCTGGGTGGACCTCACCTTCCAGCGCGTGGAGGAGATCTGGTCGGCCATCCCGGTCCTGTTCCTCATCATGATCATCTCCGCGATCATCGAGCCGACCTTCTGGTCCATGCTGATCCTGCTCAGCCTCTTCCAGTGGACGGCGCTCGTCGGGGTGGTCCGCGCCGAGTTCCTGCGAGCGCGCAACTTCGAATATGTCCGCGCGGCCCGGGCGCTCGGCGTGCCGAACTGGACCATCATGTTCCGCCACCTGCTGCCCAACGCCATGGTGGCGACGCTGACCATGATGCCCTTCATCCTCACCGCCTCCATCACCATGCTGGCGACTCTGGATTTCATCGGCTTCGGCCTGCCCGCCTCCTACCCCTCGCTCGGGGACCTGGCGCTGCAGGGCAAGAACAACCTGCAGGCCCCCTGGCTGGGCTTCACCGCCTTCTTCGCCTTCGCGATCATGCTCTCGCTGCTGGTCTTCGTCTTCGAGGCCATCCGCGACGCCTTCGACCCGCGGAAGACGTTCCGGTGAGCGGGGCGGGCGAAACGCCGGTCGGCAACCGTCCGGCCACGCAAACCCCGACGGCAATGCCGGCGCGCCAGAAATTGGCGCGCGGGCGCCGGGGTCTTTGGATTTCACCTTTGCTTGATAAGTATACTTCCAAGTATTTTCGCGCGCGCGCGCTCACTCCAACCTGCCCGCAAGCGACGCGCCTTGAAGCGCCAACGACAACGGCAGTGCCAGCGCGCCCGAAATGGGCGCGCAGGCGCCGGGGTCTCTGCATTTCACCTTTGTTTGAAAAATATACTTCCAAGTATACTTGCGCGCGCGAACTCGCCCCCACCGACCCGGCAGCCAGTCGATCCCGGGCGCCCCGCCTCGACCGCCCCGCCATGCCGCCCCTCTTCCGCCAAGCGGAGGCACGCCCCGCATGACCGCCGCCCCCCTCCTCGACGTCAACGACCTCTCCATCACCTTCCGCGGCCGCGACGAGGACGTGGCGGCCGTCCGCGACGTCTCCTTCCACATCAAGCCCGGCGAGACCCTCGCCCTTGTCGGCGAATCCGGCTCCGGCAAGTCCGTCACCGCCCTCTCGACCGTCGGCCTCCTCCCCGACAGCGCGCAGATCATCGGCTCCGTCACCTTCGAGGGGCGGGAGATGGTCTCCGCCTCGGAACGCGAACTCCGGCGCACCCGCGGCAACGACATCTCCTTCATCTTCCAGGAGCCGATGACCTCGCTGAACCCGCTGCACACCATCGACAAGCAGCTCAGCGAATCCCTCGCGCTCCACCAGGGCCTCAAGGGCGCCGAGGCCCGCGCCCGCATCCTCGACCTGCTCCACAAGGTCGGCGTGCGCGACGCCGAAAGCCGCCTCGCCGACTACCCCCACCAGCTCTCGGGCGGCCAGCGCCAGCGCGTCATGATCGCCATGGCGCTGGCCAACAACCCCAAGCTCCTGGTCGCCGACGAGCCCACCACGGCGCTCGACGTCACCATCCAGGCCCAGATCCTGGACCTCCTCAAGCGCCTGCAGGCCGAGGAGGGGCTGTCCATGCTCTTCATCACCCACGACCTCGGCATCGTCCGCCGCGTCGCCGACCGCGTCGCCGTGATGAAGGACGGCGAGATCGTGGAGACCAACGAGGCCGACGCCCTCTTCGCCGACCCCCGCCACCCCTACACCCGCAAGCTGCTCGCCGCCGAGCCGAAGGGCCTCGCCGAGCCCGCCCCCACCGGCTCCGAAACGGTGGTGGAGACCTCCGGCCTGCGCGTCTGGTTCCCCGTCCGCCGCGGCCTGATGAAACGCGTCGTCGGCCACATCAAGGCCGTCAACGACGCCCGGCTCTCCGTCCGCGCCGGCGAAACCCTCGGCATCGTCGGCGAATCCGGCTCCGGCAAGACCACGCTCGCCCTCGCGCTCCTGCGCCTGACCTCCTCCGAGGGGCCGGTGGTCTTCCAGGGCCGCGACATCCAGGGCTGGAAGTCCCGCCATCTGCGCCCGGTCCGCCGCCAGATGCAGATGGTCTTCCAGGACCCCTACGGCTCCCTCTCCCCGCGCATGTCGGTGGAGAAGATCGTGGCCGAGGGCCTGACCGTCCACCGCCTCGAGGGGCTCGACAACCCGCGCGAGGCCGTCGCCCAGGCCCTGCACGAGGTCGGCCTCGACCCCGCCATGATGGACCGCTACCCGCACGAGTTCTCCGGCGGCCAGCGCCAGCGCATCGCCATCGCGCGCGCCATGATCCTCAAGCCCCGCCTGCTGGTCCTCGACGAGCCGACCTCGGCGCTCGACATGACCGTGCAGACCCAGATCGTGGACCTGCTGCGCGATCTGCAGCGCCGCCACGGTCTCGCCTATCTATTCATCTCCCATGACCTTAAGGTGGTCCGCGCCATGGCCCACCGGGTCATCGTGATGAAGGACGGCGATATCGTGGAATCCGGCGACTCCGAGGCGGTGTTCTCCCACCCCCGCACCGAGTACACGCGCGAGCTGATGCGCGCCGCCCTCGGCCGCGAGGCCGCATGAGCGCGCCCCCCGTCCTGCGCCCGACCCACAGCCACCTCTTCGCCGGCTGCCGCCTGCGCCTCGACGCGCCCCTCGCCCCGCCGCCCGAGGGCGAGGACGTCATCCTGGAGTTCTCCGACGGCGTCGCCGCCCCCGCCCGGCTCTCGCCCATGGCCGGCCGCCGCCTGCGCCTGGAGGTCGCCCCGCATGTCACCGACAAGGGCACGCGCATGCACGCCAGGTCCTGGCTGCTGGAGAACCTGACCGACGACCCCCTCGCCCTGCGCGTGCGCCAGAGCGGGGAGTGAACGCCTTGAATTTCAGATACCTTGCATACGGTTTCTGAGTTTTTGCTTGAGATTTTCCGATCAAGGCCGATAGGCTTTTACACGTTGCGGTGGATTGGGCCGCAGCAAGAAGCCGAGAAAGGATTTGATATGGGAAAGAACGCACCCCCGAACGGCCCCAGCACGACGGGCAACCCCTCTGGCGGGGGGCGCGGGAACAACCCGCCGGGCGGCGGCAAAGGGAAGTAAGCTGACGAGGCTGGCGCGGCGAACCGCGCCAGCTTCACCTTCAAGGGATGCCTCAGCCGCGCGCCCTGCCCACGGCCTTCCACGCCGCCGGCAGCAGCAGCGCCGCCAGCGCCAGCTTCAGCGCATCGCCGATCAGGAAGGGCCACAGCCCCCAGTCCAGCGTCTGCGCCCAGCCGCCCGCGAACTGGTTCAGCCACAGCAGCCCCGGCGCGTAGATCGCGACATTGCCCAGCAGCATCGCCGCCGCCATGCCGCCCGCGCTCCGGTCCCAGCCCCGCCGCGCCAGCGCCCCGACCAGCGCCGTGCCCAGCAGGTAGCCCGCCAGATAGCCGCCCGTGCCGCCCGTCATGTAGGCCAGACCCGCCTCGCCCTGCCCGGCGAAGACGGCGAAGCCCGCCGCGCCCAGCGCGAACCAGGCCAGTATCGTGACCAGCCCCAGCCGCGGCCCATAGGCCGCGCCCAGCCCCAGCACCGCGAAGGTGCCCAGATTGATCGGCACCGGCGAGAAGGGCAGCGGCGCCTTGACCTTGGAGGCCACGACCAGCGCCGCCACCCCGAAGGCGACCAGCGCCGCCCGCTTGACCCACAGCCCCGCGCCCGCGCGCGCCGGCCACACCGCCTCCTGAAGAACCCTGCTCGTCATCGCCTTCTCCCGTGTCTGCCTCGGAATGAACAACCGGCCCTTCGCGCCCGCGAATTCGCGCCGCGGCGAACGGACCGCGGCGCAGATCAACGCCGCGCGCCCCGCCCTGCAACCCCCGCCGCTGCGTCAGCCGCCCCCCGCCGCGCCAGGGCGGGGGGGCGGGGGCGCGGCGGGGGACGGCCTCCGCCGCTTGCCGCCGCGCCCCCCGCGCGCTATCCCGCGCCCGCCCGCAGTCCCGCGCCCGCAATCCCGCGACGGAGCCCGCCCATGATCCCCCGCTACGCCCGCCCCGAGATGTCCGCCGTCTGGACGCCGGAGACCAAGTTCCGCCTGTGGTTCGAGATCGAGGCCCATGCCTGCGACGCCCAGGCCGAGCTGGGCGTGATCCCGAAATCCGCCGCCGAGACCGTCTGGAAGGCGAAGGACATGGCCTTCGACGTCGAGCGCATCGACGAGATCGAGCGCGAGGTGAAGCACGACGTCATCGCCTTCCTCACCCATCTGGCGGAGCTCGTCGGCCCCGAGGCCCGCTTCGTCCACCAGGGCATGACCTCCTCGGACGTCCTCGACACCTGCTTCAACCTCCAGCTCGTGCGCGCCTCCGACATCCTTCTGGCGGACATGGACGCCCTGCTCGCCGCCCTGAAACGCCGCGCCTTCGAGCACAGGGAGACCGTCTGCATCGGCCGCTCCCACGGCATCCACGCCGAGCCGACCACCTTCGGCCTCAAGCTCGCCCAAGCCTATGCCGAGATGGACCGCAACCGCGCCCGCCTCGCCACCGCGCGCGAGGAGATCGCCACCGGCGCCATCTCCGGCGCCGTGGGCACCTTCGCCAACATCGACCCCTATGTGGAGGAGCATGTCTGCCGCATGATGGGCCTCGAGCCCGAGCCCGTCTCCACCCAGGTGATCCCGCGCGACCGGCACGCCGCCTTCTTCGCCGCGCTGGCCGTCGTCGCCTCCTCCATCGAGCGCATCGCCACGGAGGTCCGCCACCTCCAGCGCACCGAGGTGCTGGAGGCCGAGGAATACTTCTCCCCCGGCCAGAAGGGCTCCTCGGCGATGCCCCACAAGCGCAACCCGGTCCTGACGGAGAACCTCACCGGGCTGGCCCGCATGATCCGAGGCTACGCCATCCCGGCCATGGAGAACGTCGCCCTCTGGCACGAGCGCGACATCTCCCACTCCTCGGTCGAGCGTTACATCGGCCCCGACGCCACCATCACGCTCGACTTCGCGCTGGCGCGCCTCACCGGCGTGATCGACAGGCTGGTCGTCTACCCCGAGCACATGGAGCGCAACCTCCACCAGTATCGCGGCCTGGTGCACTCCCAGCGCGTCCTGCTCGCGCTGACCCAGAAGGGCGTGAGCCGCGAGGACGCCTACCGGCTGGTCCAGCGCAACGCCATGAAGGTCTGGCAGGAGGGCAAGGACTTCATGACCGAGCTCAAGGCCGACCCCGAAGTGACCGCCGCGCTGTCGGAGGCCGAGATCGAGGCCAATTTCGACCTCGCCCACCACACCCGCCGCGTGGACGTGATCTTCAAGCGGGTCTTCGGGGAAAGCTGAGGGACGGGACGGGTTTCCGCCCCGCGCGGAAACCGTTTCCCCACCGCGCGCGTATATAGGGGGCGGAGAAGGAGGCCGCCCATGACCCCACCCCGCTTCGACCGCCGCGCGTTCCTGGCGCTCCCAATCCTCGCCATGGCCGCCCCGCCCCTGCGCGCGGCCGGCCCCGGCGCCCACGCCTTCCGCTTCCGCGCGCTGGCCGAGCCCGGCGGCGAGATCCGCCTGTCGGACTACGCCGGCCGCCCGGCGCTGGTGGTCAACACCGCCTCTCGCTGCGGCTTCACCCCGCAGTATGACGGGCTGCAGGCCCTGTGGGACGCCTATCGCGACCGCGGCCTCGTGGTCATCGGCGCCCCCAGCCGCGACTTCGGCCGCCAGGAATACGAGGACGAGACCCGCATCAAGGAGTTCTGCGAGACCAACTTCGCCATCGACTTCCCCATGACCGTTAAAGGCCATAGCCAAAGCCGGATTAAACCGTTTACACATCGGCATGGAGTCGGGAAGCGATGCGGTGCTGAAA
>JBNJGE010000100.1:0-11846 GCA_051747505.1 Pseudomonadota bacterium | reverse complement strand
ATCGTGCTGTCCGGGGAGGCCAAGGCCATCCGCGAGGACGAGAGCGTGCGCGCCGCCTATCTGGGCTACTGAGGACGGACCATGGATCTTTTCCTTCAGCAGATCGTCGCGGGCTTCGCCACCGGCTCCATCTACGCCTGCATGGCGCTGTCGGTGGTGATGATCTACCAGGCGATCCACCACCTGAACTTCGCCCAGGGCGAGATGGCGATGTTCTCCACCTTCATCGCCTGGCAGTTCCTGCAATGGGGCATACCCTACTGGGCGGTGTTCCCGCTGACCATCGCGGTCAGCTTCGTGGGCGGCTTCGCGGTGGAGCGCATCGTGTTCAAGCCGATCGAGAACGCGCCGGTGCTGACGCATATCGCGGTGTTCATCGCGCTGTTCGGCATCTTCAACTCGGCGGCCGGCTTCATCTGGGACTTCTCCATCAAGTCCGTGCCCTCGCCCTTCGGGACCGGGCCGCTCTACGAGGGCGCGCTGATCGGCACCCACCAGGCGGGGATGATCGGCGTCACGCTGGTGATGCTGGCGCTGCTCTGGGCCTTCTTCCGCTTCACGCGCGTGGGGCTGGCCATGCGCGCGGCGGCGGCCAACCGCGAGAGCGCGCGGCTGGTGGGCATCCGGGTGAGCTACATGACGGCGCTGGGCTGGGGCATGGCGGCGGCCATCGGCTCGGTCGCGGGGATGCTGATCGCCCCGGTGGTGTTCCTGGAGCCCAACATGATGCTGTCGATCCTGCTCTACGGCTTCGCGGGCGCGGTGCTGGGGGGGCTGACCTCGCCCGGCGGCGCGGTGATCGGCGGCTTCATCGTCGGCATCGTGGAGAACCTGGCGGGGACCTACATCCCGGTCATCGGGGGCGAACTGAAGCTGCCCATCGCGCTGTTCCTTATCGTGGCGGTGCTTCTGGTGAAACCCGCGGGGCTTTTCGGCCACCGCGCCGTGCAGAGGGTCTGAAACATGGCGGCCACGGATCAAACCTCCCGCGCGGCCGCGGCGCCGGCCCGCGGCGGCCTGAGCCTGGAGCATGGCGCGCTCATCCTGGTGGCGGCGGGGCTTATCGCCGTGCCCTTCTTCTCCACCGGCTTCTTCATCTACCAGATGACGCAGCTTCTGGTTTACGCCATCGCCATCATGGGCCTGAACCTGCTGACGGGGATCAACGGGCAGTTCTCGCTCGGCCACGGCGCCTTCTACGCAGTGGGCGCCTACACCGCCGCGATCATGATCGAGCAGGCCGGCTTCCACCACCTGGCCACCCTGCCCTCGGCGGGCCTGGTCTGTTTCGTGGTCGGCTTCCTGTTCGGCTTCCCCGCGCTCCGGCTGGAGGGCATCTACCTGGCGCTGGCCACCTTCGCGCTGGCGGTGGCGACGCCGCAGTTCCTGAAGCTCTCGATCATCGAGGGGTTCACCGGCGGCGTGCAGGGCATCCAAGTCTTCACCATGACCTTCGACCCGGTCATCCCCTTCGGCCTGCCGATCGACCCCGGCCTCTACACCTACTATCTGACCTTCGTGGTGGGGCTGCTGCTCTACTGGGCGGCGCGGAACCTGGTGACGAGCCGGACCGGACGCGCGCTGATGGCCATCCGGGACAACCCGATCGCCGCGAGCTCGATGGGCGTGAACCTGCCCATCTACAAGGCCACCGCCTTCGGGATCTCGGCCCTGGTCACGGGCGTGGCGGGGGCTCTGAGCGCCGTCGTGGTCAAGTTCGTGGCGCCGGACAGCTTCACGTTCCTGCTTTCCGTCGCGCTGCTGGTGGGGATGGTGATCGGCGGCGTCGGCTGGCTGCCTGGCGCGCTGATCGGCGGGGCCTTCATCGTCTTCATCCCCAATGTGGCCGAGGAGATCTCCCGCGGGCTCGCCGGCGCCTTCTACGGGCTGCTCCTCATTCTCGTGATCTACCTGGCGCCGCTCGGCGCCGGGGGGCTGATCCGCGCCGGCGCGGCGCGGTTGAAACGGCTCCTGTGAAAGGGGCCGGAGACAAGACTCGACAGGGAGAGACGCGACATGCTCAGCAGACGAAACGCAATCGCGGCGGGGGTCGCCTCCGCCCTGGCGCTGGCCGGACCGGCCATGGCGCAGGTCGGAGTGACCGAGGACTCGATCAAGATCGGCAACACCATGCCGTATTCGGGCCCGGCCTCCGCCTACGGCCAGATCGGCGAGACGATCGAGAAGTACTTCGACAAGCTCAACGACGAGGGCGGCGTCAACGGTCGCACGATCGACTTCATCACCTATGACGACGGCTACTCGCCGCCCAAGACGGTGGAGCAGGTGCGCCGCCTGGTGGAGCAGGATCAGGTGGCCGCGCTCTTCTCCGTTCTCGGCACGCCGACCAACTCCGCCATCCATCGCTACGTCAACGCCAAGGGCGTGCCGCATCTGTTCCTGGCCACCGGCGCCTCGAAATGGGGCGACCCGGAGAACTACCCCTGGACGATGGGGTGGCAGCCCAACTACCCGACCGAGGGCGCGATTTACGCCAAGTACATCCTCGACAATGTCGAGGATCCCAAGATCGGCGTCCTCGTGCAGAACGACGACTACGGCAAGGACTACCTCAGCGGCTTCGTCGAAGGGCTGGGCGACAAGGCCGACGAACTGATCGTGGCCGAGGAATCCTACGAGGTCGCCGACCCGACCGTGGACAGCCAGATCATCAACCTGAAGGCCTCCGGCGCGAACGTGTTCTTCAACATCACGACGCCGAAATTCGCGGCGCAGGCCATCAAGAAGGCGCATGACATCGGCTGGAAGCCCACGCACTTCCTCAACAACGTCTCGCAGTCGGTCGGCGCGGTGATGAAGCCGGCCGGTCTCGAGGCCTCCCAGGGCGTCATCTCGGCCATCTACCAGAAGGAGCCGGGCGACCCGCAGTGGGAGGACGATCCCGCCATGCAGGAATGGCACGCCTTCATGGACGAGTACTACCCGGACGGGGACAAGTCCTCCTCCTTCACGGTGTTCGGCTACAACATCGCCAAGACCATGGAGCAGGTGCTGCGTCAGGCGGGCGACGATCTGAGCCGCGAGAACATCATGAAGCAGGCCGCGAACCTCGACAATCTGGAGCTGCCGCTGCTGCTGCCGGGCATCGTGGTCGACACCTCGGCCACGGACTTCTACCCGATCGAGGCGGTGCAGCTCGTCCGCTTCGAGGACGAGAGCTGGGTGCCCTTCGGCGAGGTCCTCTCCTCCGAGAGCGAGTGACCCCGCGCGCCTCCGGGCGCCCGAGATGAGCGGCGGCCGCCCCTTCAGGGGCGGCCGTTTTCGCTTGCGGGACGCGCGCTCAGAAGATCGTGTAGCCGCCGTCGATCACGAAGGTCTGGCCGGTGTGGTAGCGGCTGAGGTCGCTCATCAGATAGGCGGCGAGACCGCCGAAATCCTCCGGCTCGCCGAAGCGGCGCATGGGGATGCGCTTGCCGACCTTCTCGATGAACCGGTCGTTGGTCATCAGCCGCTCGGTCATGTCGGTGACGATGTAGCCGGGCAGGATCGAGTTGACGGTGATGCCGTGGCGGGCGAGCTCCACGGCCAGCGCGCGCATCATCCCGTTCACGGCGGCCTTCGAGGCGCCGTAATGCTCGTTGAAGGCCGCGCCCTCGATGGAGGCGACGGAGGAGGTGACCACCAGCCGTCCGCCCGCGTCGCCGGAGCCCGCGCGCTCGACCATGTGGCGCGTCGCCTCCTGGAAGCTCTTGACCACGCCGTCGAGGTTGGCGGCGAAGAGCTGGCGCCACTCCTCCTTCGTGCGCTCCAGGAACCCCTTGCGCGCGCCCGAGGACGAGACTCCGGCGTTGGCGAACATGCCGTCCACGCGCCCGAAGCGCGACAGCGTGTCGGCCATGGCTCGCTCGATCGAGCCGTCGTCGGTGACGTCCACGCCGAAAACCTCGACCCGGCCGCCCTCCAGCGCGGCGGCGTCCGCGCGGGCCTTCTCGTTCTTCTCGGGGTTGCGGCCCCAGATCGCCACGTCGCAGCCGCACTGGACGAGCGTCCGGGCCATGCCCAGGCCGATGCCGCCATTGCCGCCGGTGACGACGGCGGTCTTTCCGGAAAGGTCGAAGGGGTGGCTCATGCTTTCTCTCCCTGCTTGCGGGCGGCGGCCCAGTACTCGTCCTTCAGGTGGCGCTTCATCAGCTTGCCGGTGGCGGTGCGCGGCAGCTCCTCGCGGAAGTCGATGCTTTTCGGGACCTTGACGTGGGACAGGCGCTCGCGCGCCCAGCCGATCAGCTCGGCCTCCATCTCGGGCCCCGCCTTGCGAGGGTCGGCGAGCTGGACCACGGCCTTGACCTGCTCGCCCATCTCGTCGTCGGGCACGCCGAAGACGGCGACGTCGGTGACCTCGGGATGGCAGACCAGCAGGTCCTCGGTCTCCTGCGGGTAGATGTTCACGCCGCCGGAGATGATGGTGTAGGCGGCCCGGTCGGTGAGGTAGAGGTAGCCGTCCTCGTCCAGGTAGCCGACATCGCCCAGGGTGGAGACGCCGGGACGGATGAAGGCCTTCTCCGTCTTCCCCGGATCGTTGTGGTACTGGAAGGTGATGCCGGTGTCGAAATAGACGTCGCCGATCTCGCCGGGGGGCAGCTCGTCACCCTCCGGGTCCAGGATGACGATGCGCCCGGTGATGGACCTGCCGACGGAGCCGGGGTGCTTCAGCCATTCCTCGGAGGTCGCCACGGTTGCGCCCGTCGCCTCGGTGCCCGCGTAGTATTCCAGAAGGATCGGGCCCCACCACTCGATCATGCGCCGCTTGATCTCCTGCGGGCAGGGCGCGGCGGCGTGCACGGCCACCTTCAGGGAGGAGACGTCGTAGCGTGCGCGCACCTCCTCGGGCAGCTTGAGCATGCGCACGAACATGGTCGGCACGAGCTGGGAGTGGGTGACGCGGTGCGCCTCGACCAGCCGAAGGAACGCTTCCGGGTCAAACCGCTCCATTATGATGGCGGTTCCGCCCAGCGAGGCGACCATCATCGTGAAGCGCAGCGGCGCGGCGTGGTAGAGCGGCGCGGGCGAGAGATAGATGGTGTCGGAGTCCATCCCGCTCATTTTTTCGCAGAGCAGGCTCATCATCGGGTTGATGTGGTCGATGGGCGCGTCGCCGACGTCGCGCTCGATGCCCTTGGGACGGCCGGTGGTGCCGGAGGAGTAGAGCATGTCGGTTCCGACGCGCTCGTCGGGCACGGGCTCGGCCGGCTGAGCCTCGCGCAGGGCGGTCCAGTCGTCGTAGCCGGGGGCCGTCGCGCCGACCATCAGGCACTTGACGCCCGGGCCAGCCTGGGCGCGGAACTCGTCGGCGCGGTCGAGGTAGCGGTCCGAGGTGATGAAGACCTTGGCCCCGCAATCGCGGATTATGTAGCCGGCCTCCTCCGGGCTCAGATAGCGGGAGACGGCCGTGTAGATCACGCCGCAGCGATGCGCGGCCCAGGCGATCTCGAGGAAATCGAGGCGGTTCTCCATCAGGAAGGCGATGTGATCGCCGTGCCGCACGCCCAGCCGGCGCAGCGCCTGCGCGCCCTGATTGGAGCGGCGGTCGAGCTCGGCATAGGTAAGCGTGTCGCCCGACCCGGCCATGCGGTAGGCGATCTTGTCCGGCATGGTCCGGGCATGATGCGCGGGATGCTTCATCCTTGGCTCCGTTGTCTCCTCCCCATCCGGCGGTGCGCCCCGGCCTGCCGGCGGGCGCGCGGCCGGTCTTAATCACTGCATTAATTTTCTTCGGTGTCGATTTAAAAGCTCGCTTGAAACCGATTCCCCGCTCGCCTAGCGTTCATTGGTGCCCCTTGCGCCGCGCCCGGGCGGACCCTCCAAATCCGTCGTGCGCCGCAAGCGCCCAGCCGCGAGGAGACCCTCCCTTGAGCGATCCCAGCCCCGCAGGACCGGCCGCCGACGCACCCCTGAGGGTAGAGCGGCGCGGCGCCGTGGCGCTGGTCACACTCGACCGCCCCGGGGCCATGAACGCCCTGAACGCGGCGTTGCGCCAGGGGATCGCGGACGCCTTCAACGCGCTTGACCGGGACCCGGAGGTTCGGGCCGTCGTGCTGACCGGCGAGGGGGAGCGGGCCTTTTGCGCGGGGCTGGACCTGAAGGAGCTCGGGCAGGCGCCGCGTGCAGCCGCCGCGGGCAGGACCCGGCGAACGGACCCTGTGCGCGCGATCGAGGCGTGCTCGAAACCCGTGATCGCCGCGGTCAACGGCGTCGCGGTGACCGGCGGGCTGGAGCTCGCGCTGGCCTGCGACGTGGTGCTGGCCTCGGAGGCCGCGCGCTTCGCGGACACCCATGCGCGGGTGGGGATCCTGCCGGGCTGGGGGTTGTCGCAGCGACTGCCCCGGCTGATCGGGACGCAGCGGGCCAAGCTGATGTCCTTCTCCGGGCGCTACGTCGACGCGCGGACGGCGTGCGACTGGGGCCTTGTCGCGCAGCTTCATGCGCCCAGGGCGCTGCTGGAGGCGGCGCTGGACCTTGCGCAGGACATCGCGGGCGCCGATCGGGACTTCATCGCCCGGCTGAAGGGCGTCATCGACGACGGCTTCGCCGGGACCTTCGCCGACGGGCTGGCTCTGGAGTCCGCCCGCAACGCCGACTGGAACGCCGCCCAGACGCCCGAGGCGCTGGCCGAACGCCGCGAGGCCGTGATTGCGCGGGGCCGCGCGCAATCCGGCGCGCGGCGCGCCAACAACAGAGGAGAGAGCCAAGAATGATCGCCGACACGCTCCGGAGGGCCCGCTGATGCCCGGACCGCTCGAGGGCCTTCGCGTGATCGAGATGGCCGGGATCGGCCCCTGCCCGCTCGCCGGGCAGCTGATGGCCGATCTGGGCGCCGAGGTCATCGTCATCGACCGCAAGTCGGGCGGGCCGCGACCGCAGGACGTCAACAACCGCAACAAGCGGTCGGTCGCGCTCAACCTCAAGACCGATGAGGGCGTGGAGGCGGCGCTGCGCCTGATCGACCGGGCGGACGCGCTGATCGAGGGCTTCCGCCCCGGCGTGATGGAGCGCATCGGGCTGGGCCCGGAGGTCTGCCACGCGCGCAACCCGGGCCTCGTCTTCGGCCGCATGACCGGCTGGGGACAAGAGGGGCCGTGGTCGCAAATGGCGGGGCACGACCTCAACTACCTCGCGCTCACCGGGGCGCTGGGGATGATGGGCAAGGCGGGCGAGCCGCCGACCCCGCCGCTGAACCTGGTGGCCGACTATGGCGGGGGCTCGATGTTCCTGATCCTCGGGGTGCTCGCCGGGCTGTGGGAGCGATCGCGCTCCGGCAAGGGGCAGGTCGTGGACACGGCGATGGTGGACGGCGTCTCGGCGATGACGGGCATCTTCCGCGCGATGCTCGCGCAGGGGCGCTGGACGGAGGCGCGGGAATCGAACCTGCTGGACGGCGGCGCGCCCTTCTATCGCTGCTACGAGACGAAGGACGGCGGCTATCTCTCCGTCGGGCCGATCGAGCCGCAGTTCTTCGCCGAGCTGGTGGAGAAGGCCGGCATAGACCCGGGCCACTGCACGAGCCAGAACGACCAGAGCTTCTGGGCCGAGCGGCGCGAGACCTACGCCGAGGTCTTCCGGCAGAAGACTCGCGCCGAATGGGAGGAGATCTTCGAGGGCTCGGACGCCTGCGTGGCGCCGGTGCTCAGCCCCTCGGAGGCGCTGACGCATCCGCACAACACGGCCCGCCGCGCGCATCTGGAGATCGAGGGCGTGGCCCAGGCGGCCCCCGCGCCGCGCTTCGCCCGCACCCCTGCCCCCGAGCCGCGCCCGGCGCAGCCTGCGGGGGCGGACACCGAGACCGCGCTGCGCGAGGCGGGCCTGGGCGAGGCCGAGATCGCGGCGCTGCGCGAGGCGGGCGCGCTGACCTGATTTCATGAGGCATTTTCGGGAGGGCGGCCGTCGCCCTCCCTCAGGGGGGCGGAAAGGACGGGACCGCAATGAAGGCCGAGGCGCCGGCGGAGGCGACCGAGGGCGCGAAGCAGCCCACCCGGGACAACCTGCTCTCAGCCGCGAGCCGGCTGATGCGCGCGCGCGACACGCTGGCGGTGTCGATCAGCGACATCGCGGCGGAGGCCGGCGTGAACTCGGCGCTGGTGAAATACTATTTCGGCAACAAGAACGGCCTGATGCTGGCCCTGCTGGAGCGCGACCTAGGTCTGGCCATCCGACAGCTGCGCGAGCTGGTCGAGATGGACATGCGCCCCACCGCCAAGATGCGCTACCACCTCAAGGGCCTGATCCGCATCTACTTCCGGTTCCCCTATCTGCAGCGCCTGCTCATCGCGACCATGCGCGACGAGAACGAGGGGATCGCGCGCGAGATCGCGGAGAAATACCTGCGCCCCATCGCCGAGGCCTATGAGCGCATGATCGCGGAAGGCGTCGCGGCGGGCGAGTTCAAGCCCACCGACGCGCGCTTCTTCTACTTCACCGCCATCGGCGCCTGCGACCAGATCTTCTCGGCGCGCTTCGTGCTCAAATACGTGCACGGCATCGAGGAGATCGACGACGATCTGCGCCGCGCCTATGTCGACCAGACCATCAGCCTGATCATGGAGGGGCTGAAGGCGAAGGACTGAGGCCGCTTGTCCGCGGCCCCTTTAATCGTGTAATTAACCCCCACGGGCCGGCCGGCCCGCAGCCGGAGGAGAACATGCTGGACGCCACCGACCGCGAGGTCTTCGACCCCGAGCACGCGCAGTTCCGCGACTCGGTCCGCAAGGTCTTCGACCGTCACCTCCACCCGCATCTCGACCGCTGGGAGGCCGAGGGCGTGGTGGACCGCGACTTCTGGCGCGCAGCCGGCGAGGCCGGGCTGCTCTGCCCTACCGTGCCGGAGGAATACGACGGCATGGGGCTGGACTTCCGATACAACGCGGTGGTGGCCGAGGAGCTGGCCTATGCCGGCTCCAGCGCGGGGATCACGCTTCAGTCGGACATCGTGGCCGACTATCTGGTCGCCTACGGCTCGGAGGAGCAGAAGCGCAAGTGGCTGCCCGGCATGGTCTCGGGCGAGGTGATCACCGCCATCGCGATGACGGAGCCGGGGACGGGCTCCGACCTGCAGGGGGTGAAGACGACGGCGAAGAAGGACGGCAACCACTACGTCGTCAACGGCCAGAAGACCTACATCACCAACGGGCAGAACGCCGACCTGGTGGTGGTGGTCGCCAAGACGGACCCGAGCCAGGGCGCCAGGGGCATCTCGCTGATCCTGGTGGAGGCCGATCGCGAGGGCTTCGCGCGCGGGCGCAATCTCGACAAGATCGGCCAGCATTCCGCCGACACCTCGGAGCTGTTCTTCCAGGACGTGCGGGTGCCCATCACCAACTGCCTCGGCGAGGAGGGCAAGGGCTTCGTCCAGCTCATGCAGCAGCTCCCGCAGGAGCGGCTGTCCATCGCCGTCTCCGCCCAGGGGGCGGCGCAGCGGGCCTTCGACGAGGCGGTCAATTTCACCAAGGGCCGCGACGCCTTCGGCCAGACTGTCTTCGACTTCCAGAACACCCGCTTCACGCTGGCCTCGCTGAAGTCGAAGCTGCAGGTCGGCTGGGCGCATCTGGACTGGGCGCTCAAGCGCCATGTCGAGGGCAGGCTGGACGCCTACGAGGCCTCCGCCGCCAAGCTCTGGCACACCGAGCTGCAGTGGGAGTGCTGCGACGCCGCGCTCCAGCTCCATGGCGGGGCGGGCTACATGAACGAGTATCCCATCGCCCGGCTGTGGCGCGACGCGCGCGTGCAGCGCATCTACGGGGGCACCTCCGAGATCATGAAGGAGCTCGTCGCCCGCTCCATCTGACGCACGCGCGGCCGGGCCCGGCGTCCGGCTGCGCACGCGCCGAGGGGGCGGCGGACAAGCCCCCCGCGCGATCCGGGAGGAAACACGTGATCGACCGAGCCAAGCTGACCGCCCTGGGCGCGCTGTCGCGCCACAACGCCGCCGAGGCGCCCGACGCCCTGTGCCTGCGCTTCGAGGGCCGCGACACGACCTTTGCGGAGTTCGACCGGCACGGCGACCAGGTGGCCAACGCGCTCGACGCCGTCGGGGCGAGGCGCGTCGCCTATCTGGGCAAGAACGCCGACTACGCCTTCGAGGCCTTCCTCGGCTGCGCCCGCGCCGGCGCCATCTTCGGGCCGATCAACTGGCGCCTCGCCGCGCCGGAGGTCGCCGCGATCCTGCACGAGTTCGGCGCCGACCTGCTTTTCGTCGGGCCGGAGTTCTACGGCGAGATCGACAGCGTGCGCGACCGGCTGCCCGAGGGCATGCATATCGTCGCCATGGAGGGCGGGCGCACGGACTGGCCGGCCTTCGAGCAGTGGCGCGACGCCCAGCCCGCCGACCATCCGGAGACGGCGAAGCCCGAGGATGTCGTGCTGATGCTGTTCACCTCGGGCACCACCGGCCTGCCCAAGGGCGCGATGCTCTCGCACGAGAACATCTTCGGGCAGCGCCGGGAGACGGCCCCCTACCGCATGGGCTACGACTTCTGGGACGAAAACGAGGTCAACCTGGTCGCCATGCCCTTCGCCCATATCGGGGGCATCGGCTGGTGGATCCTGGGCTTCGTCAACCAGGCCCCCTCCATCGTCTGCCGGGAATTCAACCCGGTGCAGGCGCTGGAGATGATCGAGAGGGAGAAGGTCTCCCGCCTGTTCATCGTGCCCGCCGCGCTGCAATTCATGGTCCAGCATCCGCGGGCGCGGGAGATCGACTTCTCCCATGTGCGCCACATCGTCTACGGCGCGGCCCCCATGCCGCTTGAGCTGCTGCGCGAGGCGCTGAAGGTCATCCCCTCCGACTACAGCCAGGCCTACGGGATGACCGAGACGACCGGCACGATCAGCCTGCTGCCGCCTGAGGATCACACGCCGGAGGGCAGCCCGCGCATGCGCTCGGCCGGCAGGGCGATGCCCGGCTCGGAGATCAAGATCCTGGACCCGGAGGGGAACGAACTGCCTCGCGGCGAGATCGGGGAGGTCGCCATCCGCTCGGGCAACAACATGGTCGGATACTGGAACAAGCCGGAGGAGACGGCGAAGACCCTGTCCAGGGACAACTGGCTGCGCACGGGCGACGCCGGCTACATGGACGAGGACGGGTACGTCTACATCCATGACCGCATCAAGGACATGATCGTCTCGGGCGCCGAGAACGTCTATCCGGCGGAGGTGGAGAACGCCATCTACGGCCACCCGGACGTGGCGGAGGTCGCCGTGATCGGCGTGCCGGACGAGCGCTGGGGCGAGGCGGTGAAGGCCATCGTCACGCCGAGGGAGAACCGCTCCGTGGACCCGGGCGACATCATCGCCTGGACGCGCGAGCGGCTGGCGCATTTCAAGTGCCCCAAGACGGTGGACGTGATCGAGGCGATGCCGCGCAACCCCTCGGGCAAGCTGCTCAAGCGCGAGCTTCGCAAGCCCTACTGGGAAGGGCAGGAGCGGCAGGTCCATTGACCGCGGCCGCGGATCGGCGGGCGGCGGCCGCCGGGGCCGCGCCCGAGGCCGGGCCGGGCGAGGCGCTCGGCCGACTCGCCCCGCGCCTTGACCCTGCGGCGACGGGGATCGAGGGGCTGGAGCGGCTCTCCGGCGGCGCCAGTCAAGAGACCTGGGCCTTCCGGCTGGAGGGCCCCGGCGACGCGCTGATCCTGCGCCGCGCCCCGCAGGCCGAGCGGCCGGGGGAGCTGGGCGTGGGTCTCGCCCTGGAGGCCGCCGTGATCCGACGCGCCGAGGGCGAGGGCGTGCCCGTCCCCCGCATCCTGCACGAGCTGCGCCCGGAGGACGGGCTCGGCGAAGGCTTCGTGATGTCGCGCATCGAGGGGGAGACCCTGCCCGGCCGCATCCTGCGCAAG
>JBNJGE010000099.1:0-12035 GCA_051747505.1 Pseudomonadota bacterium | reverse complement strand
GGCGCGGTTGAGGCAGCCGAAGGGGCCGGCGAGGCCCTGGATGTTGGGCAGCAGCGCGTCCTCGCCGACCTCGACGCCGTCCATGCTGATCTCTCCGGTCACGGAGGCGCGCAGGCTGAGCTTCTGCTCGATCTTGGGGGCGGTGAGGCCCTTCATGCCCTTTTCCAGCACGAAGCCGCGGATCTTGCCCTCATGCGCGTCGGACTTGGCCCAGACCACGAAGACGTCGGCGATGGGGGAGTTGGAGATCCACATCTTGGAGCCGGTGAGGCGGTAGCCGCCCTCGGTCTTCTCCGCCCGGGTCTTCATGGCGCCGGGGTCGGAGCCGGCCTCGGGCTCCGTCAGGCCGAAGCAGCCGATGAGCTCGCCGCTGGCGAGGCCGGGGAGGTACTTCCTGCGCTGCTCCTCGGAGCCGTAGGCGTAGATGGGGTACATCACGAGCGAGGACTGCACCGACATCATGGAGCGGTAGCCGGAGTCGATGCGCTCGATCTCGCGGGCGACGAGGCCGTAGGAGGTGTAGTTGGCGCCGAGCCCGCCGTATTCCTCGGGGATGGTGACGCCGAGCAGGCCCATCTCGCCCATCTCGGGGAAGATGGCGGGCTCCACCGTCTCGTTGAGGAAGGCGTCGGTGACGCGGGGAAGCAGCTTCTCCGTCGCGAAGGCGCGGGCGCTGTCCATCAGCAGGCGCTCCTCCTCCTCCAGCTGGTCGGAGAGGAGGAACGGATCCTCCCAGTTGAAGGCGGCCTGGGCGGGCTTGTCCTTGGCGCTGAGCGGCTTGTTCATGGCGGGTCTCCTCCCCCCCGGCGTTGGGCGCGCGCCCCGGGGGCGCGGGCGGCGGCGCGGCGGCGGGGGCGGGCCGCGCCGGGCGTTCTCGGGCGCAGACCTAGCGAATCCGGGCGGGGTTGGGAAGGCGGGGATGGCGTCGTTTCCGGCGCGCGGGGCGCCGCGGGCGGGCGTTGCGCGCAGGGCGGCGGAGGCTTAGGGCGGAAGGGAGGGGCGCAAGGAGGCCGGGCGATGACGGACAGGCTGCGCGGGATGCTGGAGCGGCCGGGCTGGCTGCTGGCGGACGGGGCGACGGGAACGAGCCTGTTCGCGCTGGGGCTGGCGCATGGCGAGGCGCCGGAGGCGTGGAACCTGGAGCATCCCGACCGGGTGCGGGCGCATTACCGGAGCTTCATCGAGGCGGGCTCGGACCTGGTGCTGACCAACAGCTTCGGGGGGACGGCGAACCGGCTGCGGCTGCACGGGCTGGAGGGGCGCGTGGAGGAGATCTCGGAAGCCGCCGCACGGCTGCTGGCCGAGGAGATCGCCGCGAGCGGGCGGGACGTGGTCTGCGCGGGGGATATGGGGCCGACGGGCGACCTGTTCGCGCCCGTCGGGCCGCTGAGCCATGACGCCGGCGTGGCGGCCTTCGAGGCGCAGATGCGCGGGCTGAAGCGCGGGGGCGCGGAGCTGGTCTGGATCGAGACCATGAGCTCGGAGGCGGAGTATCTGGCGGCCCTGGAGGCGGCGGACCGGGTGGGGCTGCCGGCCGTGGGGACGATGTCGTTCGACACCAACGGGCGGACCATGATGGGGGTGACGCCGGCGCGGCTGGCGGAGGTCGTGCGGGGCTGCGGGCATCCGCCCCTGGGCTGGGGCGGGAACTGCGGGACGGGGGCGCCGGACCTGCTGATCGGGCTGCTGAGCCTGCAGGGCATGATCGGGGAGGCGGACATCGTCGTGGCCAAGGCGAATTGCGGGATTCCGGAGTTCGTGGACGGGGCGATCCGGTATTCGGGGACGGCGGGGCTGATGGCCGACTACGCGGTGATGGCGCGCGACCTCGGCGCGAAGATCATCGGAGGGTGCTGCGGCACCGAGCCGGGGCATGTGACCGCGATGCGCGAGGCGCTGGAGACGCGGCCGGCTGGGCCGGCGCCGACGGCGGAGGAGATCCTGATGCGGATCGGGCCGGTGACGGGGAACACGCTGGACCTGCTGCAGGGCGGGGGCGCAGGGCCGCGGCCCGCCCCGCGGCGGCGTCGGCGCGGCGGGGCGGGCTGAGGGCCGCCATGCGCGTCGCCACCTTCAACCTGCAGAGCCTGCGGCTGCGGCGCGGGCCGCAGGGCGCGCATCTGGACGGGGCGCGGGACGCGGACGTGCCGCAGGACCGGGGGCCGGAGGCGGAGGCGCTGGACGACGCGGACCGGCGGCTGACGGCGAAGGTGCTGCGCGAGGCGGATGCGGACCTCGTGGCGCTGCAGGAGGTGTTCGACCGGGCGACGCTGGATCACTTCCATGACCGCTTTCTCGTACCCTCCGGCGCGCAGGCCTATCCGCACCGCGTGTGCCGGCCTGGCAATGACGGGCGGGGGCTGGACGTGGCGGTGATGAGCCGGCTGCCGCTGAGCCGGGCGGAGAGCCATGCGGGGGAGACCCCGCGCTCCCTGGGGCTCGAGCCCATGGGGGGCGTGGGCGCGGATCAGCCGGTGTTCCGGCGCGACTGCCTGGAGGTCGAGGCGGGCGGGCTGAGCCTGTTCGTGTGCCACTTCAAGGCGCCCTACCCCGACGCGGAGGCCGCCTGGCCGGTGCGGCGCCTGGAGGCGCTGGCGGCGCGGCGGCTGGTGGAGCGGCGCTTTGCCGACCCCGCGCGGGCGCTGTGGCTGATCCTGGGCGATCTCAACGAGCCCGGCGAGGAGACGGGGGAGCGGGCGGTGGCGCCGCTGCTGGACGGCTTCTCCGAGGACCTGATGCTGCGGCTGCCGGAGGGGGCGCGGTGGTCCTTCCACCAGCCCTTCTCGCAGGTCTATTCGCGGCCGGACGCGATGCTGGCCTCCCCTGCCCTCGCGGCCCGGTTTCCCGAGGCGCGGCCGGAGGTGCTGCGCATGGGGCTGGAGCGCGAGGCGGCGCGCCACGACGGCCCGCGCCTGCCCGGCGTGGGGGAGCACCGGCCCCATGCCAGCGACCATGCGGCCGTGGCGATCGAGTTTCCGGGGCTGTGACGCGCGGGCGCGGCTTGACGCGCCTTCCGCGGCGGTCAAATAGGGCGCATGATCTCCCGCGACTCTCTCGAACAGATACTTCATCGCTTTGAATTCCTCGAAGCCTCGCTTTCCGAAGGCGTCGGAGACGTGGCGGCGCTGTCGCGCGACTACGCCGAGCTCAGGCCCGTGGCGGAGCAGGCGCGCGGCTACCTGTCACTGATCGACGGGATCGCGGAAGCGGAGGCGCTGCGCGCGGACCCCGAGATGCGCGACCTCGCCGAGGAGGAGTTGGCGCGGCTGCGCGCCCGCCTGCCGGAGGCCGAGCGGGAGATGCGTCTCGCCCTGCTGCCGAAGGACGCGGCCGATGCGCGCCCGGCCATCCTGGAGATCCGGGCGGGGACGGGCGGCGAGGAGGCGGCGCTGTTCGCCGCCGACCTGCTGCGGATGTATCTGCGCTACGCCGAAAGCCAGGGCTGGAAGATGGAGGTTCTGGAGGAGAGCGCATCCGATCTCGGCGGCGTGAAGGAGGTCACGGCGGCGATCCGCGGCGAGGGGGTCTTCGCCAAGCTCAAGCACGAGAGCGGGGTGCACCGCGTCCAGCGGGTGCCCCAGACGGAGAGCGGGGGGCGCATCCACACCTCCGCGGCCACGGTGGCGGTGCTGCCGGAGGCCGAGGAGGTGGATGTGGAGATCGACCCGAACGATCTGCGGGTGGAGACCATGCGGGCCTCCGGCGCGGGCGGGCAGCACGTGAACACCACCGACTCGGCGGTGCGGATCACGCATCTGCCCACGGGGATGGTGGTGGCGGCCTCCGAGAAGTCGCAGCACCAGAACCGGGCGCGGGCGATGGAGGTGCTGCGCGCGCGCCTGTTCGACCGCCAGCGACGGGAGGCCGAGGCCGCAAGGGCCGCGGAGCGCAAGGGGCAGGTCGGCTCGGGCGACCGGTCGGAGCGGATCCGGACCTACAACTTCCCGCAGGGGCGGGTGACCGATCACCGCATTAACCTGACCTTGCATCGTCTGGGCGATGTCATGGGCGGCGACCTCGACGAGATCGTGGAGGCGCTGCGCGCGGCCGAACAGACGGCGAAGCTGGCGGAGCTGGAGGCATGACGGGCAGCCGGAGCGAGCTGATCGCGAAGGGCGCGGAGACGCTGGCGGAAGCCGGGGTCCCGGGGGCGGAGCGCGACGCGCGGCTGCTGCTGCGCTGGGCCTCGGGGCTGGAGGCGGCGGCGTTCTCGGCGCGACTGGCGGAGGCGCCGGGCGCCGGCGAGGCCGCCCGCTTCGCCGCCGCGCTGGCCGGGCGGGCCGCGCGCCGGCCGCTGAGCCAGATCATGGGAGGGCGCGAGTTCTGGGGCCGGCGCTTCGAGGTCAGCGGCGCGGTGCTGGACCCCCGCCCGGAGACCGAGACGCTGATCGCCGCCGCGCTGGAGGGGCCGGCGCCGCGGCGAGTGCTGGACCTCGGGCTCGGCTCGGGCTGCATCCTGCTGACCCTTCTGGCGGAATGGCCGGAGACCTCGGGCCTGGGCGTGGAACGCAGCCCGGAGGCGCTGGCCGTGGCGCGGCGCAACGCCGAGGCGCTGGGCGTGGCGAAGCGCGCGGAGCTGGCGGAGGGCGACTGGTGGAAGGCCGTGCGCGGGCGCTTCGAGCTGGTCGTCTCCAACCCGCCCTACATCCCGGAGCGGGAGGTGGAGGGGCTCGACCCCGAGGTGCGCGACTGGGAGCCCTTCGGCGCGCTGTCCGGGGGCGCGGACGGGCTGGCGGCCTACAGGGCGATCGCGGGCGGGCTGGACGGCGCGCTGGCCGAGGGCGGGCGCGCGATCCTGGAGATCGGGACGGGGCAGGAGGACGCGGTGGCGGAGATATTCCGCGGCCGGGGGTTTGACATGACGCGCGCGCATCACGATCTGGACGCCAGGGCGCGCGCGCTGGAGTTCCGCCGGGCGGCGGATTGAGCCGAGGCGCGACGGCGCGCCGCAAAAGCGGGGTTGTGCCGGGGCGGCGCTTGCGTGTAACGTCCTCGCGTTCGCCGGCAGCGCCCTTTGCGCGAGGGGCATTTTTGCGCCGGGCGCGGCGAACAGCCAATCGCATCGGTGGAGCGGGACGCGGGCGAAGCCGCCTGCGACGCGGCCGAGCGAGCGAGCACCGCGGGCCGGGGCTGCGCGCGGTCATGAACGGGCAGAGACCGAAATCGACATGAGACCATCCCAGAAGTCCAACCGCAGCCGCGGCAAGAGCAACCGCAGCAACAAGAGCCTCGGCAATGTGATCAACCGGGTGTTCGAGAGCGCCGGGCCCGAGGGCAAGGTGCGCGGGACGCCGCAGCAGATCATCGACAAGTACGAGCAGCTGGCCCGCGACGCGCAGACCTCCGGGGACCGCGTGACGGCGGAAAATTTCCTCCAGCACGCCGAGCATTACGCGCGCATCCTCAGCTCCGCCCAGGCGGAGATGCAGGCTAAGCGGGACGAGCAGCAGCAGCAGCAACCGCCGCAGCAGCAGCAGCCGCAGCAGCAGCAGCATCAGGGCCGCAAGGACGGGGGCGAGCAGCCCCAGCACGAGGGCCGGGAGGGCCAGCCCGGCGGCGGCGACAGCGGCCAGGGCGGCGGGCTCGAGACCTTCGACACGCGCGAGGAGGGCTCTCCCCTGGTGACCACGCCCGAGACGACGGGCGAGGAAGGCCAGGGCCAGCAGCAGCCCCAGCAGGGCAAGAAACCCGCCCGGCGCCGGCGCTCGCGCCGCAGCGACAAGGGCGGCGGCGAAGGCGGCGCCTCCGACGGGTCCGACGGCGGCGAGACCCGGCAGTCCGGATCGACGGAGCCCGTCTCCGGCTGAGGCCGGCGGGCGCCCGCCGCGGCGGGCGTCGGGCGGGTCAGCGTGACAATCGGTTTTCTTCCGGCGCTTGCCGGCGGGGCGGCGCGGCCCATCTCCCTTTCCGAGAGAGGGAGGTGGAGATGACGCGCGCGCTCGCTTTCGCCCTGACCCTGGCCCTCGCCCTGCCCGCCCAGGCGCAGGAGACCCGCACGGCGATCTTCGCCGGCGGCTGCTTCTGGTGCGTGGAGGCGGATTTCGACAAGCTCGACGGGGTGGTGGAGACCGTCTCCGGCTATACCGGGGGCGAGGTCGAGAACCCCAGCTACGAGCAGGTCGCCTCCCAGCGCACCGAGCATCTGGAGGCGGTGCGCATCCGCTTCGATCCCGACCGGGTGTCCTACGAGACGCTGGTCGAGGTGTTCTTCCGCACGGTCGATCCGCTGGATGACGGCGGGCAGTTCTGCGACCGGGGGCCGTCCTATCGCACCGCGATCTTCGTGCTGGACGAGCGGCAGCGGGAGATCGCCGAGCGCGAGAAGCGCGAGGCCGCCGAGGCGCTGGGGGCCGGGATCGTCACGCCGATCCGCGAGGCCGGCCCCTTCTGGCCGGCGGAGGACCATCATCAGGACTATTACGAGAAGAAGCCGCTGAGCTACCGCTTCTACCGCTGGAACTGCTGGCGCGACCAGCGGGTGGAGGAGCTCTGGGGCGCCTCGCCGGAGGAGACGCTGAAGGCGGCGGGCTGACGCAGGCCGTCAGGCCGCCGCCACGCGTCCGCGGTCAAGGCGCAGGACGCGGTCCATGCGTGCGGCGAGCTCGGCGTTGTGGGTGGCGATCAGGGCGCCCAGCCCCTCGTCGCGGGCGAGGCCGAGGAGAAGGTCGAAGACGCGCCCGGAGGTCTCGGGGTCCAGGTTGCCGGTGGGCTCGTCGGCCAGCAGCAGGCGCGGGCGGTTGATCAGCGCGCGGCAGATGGCGACGCGCTGCTGCTCGCCCCCCGAAAGCTCCGCGGGGCGGTGGTCGGCGCGGGGGGCGAGGCCGAGGCGGTCCAGCAGGAAGGCCGCGCGCGCGTTCGCCTCGCGGCGCGAGGCGCCGGCGGCGCGCATGGGCAGCGCGGCGTTCTCCAGCGCCGAGAACTCCTGCAGGAGGTGGTGGAACTGGTAGACGAAGCCCACCCGCCCGCGGCGGATGGCCGTGCGGCGGGCGTCGGAGAGGCCGCCGGCGGGCTGGCCGGCGATAGTCACCTCGCCGGCGTCGGGACGGTCCAGCAGGCCGGCGATGTGGAGCAGCGTGGACTTGCCGGCGCCGGAGGGGGCGACGAGGCCGACCATCTCGCCCTCGGCCACCCGCAGGGAGGCGCCGGTCAGCACGCGGACCTCCGCGGGCTCGCCGGGGTTGTAGATGCGCGCGATCTCCTCGAGCGCGAGCGCGTCACTCATAGCGCAGGGCCTCCACCGGATCGAGGCGCGCGGCGCGCCGGGCCGGGAAGATGGTGATCAGCCAGGACAGGCCCAGCGAGAGGGCGACGGTCCCGCCCACGTCCTGCCAGCGCAGGACGGCGGGGAACTCCGTCAGCAGGCGGATCTCGGGGTTCCAGATGCCGCCCCCGGCAAACCAGTTCACCACGTCGAAGATCGGGTCGATGTAGATGACGAAGAGGATGCCGAGGGCCACGCCGATCAGCGTGCCCAGCGTCCCCACCCCCGCCCCGCAGAGGAAGAAGATGCGCAGGATGGCGCCCTCGGTCAGCCCGACGGTGCGCAGGATGCCGATGTCGCGGCCCTTGTTCTTCACCAGCATCACGAGGCCGGAGATGATGTTGAGCGCGGCGATCAGCACCACGAGCGAGAGGATCATGAACATCACCGCCCGCTCGGTGTCGAGCGCCGAGAGGAAGGCGGAGTTGGCGTCCTTCCAGGTCCAGAGCACCACCTCGTCGCCGCCGGCCTCCCGCAGGCGGCGGTCGAGATCCGTCGGCTGGGAGCGGGCGCCGAGCCGCTCGGGGCTCTTCAGGATCGCCTCGACCTGGTCGGCGTAGCCCTCCTTGTTGAAGTAGTCCTGGGCGCGCTCGAAGGTCATGTAGACGCGGGTGCGGTCCACGTCCACGCGCCCGATGCGGAAGATGTAGACGACTTCGAAGCCCTTCACCTTTGGGGCCATGCCGAAGGGGGTGGCCTGGCCGCCGGGCAGGATCATGCTGACCGTGTCGCCGACCCGCACGCCGAGCTCGCGCGCCACGCCCGAGCCGAGCGCGAGGCCCTCGGGCAGCCGGTCGAGGGAGCCGGAGGCGGCCTCGGGGCTGACGATGTAGGGAAGGTCGCGCAGGTCCTCCAGCCGCATGCCTCGGACCATGACGCCGGCGTTGGCCGACCCGCGGGACAGCAGCGCCTGGGCCTCGATCAGGGGGGCGGCGCGCTCGACCTCCGGCAGGGCGGCGAGGCGGTCGGTCAGCGCGGCGTAGTCGTGCAGCTCCTGCACCCGGTTCCCCTCCTCGTCGATCTGGGCGACGGGGAAGAAGCGGGCGTGGCCCTCCGCGCCCAGGACGCGGGCGGTGAACTCCTCGCGAAAGCCCACCATGACGGCCATGACCACGATCAGGGTGCCGACGGCAAGCGCCACCCCGGTCAGCGCGTACCAGACGATGACGGAGACGCCGCCCTCGCGCCGGCGCGCGCGCATGTAGCGCCAGGCGATCAGCCATTCATGGCGAGCGAAGGGGAGGCTGGACCCCCTGCCCCGTCCGGTCTCGGCCGCCTGTCCGTTCATCGGGCGCATTCTCCGCAAGGCCGGCCCTGGGCGGGCCGCAGGCGCGCGCGGATGCGCGCGGCTGCGGCGCGGGCGCGGGGGGGGGGGGGGCCCCCCCCCGCCCCCCCCCCCCCCCCCGCCTCAGAGGCCGCGATAGATGTCGGCGAGCTTCGCCACCGCCGCCTCGGGGGTCATCTCCTCGGTCTCGCCGGTGCGGCGGCGGGTGAGCTCCACCACGCCGTTCTTCAGGCCGCGCGGGCCGACGGTGATGCGCCAGGGCAGGCCGATCAGGTCCATGGTGGCGAACTTGGCGCCGGCGCGCTCGGTGGTGTCGTCCAGCAGCGGGTCCACGCCGGCGTTGGTCAGCTGCTCGTGCAGGCTGTCGCAGGCGGCGTCGGCCTGCGCGTCGCCTGTCTTGAGGTTCACGACGCCGGCGCCGAAGGGGGTGACGCTCTCGGGCCAGATGATGCCGTTGTCGTCGTGGTTGGCCTCGATCAGCGCGCCGGCGAGGCGCGAGACGCCGATGCCGTGGGAGCCCATGTGGACGGGAACCTGGCGGCCGTTCTCGTCGGAGACCACGCCGCCCATGGGCTCGGAGTATTTCGTGCCAAAATAGAAGATCTGGCCGACCTCGATGGCCCGGCCCTGGCGGCGGCGGGCCTCGGGGATCTGCTCGAACAGCGCCGGGTCGTGGGTGTCGTCGGTGCGCGCGTAGGGCGCGGTCCACTCGGCGCGGATGGCCTCGAGCTGGGCGCGGTCGTCGTAGTCGATCTCGCGGTCGCCCAGCGTCAGGTCGGCGATGTCGGCGTCGTAGAAGACCTCCGACTCGCCGGTGTCGGCGAGGACCAGGAACTCGTGGGTGTCGTCGCCGCCGATGGGCCCGCTCTCGGCGCGCATCGGGATCGCCTGCAGGCCCATGCGCTCATAGGTGCGCAGGTAGCTGACCATGTGGCGGTTGTAGGCGTGGATGGCGTCCTCGTAGGTGAGGTCGAAGTTGTAGCCGTCCTTCATCAGGAACTCGCGCCCGCGCATGACGCCGAAGCGGGGGCGCAGCTCGTCCCGGAACTTCCACTGGATGTGGTAGAGCGTGAGCGGCAGCTCGCGGTAGCTGCTGACCGAGTGACGGAAGATGTCGGTGATCATCTCCTCGTTGGTCGGCCCGTAGAGCATGTCGCGGTCGTGCCGGTCGCGGATGCGCAGAAGCTCCCGGCCATAGGCGTCGTAGCGGCCGCTCTCCTGCCACAGGTCGGCGGGCTGGAGGGTGGGCATGAGGACGGGGATGTGGCCGGCGCGCTGCTGCTCCTGATGCACGATCTCCTCGATGCGCTTCAGCACCTTCCAGCCCAGCGGCAGCCAGGAATAGATGCCCGCGGCCTGCTGGCGGATCATGCCCGCGCGCAGCATCAGCCGGTGGGAGGCGATCTGGGCCTCCGACGGGGTCTCCTTGAGGACGGGCAGGAAGTAGCGGCTCAGGCGCATGGAGGGCTCTCGCTCAGGGCTCTCGGACAATCCGGGGGAGGACTAGGGCATGGCCGGGGCGGGCGCAATGGTCCCGCGCGGGGACGAATCGGGCGCGGGGCGGCGATTCGTGCGGCGCTTGCGAAGAAGGGGGCCGTGAGAGGGCCGATCTCTTCGCAGGCGCCGAGGTGGCTGGGACGGAAACAGGCTTGCGCGCCGGTTCGCCGCGCAATTTCATTGCGTGGCCGCCGCGTTTCGCTAGGGTGGCGGAACAAAGACGACAGGCGCAAGTCTGGGGAGGAAGCGGGGCCCGCATCATGCGGGCCCTTGCCTTTTGTCAGGCCCCGATCTCCAGGGCGGGCTTGCGCCCCACGCTCTGGGCCACGGCGGAGAGGCGCTTGCGCACCATCTCGCCGGCCAGCGCCTGCGCGCAGGCGGGCAGGCGCAGCACCAGCCGCTCCGGCTCCACCTCCAGCGCCGTGTCGGGCAGCACGCCGGGCGAGGAGCCGCAGAGCATGGAGCCGAGGCGGATGGCCCGGCCCAGCAGGCGGGCCTCCTCGCGCTCGGTCTCGCTCAGCAGCGTCAGGGCGGCGACGTCGTCGCGGCGCACCTTGCCGGCCTTGTAGCGGTAGCGCAGGGCGGCGCCGATCCAGGCGCGCTCGGCATGCCCGACGCCGGAGAGGTTGGCGCGGTAGACCGTCTCGAACACCGCCTCGTCGCGGTAGTCGGGGTGGGCGTTCCAGCTCACGTCGTTGAGCAGGCAGGCGGCCTCGATCAGCCTCCGCCGGGCGCGGCCGGCGGCCGGGAAGAGCGGCCAGACCCAGGCGGCGAGCTCGGCCCCGAAGCCGGGGAAGCGGGCGAGGCGGCGCTCCATCTCGCGCGCGGCGGAGATCAGCGGGTCCTGGGCGCGCAGGGCCTCGGGGAGATGCTCGTAGAGCACGCCCTCGCGCAGGCCGAAGGCGGAGATGGCGACATGGGCGGGGCGCGCGGCGCGGATCAGGCCGGCGAGCACGCGCGCGCCCAGCGGCGTGACCGCGAGGCGCCCGCGCGAGAGGGCGGCCTCGCGGGCGAGCTCGTCGGGCTCGGCGAGGCTGATCTCCTCTGCCACGCGCAGCATGTCGTCCGCGGGCAGCTCGAACTCGTGGAGGACCTGGATGGGGTGGTCGATCCGCGTCATGTGGATCTTGGCCAGCGCCCGCCAGGAGCCGCCGACGAGGTAGAGCCGCCCGCCGGCCGGGCCCATGACCGGGGCGGCGCGGGCGAGGCCGGCTGCGATCTCGGCGTCCTGGGCCTCGGCGCCGCCCGAGAGCGCGCGCAGGCGCAGGGGGCCGAGGGGGAGCGAGGCGCCCCTGCTCACCTGGCCCAGGCCCACGCGGGCGAGCTCCAGCGAGGCGCCGCCCAGGTCGGCCACAAGGCCGTCCGCGTCGGGCCAGCCCATCAGCACGCCCTGGGCGGAGAGTCGGGCCTCGTCCTCGCCCGAGGCGATGCGCAGGCGGATGCCGGTGACGCGCTCCACCTCCCGCACGAAGTCGGGGCCGTCCTCGGCCTCGCGCACCGCGGCGGTGGCCACGCCGTCGAGCACGTCCACCTCCATGTGTTCGGCCAGCGCGACGAAGCGGGAGAGCGCGGCCAGCGCGCGCTCGCGCCCCTTCGGTGAGAGGCGGCCGGTCGCGGAGAGCTCGGCGCCCAGGCCCGCGAGGACCTTCTCGTTGAAGAAATACGCGGGGGAGCGGCTGAGCGCCTCGAACACCACGAGGCGCACGGAGTTGGAGCCGACATCGACGACGCCGATGCGCACGCTCGCCCCCGGCGGGCCGGAGGCCGCGCGCCCGCGGCGGGCGGGGGTCGGCGCCCGCGCGCTCTCTCGCGCGGCGCCGGATCTCGGCCGTTCTCTGGTCTCGGGCATCGCGTCCCGCGTCCTTGCCCCCCGCCCGGCGCGCGGCCGGGCCCTGTCTTCCGCTCGCACGCAGGCGCGCGGCGGTCAAGGCGCCGGGGACGCGCATGGGCGGGGGCCGGGGCGGGGCCCCCCCGCCCCCGCCGCGGGGGGGC
>JBNJGE010000098.1:0-12119 GCA_051747505.1 Pseudomonadota bacterium | reverse complement strand
GCTCTCCGAGATGCTGAGCCGGTTCGCGATCTGGGCGCGGGAGCGCCCTGAAGCCATCAGCGACAGCGCGTCCCGCTCCCGCGGCGAAAGCGGCGGCGGTGAGGACGGCGCGGCGGCGTCATGAAGCTCCAGCGCGCGGTTGTGGACGTGATGGGCGATCAGCAGGAACTCCTGGGCCGTCTCGATCAGCAGTTTCGCCCATCGCTCCTCGCTGCACTGCTTGGAGACTGAGAACATGCCGAACTGCCCTTGGGGTCCGTGGATGGGCACCGTGTAGCCGTGATTCCCGATTCCGAACTCGTAGGCTTCGGACAGAAGACGGCGCACCGGCCGCCCGGTCCAGTCCAGGTTGGCCCAGTCCACCGGCGCGAAGCCGTTGGCTGCGGCCAGCACCACAGGATCGAGATCCCGGTAGCGTTCGTCCTCGTAATGGTCGTGCCAGGCGCGCGGGTAGGTCATGGCGCCGAACTCGACGCCTGCCAGCGGCCCGCCCAGCGACAGCGCGTAGTAGATGCAGTTATCCACGTCGTAGACCTGCCGAACCTTCAGCAGGAGCCTTTGCATCGCCTCGGCGTCAGCCACCTGGGGAACCGCGTCCACGATCGTCTGCAGGCGATCCTTCATGCCTCTTCGCCCTCCGGCCGACCGGCCCGGAGGTGCGCCGAGACAGACGGCGCAGCTGCGATTCGCGAGCCCCCGGCGCCGGAAGCGCGGCTTTCCGCCGCCAGCGTCCTGACCTCACGGTAGCAATGCTATGCTGAATTTCAACTTTAAATTGATGTTGCGTTATCGACGCTCGAGAATCCCGGCGAACTTTCGCCTTTCAGCTGATGGCCAGCCGCACGAATCCGGCTCCCGCCCGATACTGGGCAGCGGTCTGGCGAATCAGTCAGCCGTGGCCGTGGGGCGCAACGAATCAATCAGGGCCGCCGCCCCCGCCGTCGGCGCGGCGCGGGCCTGTTCGGGGGTCGTCTCGGCGGCGCGCAGCTCCGCCGCCGCGACCACGATCGCGTCGTCCAGCTGTTCGGCCAGCCGCAGGTGATAGTTCCGGACCGCGTACTGTCTCAGATCGGCCAGCACGTCGATGATCCAGTCCTGAGCCATGGCGCCCTCCCGTCGGCTGCTTCGCGAAGACGGGACGTTCGGGGGTGTCCCGTCGAGGCGAGGCCAGTATCCGGCGAGGCGGCGCTTCGCGGCATTCGCCGATTTCCTCTCCCCAAAAATGGCGAGGGAGAAACCGCCAAATGTCTGTGGCCGTTGGGTCAGGTTTCAGAAACTTCGATCAGATCCTCCGGGTTCGAGTGATTCGCCGGCCGGGCGAGCGGGGCCGCTCAGGGACATCGCGGCCTCCCGCGGGCGGGCAGGCTTGCGCGCACGGATTTCGGGCGGGCGGTCGGAGCGGCGGCGCCTGGCGCCGGCCTGGCCTCGGGGCCCGGTGGTTCGGTCGCGGCAGGGCGGATTCTCGCGCCCCGCATGGAAGATGGCTTCGGCGGGCCTGTCGGGGCCGGCCGGACCCTCGCGCCGGACGGCGCGTAGCCGAGATCGCCCGTCGGGAGCGTGGGGCCGGACCCCGATCCGCCGGCGCCTGCCTGCACGGATCGGGGGCTGTCTCCCGGGCGGTCGGACGGAGCGTCAGCCGACGGCGAGCTCGAGGCGGCTGGCGGCCTCGGCGATCTCGGCGTGCTCCTCGACCTTGCGGGCCATGTTGTCGCGCACCTCCTGGTTGCAGGGCCACAGTCCGGCGCAGACGGCGCGCCGGTCCTCGGAGGAGCGGCCCATCATGTCGGGCGCGAAATCCAGGCTCTTGTAGACCCGCATCATGGGCGCTTCGAAGACGCCGACATAGAACTCAAGACCGAAGCGAAGGCCGGCGTCGATGCCCGCGAGCAGCAGGGAGGAGGTGATCTTCATCGCCTCGCGGCGGCTGGACACCGTGGGCGAGATGCACAGGCGGGTGATCTCCCAGATGGTGGGGGACTGGATCACGACGCCGTCGGTGAGGTGGGAGAAGTGCTCCCCGATCATGGTGCGGCTGGTGGTGGGCATCAGCCGGCCGGAGCCGCCATGGCTGCCGTCCTCGCGCTCATAGATGATGTAGAGGGGGGCGAGCTCGTCGTACTGATCACGCTCCCAACCCTTCTCGTCGACGGACACATCCCACTTCATCCGGTCGCGGAACTGCGCGGTCCGGTCCCTGAACATGCCGTCCGCCAGGAACGGATACTTGTCGATTTCGTGGGCGTACACGTAGCGGATCATGGGTTCACCCTCCTCGGGAAAGACAGTGCCCATGATTTGTCAGAAGTAACCTGAACACACAGTGAATAGATGTGTGATTTATAAATATTCGTTAGATGTTTATTATGCCAGTACGCACAGCAATAGCAACCGCGTGTGGCATATTAAGACCGCCAAGTTTATTCCTGGCGCTGTCTAGATACACGCGAAGCGTATTCTCAGAAATCTTCAAGTTTTCCGCGATCTGACCGCGGCTCATCCCCGAGGAAATCATCGCCAGAGCGTCCCTTTCTCTTGGCGACAACGCAGCAAACTCTTGCTCGTTCTTCACATCGAAGATCTCCAGGACCTTCTGATGCATGAAGTTCGCAACAAGCAACCAGTCGCTGGCCGTTTCGGCGATGTACCGCTCCCAGACCAGGTCCGTGCACGTCTTGTTTATGGTAAGGACGGCGAACTGCCCGTTCGGTCCCCTGACGGGAACCGTGTAGCCCTGATTGCCGACGCCGGCGTCCACTGCTTCGAGGATCAGCTTCCTCCGGCGCTTCGGGCTCCAGTCGAGCCGCTTCCAGTCCAGCGGCGTGAAGCTCTGCACAGCTCCGACGACTGTGGGGTCCGCTTCCTTGTAGTTCTCCTCCAGATAGCGCTGCGACCAGTTCGCGCGGTAGGTGATCTCGGCGAACTGATAATCCCCGAACGTCGCGCCCCCCCCGAATGAGACAACGACATACACCACGTGATCGACGTCATAGACGTCTCTCACAAGATCGGCGAAAAGCCGGATGTCCTCAACTTTCCGGAACTCCGGAAGGCCCTCGATGATGGATTTTATGCGGTCGGTCATCAGTCGCGGCTGCTATTGGGGGTCATCCAGGGCGCATTCGGCCCCGGGCGCGAGCATAACCTCCCCGCGCGCCGGACGCCATGTCATCCGGTCGCCGCTTTCGCCGTGAAAAGCCCCGCACTGATTCGGGCGGGGCGGAAAGGATGGGCAGCCGGGGCGCGATCGTCTGGGGGATCTGACGCATTACGCGGGAGCAACTCTCGATCCCGAGGGACGCTACGCATGATCCCGCCCCGGCTGCAGTCTCGACCCGGTTTCGCCGGCCCGGCCGGCGAGGGTCCCGCCTGGGGAGGGGCGGTCCTCGCCGGGGCGGACGGGAAGAAGGAAAGCGAAAGGCGCTGGGTAGGCGCCTCATCCTCCTCCTGACCGGCTGGGGAACTCCGGTCTCCGTCCCTGCCGGGGTGGGGTGACCCCGGCGCCCCTTGCCGAGTTCGGCGATCCGTCCGGATCTGGGCACGCTGTCTTTTGTAGGTTTCAACCTCTTCACGGTTTCGCCATGACAGTGAACGTAGCCGTTCTGCGCAGGCGCGAAATTCCCCCGAAAATGCGAGGGGTGAATCTGCAAGTCACTGATTTTCCTAGACATGAATGAAAGATGAACGAATACGCCCGCCTAATCCCCGGGGAATCGGCGGGCGCGGGAGGCCGGATTGCGGCCCTGATTCACATGTTCGAAGCCTCGAGCACGTCCTCGAAGGTGCGCAGGCCCGTGGTGGGGGCCGAGACCAGCACCGCCATGTTGCCCGGCTTGTGCTCGTTGCGGAGCATCTTCATGTGCGCGGCCGGGATCTCCGCCCAGGGGAATACCTCCGACATGCAGGGGTCCAGCCGCCGCTCCAGCATCAGCCTGTTCGCCGCGCTGGCCTGCTTGAGGTTGGCGAAGTGGGAGCCCTGCACGCGCTTCTGGTGCATCCAGAGATAGCGGGCGTCCAGCGTCAGGTTGTAGCCGGTGGTGCCCGCGCAGATGACGACCATGCCGCCGCGCTTCACCACGAAGGTGGAGACGGGGAAGGTCGCCTCGCCCGGATGCTCGAACACCATGTCGACGTTCACGCCCTTGCCGGTGATGTCCCAGATGGCCTTGCCGAACTTTCGGACCTCCTTGAACCAGTCGGCGTATTCGGGGGTGTTCACCTTCGGAAGCTGCCCCCAGCAGTTGAACTCCTTGCGGTTGAGAACGCCCTTAGCGCCGAGGTCGAGGACGAACTGGCGCTTGTCTTCCTCCGAGATCACGCCGATGGCGTTGGCGCCGGCGGTGTTGATCAGCTGGATGGCGTAGGAGCCGAGGCCCCCGGAGGCGCCCCAGACCAGCACGTTGTCGCCGGGCTTGAGGATGTGGGGGCGGTGGCCGAACAGCATGCGGTAGGCGGTGGCCAGCGTCAGGGTGTAGCAGGCGCTCTCTTCCCAGCTAAGGTGCTGGGGACGCGGCATAAGTTGCTGGGCCTGGACGCGGGTGAACTGGGCGAAGGAGCCGTCGGGCGTCTCGTAGCCCCAGATGCGCTGGGAGGGGGAGAACATCGGGTCGCCGCCGTTGCACTCCTCGTCGTCGCCGTCGTCCTGGTTGCAGTGGATCACGACCTGGTCGCCGACCTTCCAGCGCTTCACCTTGTCGCCGACCTTCCAGACGATGCCGGAGGCGTCGGAGCCGGCGATGTGGAAGGGCGCCTTGTGGCCGTCGAAGGGGCTGATGGGCTGGCCGAGCGCGGCCCAGACGCCGTTGTAGTTGACCCCCGCGGCCATGACGAAGACGAGGACCTCGTTGGAATCTATCTCAGGAGTTTCAACGACTTCCTGGAGCATGGCCTGATCGGGCTCGCCGTGGCGCTCCCGCCGGATGGCCCAGGCGTACATCTTCGGGGGGACGTGGCCGAGGGGCGGGATCTCGCCCACTTCGTAGAGGTCCTTAACCGGCGCCTCGTAGTCGCCGATGGTCTCGGGGGCGTCGAGCGGGGACATGACGGTCTCCTCTGTGACCCGGTCGCGCGCTGCGAAACGAGCGCGCAACAATATTGCGGAATTGCGGCTGAGGGATGCATGACATTGCTTCCCCATTGACGCAAGCCCCTTTGTGCGGCGCGGCATGAAGGGACCGCAAGGCGTGCAGGCGCCGTGCACATCCCGTGCACACCCCGTGCACCGGCCGTATGCACAAGGAGTGCGAAAACATTGACGCCCGGCCGGGCCGGGGCCGGCGGCCGCCGGGACGGGCTGGAAACTTCCTTCCGATCCCGATAGGTCTTGCGCAAGATCGTGTCTCGTGACATTTCCGCTGCAATGCAGCGCGCCCGCGCCGGACACCCGCAGGAGGCCGACCCATGACCGCCGAGAAGGACCGCCCCTGGATCTTCCGCACCTATGCCGGGCACTCGACGGCCGCGGCCTCGAACGCGCTCTACCGTTCGAACCTGGCGAAGGGGCAGACGGGGCTGTCGGTGGCTTTCGACCTGCCCACGCAGACGGGCTACGACTCCGACCACAAGCTGGCGCGGGGCGAGGTCGGGAAGGTCGGCGTTCCCGTCTCCCATATCGGGGACATGCGGGCGCTGTTCGACGGGATACCGCTCGAGCAGATGAACACCTCGATGACGATCAACGCCACGGCGGCCTGGCTGCTGGCGCTCTACATCGCGGTGGCGGAGGAGCAGGGGGCCGATGTCGCGAAGCTGACCGGGACGGTGCAGAACGACATCATCAAGGAGTATCTCTCGCGCGGCACCTACGTGTTCCCGCCGGAGCCGAGCCTGCGGCTGATCGGGGATATCGCGGAGTACACCTATAAAGAGGTTCCCAAGTGGAACCCGATGAACGTGTGCTCCTATCACCTGCAGGAGGCGGGGGCGACGCCGGAGCAGGAGCTGGCCTTTGCGCTGGCGACCGGGATCGCGGTGCTGGACCAGGTGAAGGCGCAGGGGACCGTGCCCGACGCGGACTTTCCGAAGGTGGTCGGGCGGATCTCCTTCTTCGTGAACGCGGGCATCCGCTTCGTGACCGAGCTGTGCAAGATGCGGGCCTTCACGGAGCTTTGGGACGAGATCTGCCGGGAAAGGTATGGCGTCGAGGAGGAGAAGTTCCGGCGGTTCCGCTACGGGGTGCAGGTCAACAGCCTCGGGCTGACGGAGCAGCAGCCGGAGAACAACGTCTATCGCATCCTGCTGGAGATGCTGGCGGTGACGCTCAGCAGGAACGCGCGGGCGCGGGCGGTGCAGCTTCCGGCCTGGAACGAGGCGCTGGGGCTGCCGCGGCCCTGGGATCAGCAGTGGTCGCTGCGGATGCAGCAGATCCTGGCCTACGAGACGGACCTGCTGGAATACGGCGACCTGTTCGACGGGAACCCTGCGGTCGAGGCGAAGGTGGAGAGCCTCAAGGAGATGGCGCGGGACGAGCTGGCGCGCATCGACGAGATGGGCGGGGCGGTGTCCGCCATCGACTACATGAAGGCGCAGCTGGTGGAGTCGAACTCGGCGCGGCTGAACGCGATCGAGCGGGGCGAGGTCACGGTCGTCGGGGTCAACAAGTATGTGGAGAGCGAGCCCTCGCCGCTGACGGCGAACGAGGGCGGGATTCTCGTGGTCGAGCCCGGGGTGGAGCAGGCGCAGGTGGAGAGCCTGCGCGAGTGGCGCGAGAGCCGGGACGCCGCCGCCGTCGAGGCGGCGCTGGCCGATCTGCGCGCGGCGGCGCAGGAGGGGCGCAACATCATGCCGCCGTCGATCGCCTGCGCGAAGGCGGGGGTGACGACCGGCGAGTGGGGCGGCGTGCTGCGCGAGGTGTTCGGGGAATACCGGGCGCCGACCGGCGTGGCGAAGTCGGCGGCCGAGGACGTGCAGGGCCTCGACGAGGTGCGGGCGGAGGTCGACCGGCTGTCGGAACGGATGGGCCGGCGGCTGAAGTTCCTGGTGGGCAAGCCGGGGCTGGACGGGCACTCAAACGGGGCGGAGCAGATCGCGGTGCGGGCGCGGGATGCGGGGATGGAGGTGGTCTATGAGGGCATCCGCCTGACGCCGGCGCAGATCGTGAACGCGGCGCTGGAGGAGTCGGTGCATGTGGTGGGGCTCTCGATCCTCTCCGGCAGCCACGTCTCGCTGGTGAAGGAGGTCATGGACCGGATGCGCGAGGCGGGGCTGGAGGACGTGCCGGTGGTGGTCGGCGGGATCATCCCGCAGAAGGACGCGGAGCTGCTGCGCGCGAGCGGGGTGGCGCGGGTCTACACGCCGAAGGATTTCGAGCTGAACCGGATAATGGCCGACATCGTGGAGCTGGTGGCGAGCGAGAGCCTGGAGGCGGCTTGAGCGGGGGCTTGTCCGGCGGCTGGCGTCTCGTGGCGCGAACGATGACGGCAGTGCGGGCGCGCCAGAAATTGGCGCGCAGGCGCCGGGGGATTTGAATTTCACCTTTGATTGGAAGTATACTTGGAGAATTATTTCGCGCGCGCGAAGTGCGGCCCCCGGGGATCGCAATGTTCGTCTTGAGGTCGAATAGGCTTGTCAAACGATGACGGCCGTGGGGGCGCCCCAGAAATTGGCGCACGGGCGCCGGCGGCTCTGATTTTCACCTTTGGTTGGTAAATATAATTGGCGAATTATTTTGCGCGCGGGCCCGGATGCTCGGCGGCTTGCTCCGCCGACTGGCCGGGCCTGGCGTCCTTCGCGAAGGCGACATAGACGACCAGCGCGGCGGCCAGCGTCAGGGCGTACCAGAGGAACACCCGGTCATAGGCGGTTGCGGGCTCTCCGGCTGCCAGCCAGGGGTCTGCGAGGGCGCCGGTGGCGAACTGGCCGAGCGCCACCCCGGTGAAGCCGAAGACGTTGACCAGGGTGACGCCGCGGCCGGTCAGACGCTCGGGCACGAAGCCGCGGAAATGGGCGATGAGCAGGGCGTAGGTGGCGCAGAAATAGCCCGTGCCCACCAGCAGGGCGGCGGCGGTCCAGGGGCCGGGGTTCGCGAAGGCCAGCGCGCAGATGCAGGCCAGCCCGATCGCGTTGGCGCCGGCCATCAGCCATTTGCGGGTGCCCAGCACGCGGTCGAGCGGTGCGATGGAGGCGTTGCCGATCGTCATGGCCAGCGCGAAGGCGAGCGTGGCGTTGCCGATCTGGGTGGGGCTCAGGCCGTGGATGTCGGCGAGGTAGGGGCCGGCCCAGAGGCCGCGCAGCCCGCCCGAGGCCGCGTAGGCGGTGAAGGCGATGGGGATGATCGGCCAGAGCGGGCGGTGGCGCACGAGCTCCCACAAACCGTCGAGGCCGAGGCGGCGGTGAAGGGGCTCGTCGCGCGCTGGGGCCTCCAGCAGGGGCGGGTCGCGGATCACCGCCCAGGCCAGCGCGCCGAGGGCGGCGGTCAGCGCCGTCAGGGCCAGCATGACCTCGCGCCAGCCGAACAGCGTCGCCGCCCAGGAGAGGGGCGCGGCGCTGAGGATGTTGCCCAGGCCCGCGACGCCCATGAACACGGCGATGAGGGTGGCGAAGCGGGCCGGGTCGTGGCGCCGGGCCAAGAGATACATGCCCGACATCATGATGGGCGCGCAGCCGGCGCCGAGCAGGGCGAGGGCGGCCTGGACGGCCAGCGCGCCCTGCGCCGTGGCGAGCAGCAGGGCGCCGCCGCCGGCGCCGAAGACGACCGAGGCGCCGACGAGGCGGCGGGGGCCGACGCGGTCCAGCAGCAGGCCGGTGGGGACCTGGGCGACGGCGAAGAACAGGAACCAGGCGCCGACGGCGGTGGAGAGCTGGGAGGGAGAGACGCCGAGATCGGCGGTCACGAAGGGCGCCAGCACCGCCATGAAGCTGCGGTAGAACAGGCTCAGCACGCCGGCGAGCATGAGGGCCGCGATGTCCATCCTCAGGGCTTCGCGTCCCGGCTGAAGAGGTAGATGGCGAGCGCGGCGGCCATCAGGCCGGCGTAGAGCGCGAAGAGAAGCTGGTAGGCCTCGGCCGGGCCGGACGCGTCGCCGGCGAGCTGCACCACCTCCCCGGTCAGCCACTGGGCGAAGCCGACGCCGCCCATGACGAAGAGGTTCAGGAACGTCACGCCGCGGCCCACGAGGCGCGCGGGGAAGAGGGCGCGGGCGTGGGCCATGACCACGGTGTAGGTGGCGCCGAGCGCGCCGATGGCCGTCATGAGCGCGATGGAGAGGGGGGCGGAGGCGGCCGTCAGCAGCGCGAGCGCGAGGCAGCCGGCGGTGACGGCGAGGTTGCCGGGGACGATCACCCATTTGCGGGTGCCGAAGATGCGGTCGAGCGGGCCGTAGGCGAAGGCGCCCGCGGACATGGCCACCGCGATCCAGAGGGTCGCGCGGCCGATCTCGGGCGGGGTGAGGGCGAAGACCTCGCCCAGATAGGGGCCGGCCCAGAGGCCGCGGATGCCGGCGGCGGGGGCGTAGTTGATGGCGGCCAGCGGCAGGATGGGCCAGAGGGCGCGCAGGCGGATGATCTCTGCGAAGTCGAGGAAGCCGCGGTCGCGGGCGCCGGACTCGGGCTCCAGCCGCGGGGGGTCCCGGACGAGGATCAGGGCGGAGACGGCGACGGCGGCGGAGGCGACGGCGATGGCGGCCATGGCCGCGCGCCAGCCGATGGCCTCGATCAGCAGGGCGAACGGCTCGGTGCCCGCGATGTTGCCCAGCGTGCCGATGCCGACGGTCAGGGCGGCGAGGGTGGCGAACTTGGCCGGGGGGTAGCGGCGGGCGAAGATGAACATCACGGCCATCAGGGCCGGGGCGCAGCCGGCGCCCATCAGGATGAAGGCGGCGGTGACGGTCACCGGCCCCTGCGCGACGGCGAAGAGGGCGGCGCCGCCGCCGGCGCCGAGGCCGAAGAGCACGGCGCCCGTGAGGCGCGGCCCGATGCGGTCGAGCCCGACGCCGACGGGAAGCTGCATCAGCGCGAAGGTGAGGAACCAGGCGCCGGAGGCGCGGCCCAGGTCCGCGGCGTCCAGCCCCAGATCGGCCGTCAGATAGGGCGCGAGGACCGCAAGGCAGGCGCGGTAGAACTGGCTGAACACATAGGCGAGCCCCAGCGCGAGGATGCCGGGCATGAAACGAGGCCTCCGGAAATGCCGCGGCGCAGGGGCGCCGGTGGAATGTTCGGGGACCTTACAGAGGGGCGCCGGCGGGGTCCATGGGGCGGGGTCGGGCGGCGGAGGACATGCGGGCGCGGGCGGGATCAAGCCGCGGCGCGCGCCTCCGCGGTTTCGCCCACCTCGCGCAGCAGGACGGCGGCGGTCAGGTCGCCGGTGACGTTCACGGTCGTGCGGCACATGTCGAGCAGCCGGTCCACGCCGAGGATGATGACCATGCCGTCGGCCGGGATGCCCAGCCCGCCCGCCACGCTGACGAGGATCGCCACGCTGACGCCGGGCGTGCCGGGGGCGCCGATGCTGGAGGCGACCAGGGTGACGGCGACCGCCGCGGTCTGGAATGCCGAGAGCTCCAGCCCCGCGAGCTGGGCGAGGAACAGGATGGCGATCGCCTGGTAGAGGGCGGTGCCCGCCATGTTCATGGTCGCGCCCAGCGGGACGACGAGGTTGGCGATGGCCTCCGGCACGCCCAGGCGGCGGGCGGTCTGCACCGTGACCGGCATGACGGCGGAGGAGCTGGAGGTGGAGAAGGCCAGCAGCAGCAGCCCGCCGGCCTCGCGCAGGAAGCGCGCGGGCCCGATGCCGCCGAACAGGGCCATGACCAGAAGGTAGAACACGAGCAGGATGGCCAGGCCCAGCAGCACGGCGCCGACGTAGCCCGAGACGCCCAGCAGCGTCTCCGCCCCCACGCGCATGACGAGCTGGGCCATCAGCCCGAAGACGGCGAAGGGGGCGAGGAACATCGCCCATTTGACGATGTTCATGGCGATCGAGAGCACGGCGTCCATCAGGGCGAGGAAGGGGGCCGCGCGCTCCTGCTGGACCTGGGCGACGGAGATGCCGGTCAGCAGGGCCAGCACCACGATCGCCAGCATGTCGCCCTGCACGATTGAGGCGGAGGGGTTGGCGGGCAGGATGCCGACGATCAGGTCCGGCAGCTCGTCGATTTCCGGCGCGGGGGCCGGGTCGGGCAGCTCGCCCTCCGGCGGCGAGGCCGGGGCGGCGAGGCCGGCGAGCGCGTCGCCCGGCCGCAGCCAGCCGGCGAGCGCGAGGCCGATCCCCGCGGCCGCGGTCGTGGTGGCGAGGATGAAGGCGGCGAGCCGCAGGCCCACCGCGCGCAGCGCGGCGCCCGAGCCCGCCCCGGCCAGCCCGCCGACGATCGAGGCGAAGATCAGCGGCGCCAGCACGATGGCGATCAGCGCCAGGAAGAGCCGCCCCGGAAGCGCGAGCCAGACGCCGACGGTCTCGGCCAGGCGGGGCGAGAGCAGGCCGGCGTCGGGGCTCAGCGCGAGGCCGAGGCCGAAGCCCAGCACCATGCCCGCGATCACCTGCGCCCAGAGGCGCGTGCGGATCCAGGCGCGCAGCTTGTGGCGCTGCTGCGCGACGCGAATGGAGGGGTTTTCGACCATGTCCGCCATGGCGTCGCGTTAGCATGGGACGGGCGCGCGGCCCAGACGCGCGGGGCGCGTCCAAGTTGACGCCGCCCCCCGGGGCCGCGTAGCGAGGATCGGAGTATCACCTCGGGAGGCCCGCCATGAACGTTCAGCTTTCAAACATGCAGACCCGCGACGTGGAGGCGCTGCTCCACCCCTACACCAACGCGACGGCTCACCGGCAGGTCGGCGCGCATGTCATCGAGGAGGGGCGCGGCGTCTTCGTCTATGACGACTCGGGGCGCGAATTCATCGAGGGGATGGCCGGGCTGTGGTGCGCGGGGCTCGGCTTCGGCGACGCCGAGCTGGCCGAGGCCGCGGCGGAGCAGATGCGCAAGCTGCCCTATTACCACCTGTTCGCGGGACGCAGCCACGAGCCGGCGATCGAGCTGGCGGAGAAGATCAAGGAGCTGGCGCCGGGCATGGCGCGGGTGATCTTCCAGAGCTCCGGCTCGGAGGCCAACGACACGCAGATCAAGCTGGCCTGGTACTACAACAACGCCCGCGGGCGGCCGGAGAAGAAGAAGATCATCTCCCGCATCAAG
>JBNJGE010000097.1:0-12121 GCA_051747505.1 Pseudomonadota bacterium | reverse complement strand
AGCGAGGGCGTCAGCGGCCAGATCAGGAAGCGCGTATGACCCTCGACGAGCTTCGCCGCGACGACTGGACCCGCTTCACCCCGCGCGAGCGGCTGATCCGCTTCGCCCTCTTCGCCTTCTGCGCGCTGGTGATCGGCTGGTCGCTGGGCAGCATCGACGTGATCTGGGCCTGGGTCTGGGACGCGCCGAGCCAGATGGGCGACCTCTTCGTCCGCATGGTCCCGCCCGACCCCACGAATCTCGGGACCATCCTGCGGATGCTGTGGGACACGGTGAACATCGCCACCATCGCCACCGCCTTCGCCGTGATGATCTCGCTCCCCGTCGCCTATCTGGCGGCGCAGAACACCACGCCCAACCGGGCGACGCTGTGGCTGGGCCGGTTCATCCTCGTCTCCTCGCGCTCCATCAACACGATCATCTGGGCGCTGCTCTTCGTGGCGATCTTCGGCCCGGGCGCGGTGGCGGGGATCATCGCCATCATGTTCCGCTCCATCGGCTTCGTGGGCAAGCTGCTGGGCGAGGCGATCGAGGAGATCGACCGCCGCCCGGTCGAGGCGCTGGAGGCCACAGGCGCCTCGCGCTTCAAGGTCATCGCCTACGCGATCGTGCCGCAGGTCATGCCGACCTTCTGGGCCGTCGCCATCCTGCGCTGGGACATCAACCTGCGCGAGTCGACCGTGCTGGGCCTCGTCGGCGCGGGCGGCATCGGCATCATCCTGCAGGGCGCCATCGACACCTTCAACTGGCAGGAGGCGGCGACGGTGCTGCTGGCCATCCTCGGCCTCGTGATCCTGGGGGAGATCATGGCCGCATGGCTGCGTCGCAGGATCCTGTGACGCCCCTCGCCACGCCCGACTGGGCGTTCGAGTCCTACCTCGCCGTGCGGGACCGCCTCCCGCAGGCGCGCTTTCCCGCGCATTTCCGGACGGCGCGCGACCTTTCCGAGATCGCCGGGCCCTACGACGTGATCCTTCTGGACGCCTACGGCGTGCTCAATGTCGGAGAGCGCCCCATCCCGGGGGTGCTGGAGCGCCTGGCCGACCTGCGCCGCGCGGGCAAGCGCCTGATGGTGGTCACGAATTCGGCCGGCTATCCCAAGCGGCTGATGATGCGCCGCTACGCCCGCCTCGGCTTCGACTTCGCGCCGGAGGAAGTCGTCTCCAGCCGCGAGACCCTGCTGCGCCATCTCGCCGGCCTCGCGCCGCGGCGCTGGGGCGCCATGGCCTCCCCCGCCCACGGGCCGGAGGAGTTCGAGGGGCTGGACCTGACCTTCCTCGGCGACGATCCCGCGGACTACGACCGGGCCGAAGGCTTCCTCCTCATCGGCTCCGACGGCTGGACGGAGGCGCGACAGACGATGCTGGAGCGCTCCCTCTCCGCCCGCCCCCGGCCCGTTCTCGTCGGCAACCCGGACATCGTGGCCCCGCGCGAGGACGGCCTGTCGCTCGAGCCCGGGCACTACGCCCACCGGCTCGCCGACCGCGCCGGGGTGCGGCCGGAGTTCTTCGGCAAGCCCTTCCGCCGCATTTTCGAGCACGCCCTTGCGCGCCTCTCCCCCGCCCCCCCGCCCGAGCGCGTGCTGATGGTGGGCGACACCCTGCACACCGACGTGCTGGGCGGGCGGCTCGTGGGCTTCCACGCGGCGCTGGTCACCGACTACGGCTCGCTGGCCGAGACGTCGGCGGAGGCGGCGATCCGCGCCTCCGGAATCGTGCCGGACTACGTGATCCCCCGGCCCTGACGCCGCTCGCCGCTTGACCGCGGCCCCGCGGCGGCATACCTAGGCGCATCCGCGCTTCCTGCCGCGTGAGCAGCGAAGGGTCGCAAGGCGACCGGAACGAGAGCGCGGGTCGCATCCCTCCCACGATCACGCAGGGGACAGAGGCCGGCGGCGCATGACGCGCCGGACGCGGCCCTCGCTCACCTGTTCGCCACGCGGGCGAACGCAGATGAACGGCGCGCGGAAAGCGCGTCCGAAAGGATCATTCTTGACGAATTTCGAAACCATGGGCGTGCCTGCCGCGCTGACGGAGCGGCTGGCCCGGGCCGGCATCGACCGCCCGACGCCGATCCAGGCCGGCGCCATCCCCCCCGCGCTCGAGGGGCGCGATGTGATGGGGCTGGCGCAGACCGGCACCGGCAAGACCCTGGCCTTCGGCCTGCCGCTCCTCGCGGCGCTGGGCGACTCCAGGGGCCGGCCGACGCCGAAGACGGCCCGCGCCCTCGTCCTGGCCCCCACGCGCGAGCTCGCCCGCCAGATCGCCGAGGCGCTCGACCCGCTGGTCAAGGGCACGCCGGTCACCGTCAGGCTCGCCGTCGGCGGGACCTCGGTGCGCGCCCAGGCGCAGCGGCTGGCCCGCGGGACCGACCTTCTGGTCGCCACGCCCGGGCGGCTGATCGACCTGATGGAGCGCAACGCCGTCTCCCTGTCAGAGACACGCTTCCTTGTGCTGGACGAGGCCGACCAGATGCTCGATCTCGGCTTCATCCACGCGCTGCGCAAGATCGCCGCGCGCGTGCCCGCCGAACGGCGCACCATGCTCTTCTCGGCCACCATGCCCAAGAAGATGGGCGAACTGGCCGGCAGCTTCCTCAGGGACCCCGTCCGGATCGAGGCCACCCCGCCGGGCACGACCGCCGACCGCATCGACCAGGCCGTGCACTTCCTTCGCAAGGAGGAGAAGACCGACCGCCTGATCGACCTGCTCGGGGGGCACCGCGCCGACCGCGCCATCGTCTTCGGCCGCACCAAGCACGGCTCCGAGCGTCTGGCCAAGACGCTTGAGAAGGCCGGCTTCCCGGTCGTCGCGATCCACGGCAACAAGAGCCAGGGCCAGCGGGACCGCGCCATCCGCTCCTTCCGCGCGGGCGACGCGCGCGTGCTGGTGGCCACCGACGTTGCGGCGCGGGGCATCGACATCCCCGAGGTGCGGCACATCTACAACTTCGACCTGCCCAACGTGGCCGAGACCTATGTCCACCGCATCGGCCGCACGGCGCGCGCCGGGGCGGACGGGGCCGCCGTCGCGTTCTGCTCGCCCGAGGAGATGGGAGAGCTGCGCGACATCCAGAAGATCCTCGGCAGCCCGATCCCCGTGGCCTCCGGCCGCCCCTGGGAAAGCCTTGCCAAGCCCGCCGGCGGCGGCCGCCCCGGGGCCAAGCCGCGCCGCCGCACGCGCGGCAATCGTCAGCGCAAGGCCGCCTGAAAACGCCCGCAGGCGCCGGAACCCCGGCGCCTGCGGCAGTTTCAGGATTTCGGAAGATCACGACCCCGGCGCCCCCTTCGAGGGGCGCCTTTTCTTGCGCCCGGGCCGCGCGGCGTCAGCGCTCGCAGTAGAGCCCGTGCAGCACCTCGACGATCCGCCGCGCCTCTGGCGAGGCAAGGCGATAGATCATCCGGGTGCCCTGGCGCTCCGCGCTGACCAGCCCCTCGCTGCGCAGCCGCGCAAGGTGCTGGGAAAGCGCCGACTGGCCCAGGCCCAGCCGGGCCTGGAGCTCGCTCACGGTCAGCCTCTCCCTGTGCAGGTGACACAGAACCATGAGCCGGCCGTCATGCCCCATCAGGCGCAGCAGCCGGGCGGCTTCGGACGCCGACCCGGCCATCGCCTCCGGCGACATGTCCGGCGCCGCGTTCACTCGAACGCGGCCCCCGGGCGGACGCCCAGCTTCCGCAGGATGATCGCCAGCGGGCAGAAGCCGGTGAAGGCCGACTGCAGCAGGTTCAGCCCCACGAAGGCGGTCAGCAGGAAGAACCAGGGCGAGACGTAGAGCCCCAGCAGCAGGCCGACGAGCACCATCGCCCCCGCGAAGGCGAGAACGATACGATCGATCGAGTCGGGCATGGGAGAGCCTCCTTTAGCATTAGCTGTTGCTAATTTAGAATTTCTGAATACAATGTCAAGCGAAACCCGGAAGGAGCCGTCATGCGCCTGTTCCTGAAGATCCTTTCGCTGGCCGCGCTGCTGGGCGGCGCGGCGACGAGCGCGGCCATGGGCCAGACCCACGAGGTCGCCCTCACGCAGGTCTCCGACTGGCGCCCCGTCTTCGGGGCCGTGCAGAGCGTCAAGGAGGCGCCTGCCCGCATCCGCCTTGCCGGAACCCTCGTCGCCGTGGACGTCTCCGAAGGCGACGCGGTGCAGGCCGGGCAGCGCATCGCCCGGGTGGAGGACGAGAAGATCGCTCAGGAGATCGCCGCCCTGCGCGCGGGCCTGCGCGCGCTGGACGCCGAGGCCGCCCAGGCCGCCATCGACCTGGAGCGCGCGCAGGAGCTTCGCGAACGCGGCGCCGTCCCGGTCGCCGCCCTCGACCAGGCGCGAACCGCGATGACCGTGGTCGAGGAGCAGCGCGCCGCCCGCCGGGCCGAGCTTGAGGTCACGCTCACGCGCCAGTCGGAGGGCGACGTGCTGGCGCCGGAGGCCGGCCGCGTGCTCAGCGTGCCGGTTGTGCAGGGCATGGCCGTGCAGCCGGGCGAGACCGCGGCGGTGATCGCCACCGAGAACTTCATCCTCCGCGCCCGCCTGCCCGAGCGTCACGCCCGCTTCCTCGGCCTCGGGGAGCCGGTGCGCATCGCCGAGCGCGGGGCGCTCTCGGGCGGCGGCGACTCGCGCGAGGGGCGCATCTCCAAGATCTACCCGGAGCTCGCGGCGGGCGAGGTGATCGTGGACATCCAGGCGCCGGATCTCGGCGACTACTTCGTGGGCGAGCGCATCCGCCTCGACGTCGCCACCGGCCGACGGGACGCGATCATCGCCCCCCGGCGCTTCCTCGACCGCCGCCACGGCGTGACCTTCGCCCGCCTCGAGGAGGGCGGCGAGGTGGTCGTGCAGCCCGGCGCGCCGGTGGAAGGCGGGATCGAGATCCTCGCGGGCCTCAAGCCCGGCGACCGTCTCGTCGCCTATCCGGAGGGCCTGGAATGACCGACGCGCCCTCCGGCCCCTCCCCCCGGCGCGAGCCGCCGCTCGGCATCGCCGGGGGCATCTCGCGGGCCTTCATCTCCTCCCCCCTCACGCCTCTCCTGCTGCTGGCCGCCTTCGCCTTCGGCGCCGTGGCGCTCGCGCTGCTGCCGCGGGAGGAGGAGCCGCAGATCTCCGTGCCCATGGTGGACGTCTTCGTGGAGGCCAACGGCCTGCCCGCCCCCGACGCCGTGGAGCTGGTCGCCAAGCCGCTGGAAGCGCTCCTGCGCCGCCTGCCGGAGGTCAAGCACGTCTACAGCCAGACCGTGGACGACCGGGTCATGGCCACCGCCCGCTTCGAGGTCGGCACGCCCGAGGACGACGCGATCCTGCGCGTGCACACCGAGATCCGCGCCAACATGGACAGGCTGCCCGTCGGCATCCCCGATCCGCTGATCGTCGGCCGCGGCATCAACGACGTGGCGATCCTGGTCCTCACCCTCTCCCCCCGCCCCGATCTCCCGCCCGAGGCGCTGGCGCGCTGGGACCGGGCGAATATCGGGGAGGTCGCCAACCAGCTTCTGGCCGAGCTGTCCAAGACCCCGGAGGTGGGCCGCACCTACATCGTCGGCGACTCCCGCACCGAGATCCGGGTGGAGCCCGACCCCGCCCAGCTCGCCCTCTACGGCGTGACGCTGGAGCAGCTGGCCGAGAAGCTGCGCAACGCCAACCGCGCCGAGCTTCTGGGCCGCGTCCGGCGCACGGGCGAGTCGCTCGATCTGCTCAGCGGCCAGACCCTGATCGGCCAGCCCGATGTCGGCCTGCTCGTCGTCACCACCCGCGACGGCCGCCCCGTCTATGTCAAGGACGTGGCGAAGGTCCATGTCGCCCCCGCCGACGCCGACAAGCGCGCCTGGACCCTGACGCCCGAACACCCCGAGCCGCTCCCCGCCGTCTCCATCGCCATCGCCAAGCGCGAGGGCGCGAACGCCGTGGACGTGACCGAGGACGCGCTGACCCGGCTGGAGACCATGAAGGGCGAGCTCGTCCCCGACGCCCTGAAGGTGGAGGTGGCGCGCGACTACGGCGAGACGGCGCAGCACAAGGCGAACGAGCTGTTCTCCCACCTGATCGGCGCGAGCCTGACCATCTTCGCGCTGATCGTGCTCTTCATCGGCTGGCGCGAGGGCGTGGTGACGCTGATCATCATTCCCGCGACGATCCTGCTGACCTTCGCGGCCTCCTACCTGATGGGCTTCACCATCAACCGGGTCTCGCTCTTCGCGCTGATCTTCTCCATCGGCATCCTGGTGGACGACGCCATCGTGGTGGTGGAGAACATCGCCCGCCACTGGCGGCTGGACCCCGGGGGCGACAAGGCGAAGGTGGCCCTGCGCGGCGTGGCGGAGGTCGGCAACCCCACCATCATCGCCACGCTGACCATCGTCACCGCTCTCCTGCCGATGCTCTTCGTCTCCGGGCTGATGGGCCCCTACATGAGCCCGATCCCCGTCAACGCCTCGGCCGCGATGATCCTCAGCTTCTTCGTGGCGGTGATCTTCGCGCCCTGGATCATGCTGCGCCTGCAACGCGCGCGACCCGCCCGCGGCGGAGGGCATGACGAGACCGGCGGGCGCATGCGGCGCATCTACCGCGCCGTCGCCGGCCCCCTGCTCAAGACGCGCCTGCGCGCGCTGATCTTCCTTCTGGCGGTCTTCGCCGCGACCATCGCCTCGGCCATGCTGTTCGTCACGAAGGACGTGACCGTCAAGCTCCTGCCCTTCGACGACAAGTCGGAGATGCAGGTGATCGTGGACCTGCCCGAGGGCTCGACGCTGGAGGACACGGAGCGGGCGCTGTTCGACCTCGCCCGCGCGGCGACCGCCCTAGCGGAGGTCGAGAGCGTGCAGGCCTATGCCGGCGCCGCCGCCCCCTTCAACTTCAACGGCCTGGTCCGCCACTACTACGTCCGCTCCAACCCCGAGCAGGGCGATCTGCAGGTCAACCTCGCCGAGATCGGCGCGCGCGACCGCCAGAGCCACGAGATCGCGCTGGACCTGCGCGACCGGCTGGCGGAGGTCCCCGCGCCCGAGGGAACCTCCGTGAAGGTGGTGGAGGTCCCGCCCGGCCCGCCGGTCCTCTCCACCCTGCTGGCCGAGATCTACGGCCCGGACGCCGAGACCCGGCGCGCGGTGGCCGAGGAGGTCAAGAAGATCTTCCGCGAGATAGACTTCATCGTGGACGTCGACGACAGCTACGGCGTGCCCCCGCGGCGCCTGCGCCTGCGCATCGATCAGGCCAGCCTCGACTATCACGGAGTGGAGCAGCAGGCCGTCCACGACACGCTCGGCCTGCTCTTCCGCGGCGCCACGGTCGGTTACTCGCTGCGCGGGGACGGGGTGCGCCCGATCCCGATCAGCGTGCGCCTCGACGAAAGCCAGCGCCAGGCGACCGAGGCGCTGCTCTCCATCCCCGTCCCCGCCCGCGGCCCCGCCGGCGTCGGCGAAGGCAACGTGGAGCTCGGCCAGGTCGTGCGCGTGACGGAGGAGCGCGGCTCTTGGCCCGTCTTCCGCAAGAACGAGATCTCGCTGGAGATGGTCACCGCGGAGCTCGCCGGCCGCTTCGAGGCGCCCATCTACGGCATGCTCGAGGTGCAAGACGCGATCGACGCCCATGACTGGGGCGATCTTCCCAAGCCCGAGATCTCCCTCTACGGCCAGCCGGTGGAGGAGGACGCGCCCGTCCTGCTCTGGGACGGCGAATGGGAGGTGACCTATGTCACCTTCCGCGACATGGGCGCGGCCTTCGGCGCGGCGATGCTGGGCATCTACCTGCTGATCGTCGGCCAGTTCCGCAGCTTCACCCTGCCGCTGGCGATCATGACGCCGATCCCGCTGACCCTGATCGGCATCACGCTGGGCCACTGGGCCTTCGGCGCGCCCTTCACCGCGACCTCCATGATCGGCTTCATCAGCCTCGCGGGCATCATCGTGCGCAACTCCATCCTGCTGGTGGACTTCATCCGGCGCGAGCAGGCGCAGGGCCGGCCCCTGCACGACGCGCTGCTGGAGGCCGGGGCGGTGCGCTTCCTGCCCATCTTCCTCACGGCGATCACCGCCATGGCCGGCGCCGCCTTCATCCTGCAGGACCCGATCTTCCAGGGGCTGGGCATCTCGCTCCTGTTCGGGCTGGCGAGCTCCACCGCCCTCACCCTGCTGGTGATCCCCGCGATCTACTGGGTGATGCGCGGAAACCGGCCCGGGGCGCGCGGCTGAGGCGCGGCGGGGCGCGCTTGCGGGCGCGCCCTTCCGCCGCGATGATGGGGCCCATGAGCTTTCACGGAAGTCTCCTGCCCCTGGAGGACCACGAGCACGCCGCCGTCTCCGCCGCGGGGCTCTTCATCGCCCCGTGGCACGACGTCGAGGGGCGACTCCAGGAGTTCCGCGGCCTCGAGAGCCCATTCGCCGCGCTGATCTCCTGGCGGAACCCGCCCGGCTTCTTCGACGATCTGGCCGTGCCGCAGCGCACGGACATGCCCCATCTCGTCCTCAGCGCCTGGGACATCGAGGAGGAGGAGGAGGCGGACGCCCCCGCCATCGGCCATGTCCGCGAAGGCCTCGACTTCGCGCGCCGCCACGAAGGCCGCCTTCTGGTGAACTGCGTCGCCGGCGTCTCCCGCTCCACCGCCCTGGCGCTCGGCGTGCTGTGCGACCGCCTCGGCCCCGGGCGAGAGGGCGAGGCGCTGGAGCTCCTGCTCGCCGTGCGCCCGCAGGCGGTTCCCAACCTGCTGATCGTCCGCCACGCCGACGCGCTGCTCGACCGCGGCGGCCGCATGGTCGAGGCCGTCCTGTCGGACCCCGGCCTTCTGGACCGGCGCGAGGCCGTCGGGCGCCCGCGCCTCGGCGCGGCCGACTGACCTGCGCCGGGGCGCAGGGCCCGGCTCATTCGGCCGGAGGCTGCGCCGGCGCGAACAGGTTCTCGGCCCCCGCCTCGCCCGAAGGCGCGGCGTCGGTCTGCGCCTTTGCCGGCCGCCCGCGCGCGATCCGGCTCATGACGAAGGCGAAGAAGGCCGGCACGAAGGTCAGGCCCAGCAGCGTCGCCGACAGCATCCCCCCCAGCACCGCGACGCCGATGGCGTTCTGGCTGGCCGAGCTCGCCCCCGTGGCCAGCGCCAGCGGCGTGACCCCCAGCGTGAAGGCCATCGAGGTCATCACGATGGGCCGGAAGCGGATGCGCGCGGCCTCCAGCGTCGCCTCCAGCAGGTCGCGGCCCTCGGCGTAGAGGTCCTTGGCGAACTCCACGATCAGGATGGCGTTCTTGGCCGACAGCCCCATGATCGCGATCAGCCCGACCTTGAAATAGACGTCGTTCGCCATCCCCTGCTGGATCACCCCCAGCACCGCGCCAATGGCGCCCAGCGGCACCACCAGCATCACCGACAGCGGGATCGCCCAGCTTTCGTAAAGGGCGGCGAGCAGAAGGAACACGAACACCGCCGACAACGCGATCAGGTAGGGCGCCTGGCTGCCCGACTGGATCTCCTGCAGGGACTGGCCCGTCCACTCGTAGCCGAAGCCCGGCGGCAGCCCCTCCATCAGCCGCTCCATCTCCGCGATGGCCTCGCCCGAGGCGTAGCCCGGCGCGGCGGAGCCCGAGATGCGCATGGCCGGATAGCCGTTGTAGCCCACGACCTGAAGCGGCCCGCGCACCCATTCCGCCGTCGCGAAGGCGGAGAGCGGGACCATGCCCCCGTGCACGTTCTTCACATGCAGGTCGAGCAGATCCTCCACCGTCATGCGCGCGGCGGCGTCGGCCATCAGCGTCACCCGCTGCATCCGCCCCGCATTGGGGAAGTCGTTGACATAGGACGAGCCGAGATTGGACGAGATGACCGAGTTGATCGCCGCGAAGCGCACCCCGAACGCGTTCGCCTTCTCCCGGTCGATCTCCAGGCGCAGCTGCGGCGCGTCCGGCAGGCCGGCGACGCGCAGCCTGGTCACCACGGGGCTCTCGGCCGCCAGCGCCAGCAGCTCGTCGCGCGCCGCCTCCAGCGCCGCCTGACCCTGGCCGTTGCGGTCCTGCAGCCGGAAATCGAAGCCCGAGCTGGTGCCCAGCCCGCGGATCGAGGGCGGCGACAGGGCGAAGCCCTGCAGGTCCTTGAGCCCGAACAGCGCCCCGTTCACCCGCCCCGCGATCGCCTCGGCCGAATCCTCCGGCCCGCGCTGCGACCAGTCCTCGAGCGTGACGAAGGCCAGCCCCGCGTTCTGCCCCGCGCCCGAGAAGCTGAAGCCGAGGATGGAGATGACGCGCTCCACGGCCTCCTCCTCCTGCAGGATCGCCTCCACCTGGCGGATGGAGTCCAGAGTGCGCTCCCCGCTCGCCTCCGGCGGCGCCTGCATGTCCACCAGCAGGTAGCCCTGGTCCTCGTTGGGCAGGAAGGCGGAGGGCAGCTGCGTCCAGCTCCAGCCCAGCCCCCCGAGGAATACGAGATAGAGCGCCATCATCAGCCCCGCGCGGCGCGCCGTGAGCCCCGCCAGCCCGGCATAGCCGCGCGTGAGCCCCGCAAAGCCCCGGTTGAACCAGCCCAGCGGGCCGCGCCGGGCGAGCTTGTGGCCCTTCGGCACGGGCTTGAGGAAACTCGCGCACAGCGCCGGGGTGAGCGACAGCGCGAGGAAGCCCGAGAACAGGATCGAGACCGCCATGGTCATCGAGAACTGGCGGTAGATCACCCCGACCGCGCCCGGAAAGAAGGCCATCGGCACGAACACGGCCGACAGCACCATCGTGATGCCCACGATGGCGCCCTGGATCTGGCCCATCGCCTTGCGGGTGGCCTCGCGCGGGGGCAGCCCCTCCTCGGCCATGATCCGCTCGACGTTCTCCACCACCACGATGGCGTCGTCCACGAGAATGCCGATGGCCAGCACCATGGCGAACATGGTCAGCACGTTGATGGAGAAGCCGGCCGCGAACAGCACCGCGCAGGCGCCCAGCAGCGCGACGGGGACCACCAGCGTCGGGATCACGGTGTAGCGGAAATTCTGCAGGAACAGCAGCATGACCAGGAACACCAGCCCCACGGCCTCGAGCAGGGTGTAGAACACCTTCTCGATGGACAGCTCCACGAAGGGAGAGGTGTCGTAGGGGATCTCGTAGGCGATGCCGTCGGGGAAGAATTCCTCCAGCTCCGCCATCTTGTCGCGCACGGCGGCCGAGGTCTCGATCGCGTTGCCCGTGGGGGCGAGCTGGACGCCGACGGCGGCCGAGGGCTGGCCGTTCAGGCGCGAGGAGAAGTTGTAGCTCTCCGCCCCGATCTCCATCCGCGCCACGTCGCCCAGCCGCACGGTCGAACCGTCGGGATTCGCGCGCAGCACGATGCGCTCGAACGCCTCCACCGAGGCGAGCTGCCCGCGCACGAGCACCGTGGCCGTGATGCGCTGGTCGCCCGCGACGGGCGCCGCCCCGATCTTGCCCGCGGCCACCTGCGCGTTCTGGGCGCGCACGGCGGCCATCACCTCCTCGGCCGTGAGGTCGAGGCCCACCATCCGGTCCGGCTCCAGCCAGATGCGCAGGGCGCGCTCGGCCGCGAAGACCTGCGCGCCCCCGACGCCCTCGATGCGCCGCAGCTCCCCCACCACGTTGCGGCTGAGATAGTCGCCCAGACCCACGCGATCGAGCGAGGCGTCGCTCGAGACGAGCGAGACCACCATCAGGAAGCCCGCGGAGGATTCGCTGACCTCGATCCCCTGCTGCGTCACCGCCTGCGGCAGGCGCGGCTCCACCCGGCGGATGCGGTTCTGCACGTCCACCGAGGCCTGGTCGAGCGAGGTCCCCGGCGCGAAGGTCGCGTCGATGGAGACGCGGCCGGAGGCGTCGGAGGTCGACTCGAAATAGATCAGCCCCTCCACCCCGTTCAGCTCCTCCTCGATGGGGCGGGTGACGGACTGGTAGAGGTCCTCGGGCGAGGCGCCGGGATAGGCGGTGGAGATCTGCACCTGCGGCGGCGCCACGTTCGGGTACTGGGAGACCGGAAGCTGCGGCAGCGCGAGACCGCCGGCGATCATGATGAAGATCGCGACGACCCAGGCGAAGATCGGTCGTTCGATGAAGAAGCGGGCCATGACCGTGTCCTCAGCCCGCCTCGGCGGGGGCGTCGCCCGCCTCCGCGCGCGGCTCCGCGCCCCACGGCTCGGGGGCGACGGGGGCGTCGGGCCGGATCTTCTGGA
>JBNJGE010000096.1:0-12128 GCA_051747505.1 Pseudomonadota bacterium | reverse complement strand
GCCCTTCGCCATCGCGGTCTACGCCCTGACCGGCTGGCTGATCGCGATGGAGCGCACGCGCGGCGTGCTGATCCTCCAGGTCTGGATGAACGGGCTGAATATCGGGCTGGACCTGCTCTTCGTGCTCGGCTTCGGCTGGGGCGTGGAGGGCGTGGCCGCGGCCACCCTGATCGCCGAGGCGAGCGCCGCCGGGCTGGGCCTCTGGATGTGCCGGGCGGCCTTCACGGGGGAGCAGTGGCGGGACTGGGCGCGCGTCTTCGACCGGGCGCGGCTGCGGCGCATGGCGCAGGTCAACGGGGACATCCTGATCCGCTCCATGCTGCTGCAGATCGGCTTCGCCTTCTTCCTGTTCCAGTCCGCGCGGCTGGGCGACGTGCCGCTGGCGGCCAACCAGATCCTGTTCCAGTTCGTCCACATCACCGCCTTCGCGCTCGACGGCTTCGCCTTCGCGGCGGAGGCGCTGGTCGGCCAGGCCTTCGGCGCCCGGCGGGCCGGCGCGCTGCGACGCGCCTCGATCCTGACCTCGCAGTGGGGCCTCGTCTGCGTCGTACTGTTGGGCGCCGGGTTCCTGGTTCTCGGCGCCCCGCTCATCGACCTGATGACCACCGCGCCGGAGGTGCGCGAGGCCGCGCGGGCCTTCCTGCCCTGGGTGGTCGTCGCGCCGCTGCTGGGCCTGCCCGCCTTCATGCTCGACGGCATCTTCATTGGCGCCACGCGCACGCGGGACATGCGCAACGGCATGATCATCTCGCTGCCCGTCTACCTGCTGGCCTGGGCGGTCCTGACGCCTCTTTTCGCCACGCACGGACTCTGGGCGGCGCTGATGATCTTCTTCGCCGCCCGCGGCGTGACCCTGGGCCTGCGCTACCCGGCGCTTGAGCGGGCGACCGCCGGCTGAGCCGTCACAGGAAGCTCTGGGGATCGATGTCGATGCGCACCTGCACGCCGGGCTCGGGCCGCACCGCGTCCCGCCAGTCCCGCAGCGCGGCCTGCAGCGCCGGCCCCCGCGGCGCCCGCGCCAGCAGCCGAACGCGGAAGCGGCCGCGAACCCGCGCGATGGGTGCCTGGGCGGGGCCGAGCAGCTCCGCCCGCGCCGGCGCCAGCCGCCCGGCCTCCCGCGCCAGCGCCTCGGCCGTGCGCCAGACGCGGCCCTCGTCCGGGCCGGAGACGATGACGCCGGCGTAGCGCCCGTAGGGGGGCGCCCCGGCCTCCATCCGCGCGTCGGCCTCCGCGCGCAGGAAGGCCTCCTCGTCGCCCGAGAGGATCGCCTGGATCGCCGGGTGCTCCGGCGCGTAGGTCTGCAGCAGGGCCTCGCCCGGCTTGTCCGCGCGCCCCGCGCGCCCCGCCACCTGACGCAGGAGCTGGAAGGTCCGCTCCCCCGCCCGCAGGTCGCCCCCGCGCAGGCCGAGATCGGCGTCCACCACGCCCACGAGGGTGAGCAGCGGGAAATTATGCCCCTTGGCCACCAGCTGCGTGCCGATGATCAGGTCCGCCTCGCCGGCCGCGATCGCCTCCACCCGCGCCTTGAGCGCCGCCGCGCTCTCCGCGAGGTCGGAGCTCAGGATGGCGATGCGCGCCTCGGGAAACCGCGCCTGCGCCTCCTCCGCCACCCGCTCCACCCCGGGGCCGATCAGGGCCAGCTTGCCCTCAACCTTGCAGTTCGGGCAGGCCTCCGGCACCGCGGCCTCGAAGCCGCACTGGTGGCAGATCAGCCGCTTGCGCCAGCGATGCTCCACCAGCCAGGCGTCGCAATGGGGGCAGCCGACCGGCTCCCCGCAGGCGCGGCACAGGGTCAGCGGCGCGTAGCCCCTCCGGTTGAGGAAGAACAGCGCCTGCTCCCCCCGCCCCAGCCGCTCCTGCGCTGCCTCCGCCAGCGAGTCGGAGATCCACTGTCCGGTGGGCGGCGCGTGCATCCGCATGTCGATCGCCCGGATCTCGGGCAGCACCGCGGGCCCGAACCGCTCCGGCAGGTCGAGTCGCGCGTACTTCCCCGCCTCCGCGTTCGCCCAGCTCTCCAGCGAGGGCGTGGCGGAGGCCAGCACCACCGCCGCCCCGTTGAGCGAGGCCCGCAGCACCGCCATGTCGCGCGCGTGGTAGAGCGCACCCTCCTCCTGCTTGTAGGCGGAGTCGTGCTCCTCATCGACCACGACCAGCCCCAGATCGGCGAAGGGCAGGAACAGGGCGGAGCGCGCCCCGACCACGACCTGCGCCTCGCCCGTCGCCGCCGCGCGCCAGCAGCGCCGCCGCTCCCCATCCGTGACCGCGGAGTGCCACTCTGCCGGCGGCGCACCGAAACGCTCGCGGAAGCGGGCGAGGAAGGCCGAGGTCAGCGCGATCTCCGGCAGCAGCACGAGCGCCTGGCGGTCCTGTCGCAGGCACTCGGCCACGGCCTCCAGATACACCTCCGTCTTGCCCGAGCCGGTGACGCCCTTGAGCAGCGTGGTGGAGTAGGCCCGCGCGGCGACCGCCTCGCGCACCGCTTCCGCCGCCACTTCCTGCGCGGGCGACAGGGCCTTGGCAGGGCGGTCCGGGTCCAGCGGCGCATAGGGGGAGTCGCGCGGCGCCTGCTCGGCCACCAGCGCCCCGGCCTCCTCCAGCCCCTTGAGCACGGCGGGCGTCACCCCTGCCTCGCGCGCAAGCTCCGAGGGCGCGAAGCGCGCCCCGCCGTGCCCGGCCAGCACCTCCAGCACCCGCTCCCGCGCCGCCGTCATCCGCTCCGGCCGGTCCTCGCCGAGGCGATAGACCTTCCGCGTGCCCGGCGGCTCCCGCAGCCCCGGCGCGCGGGAGGCGAGTCGCAGCATCATGCCGAAATCCGTCAGGGTGTAGTCCGCCGCCTTCTCCAGGAAGGCGCGCATCGGCGCGGGCATCGGCGGGATGTCCAGCCGGCGCAGGGCGGGGCGCAGCTTTTCCGCCGGCCAGTCGCCGCCCGCCTCGCCCCAGACCACGCCGACCATCCGCCGCGGGCCGACCGATATCTCCAGCCAGTCGCCCGGCCCTGCGCCCCCCTCCGGCGCGCGGTAGTCCAGCAGCCGGTCCAGCGGCACCGGGGCCAGCACCGCCACCGGCGTTCCCGGCGCCCAGCGGTGCCACGCGTCGGCCTCGCCCTCGCCCTCGGGCTCCAGCCCCGGCAGGCGGGCTGAGTCCGTCATGCAACGCCCCCCGCGGCTGCGGCGCGACAGCGCCACGGGGCCGGTGGCCGCGCCCCCGGGCTTGGGATAAGGTGCCTGTCAGCCCGGGCCCGCCGCCCCCCGCGGCCCGCCCGACCCCATGCGCAACCCCATGCAGGGACCGAAAGCGAACCGATGAAATTCTTCGTCGACACGGCCGACACGGCCGCCATCCGCGAGCTCGCGGCCTCCGGCCTGGTGGATGGCGTGACCACCAACCCCTCGCTCATCGCCAAGTCCGGGCGCGACATCCTCGAGGTCACGAAGGAAATCTGCGAGATGGTCGAGGGCCCGGTCAGCGCCGAGGTCACAGCCCTCGAGCACGCCGAGATGGTCGAGCAGGGCCGGAAACTGGCGAAGATCGCCGAGAACATCGCCATCAAGGTGCCTCTCACCTGGGACGGGCTGCGCGCCTGCAAGGTCCTCTCCGATGAGGGGCGGATGGTCAACGTCACGCTCTGCTTCAACGCCAGCCAGGCGCTGCTGGCCGCCAAGGCGGGGGCAAGCTTCATCTCCCCCTTTATCGGCCGGCTGGACGATATCGGCCTCGACGGCGTTGATCTGATCCGGGACATCCGGGTCATCTACGACAATTACGGCTTCTCGACCGAGATCCTCGCCGCCTCCATCCGCAACGTGAACCATGTGCGCGACGTCGCGCTGATCGGGGCCGACGTCGCAACCGTGCCGCCTGCGGTCATGAAAACCCTCGCCGCCCATCCGCTGACGGACAAGGGCCTCGACGCCTTCCTGGCCGACTGGGCCAAGACGGGGCAGAGCATCTGACCATGAGCCCGGAGGAACCGCGCCGCGAGCCTGCGCCCGAGGCCCCCACCGGGTCCGGGGATCCGCTCGCGCCTCTGCGCGAGGCGGTTCTCGCCGATCCCGAGGCCGTGCTGTCGGACCCCGAGATCGTTCGCGCCCTGCTGCGCGCACACGAGGAATCGGGGGACGGGCGCAAGGTCGTGGACTTTCGCGGGGCGCTCGTGGAGCGGCTGGAATCCCGCCTCGGTCGGCTGGAGGAGACGCACCGCTCCGTCGTCGCCGCGGCCTATGACAACCTGGCGGTCACGGACTCAATCCATCGCGCCGTGCTCTCGGTGCTGGAGCCTGACGAGCTCGATGGCGTGCTGGAGGTCCTCGCCCGCCGCGTTCCCACGATCCTGAGCGTGGACAGCGTGCGCCTGTGCGTGGAGGCCGACGCCGCAAGCTGGCCCGAGCCGCCCGAGCCGCCGCTGGTGGTCCTCTCGCCCGGCGCCGTCGCCCGCTACATGGCGCTCGACCTCGGCGAGGGCGCGGAGGAGGACGGCCCCGCCCGGCCCGTCGCCCTGCGTCGAACCAGCCCCGAGGCCGCGCTGATTTACGGCGCGGACGGCGTGGCGCTGGGCTCCGAGGCGCTGGTGCGCCTTGGCTTCGCCGAAGGCGCCTCGCCCGGGATGCTGGCCTTCGGCGCCCGCGACCCGGAGCGATTCGCGCCCGATCAGGCGGGCGACCTGCTGGAGTTCTTCGGTTCGGTCGTGGCGCTGGTGACCCGGCGGTGGCTGACGATCTGAGCCCGCAGGCGCCGCCAGCGGCGCTGGCGCTGCTGCGCCGCTGGCTCGCCCATCAGAGCGCCGCGCGCGGCGCCGCCCCGGCCACGGTGGAGGCCTATCGGCGCGACGTCGCCGGCTTTCTCGGCTTTCTCGCCGGTCATCGTGGCGGCGATCTGCCGCCGCGGGCGCTATCCGGGGTTTCCCACAGCGACATTCGCGCCTGGATGGCGCGGGAGCGGGGGCGCGGCCTCTCCGCGCGCTCCCTGCGCCGCTCACTCTCCGCCGTGCGCGGCTTCTTCAAGTGGCTGGGCGAGGCGGAGGGGATCGAGAGCCCCGCGGTGCTCGCCGCCCGCGGCCCCAAGGCGCCCCCGCGCCTGCCCCGGCCCGTCGGTGCGGAGGACGCCCGCGCCCTGATCGCCGACGCCGAGGCCGCCGGGGCCCCCGACTGGATCGCGGCGCGCGACGCTGCGGCGCTCACCCTGCTCTACGGCTGCGGCCTGCGCATTTCGGAGGCGCTGGGCCTGCGCGAGCGCGACGCGCCCCTGCCCGAGACGCTGCGCATCCTCGGCAAGGGCGGCAAGGAGCGGATCGTTCCCGTCCTTCCCGCGGCGCGCAGGGCCGTGGACTCCTATCTGTCCGTGAGCCCCTGGCCGGCCGAGGGCCCGGACGGCCCCCTGTTCCGCGGCGCTCGCGGCGGCCCGCTCTCCCCCCGCATTCTCCAGAAACGTATGGCCGGCGCGCGCCAGCGCCTCGGCCTGCCGGGCACGGCTACGCCCCACGCCCTGCGCCACGCCTTCGCCACTCACCTGCTGGCGGCGGGCGGCGATCTGCGCGCGATCCAGGAGCTCCTGGGCCACGCTTCGCTCAGCACGACGCAGATCTACACCGGCCTCGACGAGGCGCGTCTTCTGGAGGTCTATGAAAAGGCTCATCCGCGCGTCCGCGAATGAGCCCCGGGGTCAGCGCCCCAGGCGCTCCTCCAGGAACTCCGAGAACGCCTTCCAGCTCGCCTTGTCGGCCCGCTCCTGATAGCGGTCCGCGCCGAGGACCGTGAAGGCGTGCGGCGCGCCCGAGTAGACCTCGATCGTGTAGGTGGCGCCCGCGGCCTCCAGCTCCTGCGAAAGCGTCGCCACATCCTCCATGGTGATGGAGGTGTCGGCCCCGCCATGCAGGATCAGGAGGGGCGGCACGTCGCCCGGCCAGCTCTGCCCCTCCGGCGTGGAAAGCCCTCCATGGAAGGTCGCGTATCCCGCGGCGTCTTCGGCCAGCCCGTTGCGCGCCATCTCCAGCGTCACGGCCCCGCCGAAGCAGTAGCCCATCGCCACCAGCCCCTCGGCGTCCGACTGCGCCCGCGCCTGCTCCAGCCCGGCGGAGATCAGGCGGCGCATCCGCTCCCGGTCCTGGTATAGCGCGCCGGTCGCCGCGCGGCGGTGCTCGACCGTCTCGACCGGCGTGCCCTCCCCGAACATGTCCAGCGCGAAGGCGTCGTAGCCCATCTCCGCCAGCATGTCGGCCCGGGTCATCTCGTAGTCGTTCATGCCGTCCCAGTCGGGGATGATCAGCACGAGGCCCTTCGGCGCCTCCGCGGCGGCGAAGTAGCCGGAGAAACGCTCCCCATCGACCTCGTAGGCGACGGTTTCGGCGACGACCGGCGCGGCGGCGAGCGTCAGCGCGGCGGCCATGGCTGCGGTTCGGGTCATTTCTGCCTCCCTGCGATGGCATCCCCCTCCAAAGCGAGAGGGTAGCGCGCGCCTCGCGGAGGGCCAGCGCAGGGCGCTTGCCCCGGCCGGTGCGCATGATAACGTCCCCGGCAATCTCGCCACAGATCCGTTACGGGAGGAGAACGCTCAATGTTCGGAGCGATGCAGGACTGGCCGCTGCGCGTGTCCACCATCATCGACCACGCCGCCAAGTACCATGCCAACCGCCCGGTCCGCGGCCGCTCCGCCGAAGGGCCGATCGTCGAGTCCACCTGGTCGCAGATCCACGCCCGGGCGAAGAAATGCGCCCAGGGCCTGGCGCGGATGGGCTACGGGCGCGGCGACGCCATCGGCGTGATGGCCTGGAACACGCCCCGGCACATGGAGGTCTGGTACGGCGTCAGCGGCTGCGGCGCCATCCTCCACACCCTCAACCCGAGGTTGTTTTCCGAGCAGCTCGACTACATCATCAACCACGCCGAGGACAAGGTGATCATGGTGGACGCCGACCTCGTCGGCGTGCTCGAGCCGCTGGTTCCGCATCTGCGCACGGTCGAGAAGTGGATCGTCCTCACCGACCGCGCGAACATGCCTGAAACCGCCCTGCCGGGCGCCATCTGCTACGAGGAGTGGGTGGAGCAGGAGGACGGCGACTACGAATGGGCGAGCGGCGACGAGACCGACCCCTGCGGCCTCTGTTACACCTCCGGCACGACCGGCAACCCCAAGGGCGTGCTCTACTCCCACCGCTCCAACGTGCTGCACGCGCTCTACGCCAGCCAGCCCGACTGCGTGAGCATGTCCTCGCGCGACGTGGTGATGCCGGTTGTTCCGCTCTTTCACGCCAACGGCTGGGGGCTGGGCTACTCCGCGCCGCTGTCCGGCGCCGCGCTCGTCATGCCCGGTCGCGACATGTCCGCCCCCGCGCTCTACGAGATGCTGGAGCAGGGCGTGACCATGACCGCCGCGGTCCCGACCGTCTGGCTGGCGCTGCTCCAGCACCTCAAGGCAAACGATCTGCCGCTGACGACGCTCGACCGGGTGGTGATCGGAGGCTCCTCCTGCCCGCGCGCGGTGATCGAGACCTTCCAGAAGGACTACGGCGTGCATGTCATCCACGCCTGGGGCATGACGGAGACCTCGCCGCTCGGCGCCGTGTGCACCTTCAAGCCCGAGGTCGCCGCGCTTGACCCGGAGGCGCAGCTCGACGTGCAGACCTCCGTCGGTCACCCGCCCTACGGCGTGGACCTGCGCATCACTGACGACGACGGCGCCGAGCTGTTCTGGGACGGCGAGCAGCAGGGCAAGCTCTGGATTCGCGGCTACGGCGTCATCAAGCGCTATCACCGCAAGGAGGAGGACGCGGTCGAGGACGGCCAGTGGTTCGACACCGGCGATGTCGCGACAATGGACCCCAACGCCTATGTCCGGATCACCGACCGCTCCAAGGACGTGATCAAGTCCGGGGGCGAGTGGATCAGCTCCATCGAGCTCGAGAACGCCGCCGTGGGCCATCCGCAGGTGGCCGAGGCCGCGGCCATCGGCGTCCCGCACCCCAAGTGGTCGGAGCGTCCGATCCTCTGCGTCGTGGGCGTGGACGGCGCCAAACCTGACAAGCAGGAGATCCTCGACATCGTCGCCAAGCACTTTGCCAAATGGCAGATCCCGGACGACGTGGTCTACATGGACGAGCTGCCTCACACCGCGACGGGCAAGATCTCCAAGCTGGAGCTGCGCAAGAAGCTCCAGGCGATGGGCTACACTCACCCCGAAGCCGCGTAAGCCCGACCCCCGGACGCGCATCGCTCCGCCCGCGGCCCTGGCGCCGCGGGCGGTTCGCGTTCACGCGGCGTTAGGAATGATTCGCCTCGGGCCCGCCCTCTGCTATTCTCCGCGTCCGGGAGGAGACGGGAGCAGGGGCCGCGACGTCTGAATGACAGGCAAGCGTCGATCGCAGGAATACGAGCCGATCGCCGATCTGTTCGGCGACGTGGTCCGTGACGGCCCTCCCTTTCTCTATGACGCCGAGATCGATCTCGCCGGCCGCTTCCGCCCGCCGCCCCTCCGGGCTCCCGCTTCCGAAAGCGCGCAGGACCCGACATGTCCTGATGCGGACCTCGCGCTTCGGATGCAGGCCGAGATCGAGGCCGCCCGCGCCGCCGCCGCCGTCGCCGCCACCGGCGCCCATCGCGACGCCGCCGTGGAGCATCGCGACGACAACGGGCTGCTCTCCGCCGTCGTGGTCCTTCACGGCGCGCTGACGGTCCTGAGCCTTGGCCTCTACAGCTTCTGGCTGAAGACCCAGCAGCGCCGGGTCCTGTGGTCCCATACCCGCCTGGAGGGCGACCCTCTCGACTACACCGGACGCGGCCGAGAGCTGCTCCTCCGCTTTCTGGCCGCCCTGGTGGTCGTCGCGGCGTTCATCGCCGCGGCGTTTGTCGCCGTCATCTTCGCCGTCGTTGTCGCGCCCGAGGTATTCGGCCCCGGACAGCGCCTGAACCTTGCTCTCGCCGGCCTGCCAGCCCTGACGCCTCTTCCGCCCGTCCTGGCCTTCCTGTCCCGGCGTTACCGGCTCAGTCGCACGCGCTGGCGCGGGGTCCGCTTCGGCATGGACGGCTCGCCGCTCTCCATCCTCGGGCTCTGGCTTCTCTGGGCCGCGCCGGTCGCGCTTTCGGCCGGTCTGCTCTTCCCCTTCTGGCGCTGGGCGCGGGAGCGGCGTCTGACCCGCGCCGTACGCTGGGGAGAGGCCCGCCTCGGCTTCGAGGGCTCCCCCTGGCCCCTCTTCCTTCACTGGGCGCCGCTCTGGCTCGCCTTCGCGGGCGGCGCCGCCCTGCTCGCCGCCCCCGGGCTGCGCGAAACCGCCGGCATTCCCGACCCCGGGCTCTGGGTCCGCGCCTTCGGTCCGATCCCCGCCCTGCTGGGCGCCGCCGGGGGCGCGATGATCCTGGGTGTGCTGGCCTGCAACTATCGGGCCGCCGAGATCCGGCTTTTCTGGAACGCGCGGCGTCTCGGCGGCGCGCAGGGGGCATGCGACTTCTCGGTCTGGCATCTGGTGGACGCCTTCACGATGGTCCTGGCGCGCAACATCTGGCCCGGGCTACTCATCTATCTCGCCATCGCCCTCATCGCCTGGATCCCGCTCTCGGGCGCCATGGAGCAGACGGGGTCCGCCGGCCTCGCGGCGCTTCCGGAGGCTGTCAGGGACACCCTGCTTGCCCGGCCCGCCCCTTGGCGCGACCAGGCGCAGCTTCTGGTGGCGCTCGCTGCCGCCGGTTTCCTGGCCGCCGTCTTCGCCATCTGGCTGCGGATGGCGGTCTTCGCGCGCACCGTGCACATGCATCTCTGCGACAGCCTGCGCGTGATGGATGCTCAGCGGCTCGCCGCGGCGGACCCGCAGCCCGCCGATTGGTCGGAGGACCTCGGCCGCTAGCGCCCTGCGGCCCGCCGCAGCATCGTCAGCAGGCGCGCGCCGTCCTATGAAGGGCCTCCGCGGCCGGAGGAAAGGCGAACGAGGGCATGACGAAGGCTGGGGTGAGGACGACCGCTCTGCGCAGATATGCGCTGCTGGAGTCCACGGGCCTATATCATGGCAGCGACGCCGCCCCGCCGCAGGAGGTCGTGGTCCGGTTCGGCGAAAGCACCCTGACGCTGCTGGACTTCCACGACACGCCGCTCGCCCACTGGGCGCTCGCAGGACTGCGTCGCCTCGACGGTTCGCGCCCCGGAGAGCTGCGCCTCGCTCCGGACATGGAGGGGGAAGAGCGGCTCGTCATTCGCGACCCCCAGATGATCGAGGCCGTCGAGGCCGTCTGCGCCGAACTCGACCGCGCCGGCCCCGCCCGGCGTCGTCGTGGGCTTCTCCTCGTCCTGGGCGGGCTCGGGCTGGCGGCGTTGGCTGGCGCGCTACTGTTCGTCCTGCCTGACATCTCCGGCCGCCTCGCTGCCTTCGTTCCGCAGGCGCAGGCCGTCCGGCTGGGCGAGACGGTGAGCGATGACGCCCTGCGCCGCCTTTCTCCCGGCGGCGCGCCCGAAACCTGCGCGGAGCCCGAGGGTCGTCTTGCCCTGAGCCGTCTGGCGGAGCGTCTCTACCGTTATGCCGAAGCCCCGCTGCCGGTGCGCCTGCGCGTCGTTCGCCACCCCAGCCTTGACGCCCTCGCCGCTCCCGGGGGGCGCCTGGTCCTGACCTCAGGGCTTGTCGAGGCCGCGGAAACGCCCGAGGAGATCGCCGCTCTGCTCGCCCACCAGCTCGGTCACGTCGCCGCCCGTGACCCGCTGCGCGAGGCGCTGCGCGCCGCGGGCCCCGCCGGCGCGCTCGCCGTCGCCCTTGGCGGCGGGCCCGGCGCAGGGGCGGCCGCGGCCATGACGGCGGCCGCTCTGGAACCCCGCTACCAGCCAGAGGCCGAGCGGGCGGCCGACGCCTACGCCCACGCTCTGCTGACGCGGGCGGGCCTGCCCGCCGGGGCGCTCGCCCGGGTGCTGGAACAGGCGCGCGCCGGAAAAGCGCCGAAGCTGATGGCGCATTTCATGAGCGACCCCGATCTGGACGCGCGCATCGCGGCTGCCCGGAAGGCCGACCGCATATCCGGCGCGCCCTTCCGACCTGCGCTGGACGACGCCGAGTGGATCGCCCTGCGCCAGATCTGCGACTGACGCCGGGATCCGGCGGCCCCGCCCATCGAGCCGTCACGTCCGAGCGCCGGCCGATTCCCGGGCGCGACCGGTGGTCCTCATCAAGCCCTCGCCTGAACCCGTCAGGCCGCCGCGGCCGGCGCCTGCGTCCTCTCCACTCGCCGTGGCGCAGCGTCGGGAAGGGGCGCCGGAATGTCGCACAGGCCCACATCGCCGCTGGTGCGCGGCAGGATGGCGTCACGCGCCGCCTCGTCGATCTCCCACAGGCCCAGGCAGAGCTTGTTACGGAGCTCCCCGTCCTCCGCGACGATCTCCGGCGCCCAGCCGGTGGCGCGGTAGATCCGCCGCATCGGCGCCTCGAACACCGCCACGTAGTGGGAGAGGCCGAAGCGCAGGCCCACCTCGCAGCCCGCCAGCATCAGCGCCGAGGAGATCCTGGCCCCCGCCGCGGCCCCGCCCGTGATGCGCGGCGAGACGCAGAAGCGGGTCGACTCCCAGATCAGCGGCGAGATCAGCGGACCGCCGGCGAGAAAGGCGAAATAGTCGTTGACCATCGTCGCGCCGGTGGTGGGCATCAGGCGGCCCGACCCGCCATGGGTTCCATCCGGCAGCTCATAGATGCAGTAGAGCGAATCCGGCCGATCATACTGGTCCCTCTCCCAGCCCCGGTCGTCCACCCGCACGTCCCAAGCCAGCCGGCTGCGGAACTGGCCGGCGCGGTCCCGGAACATGGTTTCGGCCAGACGCGGATAGGACGGGAGATCCCGTCCGTAGATGAAACGGATCATGGCGCGCTCCTTTTGGGGATGCGCGCAGTATTATCTCAAATTTTACAATAGATAGTTAATGCACGCCTGCCGACGTGTTTCTATATCGTTAAGACCGGTCGATTTTTTCGCTCAAACCCGGATGGAGCCCGTCTTCACCGCGATGGCCACCGCGTGAAAGGCGTTCAGACCCCCCAGCTTGTGCCGTGCGCTGTCGAGATAGACGCGCAGCGTGCTCTCCGAGATGCTGAGCCGGTTCGCGATCTGGGCGCGGGAGCGCCCTGAAGCCATCAGCGACAGCGCGTCCCGCTCCCGCGGCGAAAGCGGCGGCGG
>JBNJGE010000095.1:9328-12146 GCA_051747505.1 Pseudomonadota bacterium | reverse complement strand
GCCACGCCCGGGCCCTGCGGGGCCGCGCGGTGGCCGATCTCGACATCCCCGGCCTCTACACCTTCATGCAGCCCGAGCTGGTCCAGCTCCTGCGCGACCGCCTCGGCCCCGAGCTCGGCGCCCCGCCCCGCGCCCGCGCCGGGGGCTGAGCGCGCCGGCCAACTCGCCTCTTCCCCGCGCCCGCGCGCCGCCCTAGTCTCGCCCTCAGACTTGGTTCCGCCGACAGGGAGCGCCGCCCATGAAAGCCCGCCTCTCCGCCCTCGCCGTCCTCGCCGCGACGCCCGCGCTGGCGCAGGAGGAGCCCGTCCTCAACGTCTACAACTGGTCGGACTACATCGCCGCCGACACCATCGCGAAGTTCGAGGAGCAGACCGGCATCGACGTCACCTACGACGTCTACGACTCCAACGAGGTGCTGGAGGCCAAGCTGATGGCCGGCTCGTCCGGCTATGACGTCGTGGTCCCCACCGCCGACTTCATGGCCCGCCAGATCCAGGCCGGCGTCTACCAGGAGCTCGACAAGTCCAAGCTGCCCAACCTCGAGAACATGGACGACCTGATCATGGAGAAGGTCGCCGCCTTCGACCCAGACAACGCCCATGCCGTCGTCTACATGTGGGGCACCACCGGCCTCGGCTACAACGCCGACATGATCGCCGAACGCCTGGGCGAGGACGCCCCCACCGACTCCTGGGACATGGTCTTCGACCCCGAGGTGGTCTCGAAGCTCGAGGATTGCGGCGTCACCATGCTCGACGCCCCGACCGAGATGATCCCGGCCGCGATGAACTATCTGGGCCTCGACCCGACCTCCACGGACCCCGACGACATCCAGGCCACCGAGGACCTCCTCAAGACCGTCGCGCCCCATGTCCGCTACTTCCACTCCTCCCAGTACATCAACGACCTTGCCAACGGCGATGTCTGCCTCTCCGTCGGCTGGTCCGGCGACGTCTTCCAGGCCCGCGACCGCGCCGCGGAGGCCGACAACGGCGTGACCATCGAGTACGTCATCCCGAAGGAGGGCGCGCTGAGCTGGTTCGACATGCTCGCCATCCCCGCCGACGCACCGCACCCCGACAACGCCCACAAGTTCATCAACTTCATCATGGACGCCGAGGTGACGGCGGAGATCACCAACTACGTCTGGTACGCCAACGCCAACTCCGCCTCCCTGCCGATGGTGGACGAGGAGGTCACCTCCGACCCCGGCATCTTCCCGCCCGAGGAGGTGAAGGAGAAGCTCTGGGTCGCCCCCGTCTACGACGCGCGGAGCGACCGGCTGCTCAACCGCGCCTGGACCGCCGTGAAGACCGGCCGCTGAGCGGAAGGCTCCCGCGCATGGCCCAGGCGCCGGACCGGCGCGCCCCCTCCGGGCGCGCCTTCATCCGGATCGAGCACCTGACCAAGACCTTCGACGGCGCCCGCGCCGTCGACGACCTCTCCCTCGACGTGTCGGAGGGGGAGATCTTCTGCCTGCTCGGCGGCTCCGGCTCCGGCAAGTCCACGCTCCTGCGCATGCTGGCCGGCTTCGAGGCCCCGGACTCGGGCCGCATCGAGATCGACGGCCAGGACATGACCGACGTCCCCCCCTGGGACCGGCCCGTGAACATGATGTTCCAGTCCTACGCCCTGTTCCCCCACATGAGCGTGGAGAAGAACATCGCCTACGGCCTGCGGCAGGAGCGCATGGGCCGCGCCGAGATCGAGGCCCGCGTCGCCCGCATGCTCGACCTCGTCAAGCTCAAGCCCTTCGCGAAGCGCAAGCCCCACCAGCTTTCGGGCGGCCAGCGCCAGCGCGTCGCGCTCGCCCGCGCGCTCGCCAAGGACCCCAAGGCCCTGCTGCTGGACGAGCCCCTCTCGGCGCTGGACAAGAAGCTGCGCGAAGAAACCCAGTTCGAGCTCATGGACATCCAGGAGCGGGTCGGCGCCACCTTCATCGTGGTCACCCACGACCAGGAGGAGGCCATGACGCTGGGCGACCGCATCGGCGTCATGGACGAGGGGCGCCTCATCCAGGTGGACCGTCCCCGCGACCTCTACGAGTTCCCCCGCAACCGCTTCATCGCCGATTTCGTCGGCTCCGTGAACATCTTCGAGGGCGAGGTGACGGAGGACGAGTCCGACCATGTCCGCATCCGCTCCCCCGCCCTGGGCGGCGAGATCTTCGTCCATCACGGCATGAGCTGCCAGCTCGGCCAGACCGTCTGGGTCGCCGTGCGCCCCGAAAAGCTCCGCCTGACCCGCGAGCGCCCCGCCGGCGAGCCTGGCGGGGCCGCCGAGGGCGCGGTGGAGGACATCGCCTACATGGGCGGCCTCAGCCACTACCGCATCCGCCTCGACACCGGGCGCCGCGTGCGCGTGACGCTCGCCAACCGCGACCGCCGAGACGACGACGCCCCCACCTGGGAGGACCGCGTCTGGATCTCCTGGCCTCCCGAGGCCGCCGTGGCCCTGACCTCATGACCCGCCGCGCGCCCCTCACGCCTCCGGCCGCCGCCGCCCGGCAGGGCAGGAGAGGCGCGCCTCGCCGCGCTCTCCCGCCCCCTGCCGCGTGGCCCGAAAGATCGTGCGCGCAAAGCAGGCTCAAGACCCATAAGAACTACTTCGCCCTGCCCCGAATTTTGGGCGCGGACAAAGTAATTCCCCAAGTATATTTACCAATCAAAGGTGAAATTGAGAGCCCCCGGCGCCCGCGCGCCAATTTCTGGCGCGCCCACACTGCCGTCCTCGTTTGCAGCGGACGACGGCCGCCGCCGGCACACGATCACCGTGATCTGGGGCTCAGACAGGCCGCCGGCCCCCGCCCTCACGGCGC
>JBNJGE010000095.1:5294-9228 GCA_051747505.1 Pseudomonadota bacterium | reverse complement strand
TCACGGCGCCAGAGACACGCATTTCGTGCGCCGTCGCGCCGCGCCGTCCCCCTTGGCGCCCGCCCGCCGGGACCCCGCCGTGCTCGGGCCCGCCCAAGCGCGCGCGCGCAAAGTACTTCCAAAGTATTTCCGCAAATACGGTGAAATCCAGCGCATCGCCGCCATCGGCGCGCATTTCGCGCGCCACAGCACGACGGCGTCATTTGCGTCCGCTACCGACGGCGCCGCCCCATCTCCCTCCTGCGCCACTGCGCCGGGGGCGGGGCAGGCCGGCCCGCGCTCCGCCGCCCTGCCGCCCGCCCGCCCCGCGGAGCCCGCCCCATGACTTGGCTCCTGCGCCGCGGCCGCGCCCTCGTCGTCGCCATCCCGACGCTCTGGCTGGCCCTCTTCTTCCTGCTGCCCTTCCTCGTCGTCCTGCGCGTCAGCTTGGCCGAGCCCGCCATCGCCCGCCCCCCCTACACCGACCTCGTCGAATGGGCCGAGGGCGCCCTCCGGATCACCCTGAACTTCGGCAACTACCTCTGGCTGCTGCAGGACGACCTCTACGTCGCGGCCTATCTCAACTCGATCTGGCTGGCGGCCATGGCCACGCTCTGCTGCCTCGTCATCGCCTACCCGATGGCCCTGCTCATCGCCGGCTCCCGCTACCGCAACCTGCTGCTGATGCTGGTCATCCTACCCTTCTGGACCAGCTTCCTGCTGCGCATGTACGCGCTGATCGGCCTGATGAGCCCCACCGGCTTCATCAACGCCGCGCTCGGCTTCGTCGGCATCCCGCCGATCACCATGCTGCAGACCGACTTCGCCATCTACGCCGGCATCGTCACCGGCTACCTGCCGCTGATGATCCTGCCCCTTTACGCCACGCTGGAGAGGATGGACCCCGACCTGCTCGAGGCCGCCCACGACCTCGGCGCCCGCCCCTGGAAGGCGTTCCTCACCGTCACCCTGCCGCTCTCCGCCCCCGGCATCATCGCCGGCAGCCTGCTGGTCTTCATCCCCGCGGTCGGCGAGTTCGTCATCCCCGCCCTGCTCGGCGGCCCCGACCAGCTGATGATCGGGCGCGTGCTCTGGACCGAGTTCTTCAACAACCGCGACTGGCCGGTGGCCTCCGCCGTGGCCATCGCCATGCTCGCCTTCCTGGTCATCCCGATCATGTTCGTGCGCAACGCCCTGGGGGCCCGGCAATGAGGCGCGGCTGGGGCCTGATCGCCGCCGCCGGCTTCGGCTTCGCGACGCTCTACGTGCCGCTGGCCGTCATGGTTCTCTACAGCTTCAACGAGAGCGCGCTGGCCTCCGTCTGGGGCGGCTGGTCCGTGAAATGGTATGGCGAGCTCCTGCGCGACGAGCAGATCCTCGGCGCCGCCTGGATCAGCCTCAAGGTCGCCGTCCTCTCCGCGACCATCGGCACCGTCTTCGGAACCCTGATCGGCTACGCCCTGACCCGCTTCGGCCGCTTCCGCACACGGCTCCTGCTCGCCGGCATGGCCACCGCCCCCATCGTGATGCCCGAGGTCGTCACCGGCCTCTCCCTCCTGCTCCTCTTCATCTCGATGGAGGGCCTTCTCGGCTGGCCCGCCGGCCGCGGCGTGGACACCATCGTGATCGCCCACGCCACCTTCTGCATGGCCTTCGTCGCCGTGGTCGTGCAGGCCCGCCTCTCCGACCTCGACCGCTCGTTGGAGGAGGCCGCCATGGACCTCGGCGCCCGCCAGCCATGGGTCTTCCTCCAGATCACCCTGCCCATGCTGACGCCCGCGCTGGTCAGCGGCTGGCTGCTGAGCTTCACCCTGTCGCTCGACGACCTGGTCATCGCCAGCTTCGTCTCCGGCCCGGGGGCGAGCACCCTGCCCATGGTCGTCTTCTCCAAGGTCCGCCTCGGCCTGACCCCGGAGATCAACGCCCTGGCGACCCTCCTCATCCTGCTGGTGGCGAGCTTCGTGGCGCTGGCGGCGTGGCGGATGAGCCGGGCGCGGTAGATGGAGTCTCTTATGGATCTTGGATTAGCCGCCTACTGGGTCCAAAATATCCGTGTCGAAACTTACCTTGCCGGCACAGCAGCTTTCGCCACTGTTGGAATTTTCGTGAATCAGTGGCTGAAAAATCGCTTCGAGCGTCAGCTGGCACGGGAAAATTGGAAGCTGCAACTTCTCAAGAAACGGCTCGAATTATATCGAGGTCTACGTGCTATCGCTGCTGATTTTTGGCGTGAAGGCAAGCCAAACGTTCAACTTGTTCAGAAAGTTCGCTCGGAAAGCTCGGAAGCGCTATTCCTATTTCCTGAGGAGTTGACTGAATTCCTTGAGGAATTGGTTCGGCACTCGGCTGAGCATCAAGTTGCCGAGAGTTGCTGGGGGCCATTGAGGGCAAGAGCGGATGCGGGGGAGAAACTGAGCGACCAAGAAGAGGCTGAAAAGAAAGAGTGGCTAAGCAAGAAGCATGAACAAGAAAGGTGGTTTTTTGAGAATCTTAAGTCAGAGGCCCTTGAGGAACGCTTGGCTCCCTATCTGAAGATTCCTCCAGACATTTGACCTCACCCCCGCCCCACCAGCGGCATCTTCGTCGCCATCACCGTGACCCACTGCATGTTCGCCTCCAGCGGAAGCTCCGCCATGCGCAGCACCGTGTCGGCCACATGCCCCACATCCATCAGCGGCTCCGCCCGCACGCTCCCGTCGGCCTGCGGCACGCCCTTCGCCATCCGCTCGGTCATCTCGCTCGCCGCGTTGCCGATGTCGATCTGGCAGGCCGCGATGTCGAAGGGCCGCCCGTCCAGCGAGAGGGATTTCGTCAGCCCCGTGATCGCGTGCTTGGTGGTGGTGTAGGGCACGGACCCCGGCCGCGGCGCCTGGGCGGAGATCGAGCCGTTGTTGATGATCCGCCCGCCCCGCGGCTCCTGCGCCCGCATCTGCGCGAAGGCCGCCCGCGCGCACAGGACCGAGCCGGTCAGGTTCGTGTCCAGCACCCCGAACCAGTCCTCCAGCGGCGTCTCGTCGATCGTGCGCGAGGGCGAGCCGCGCCCGGCGTTGTTGAACAGAACGTCCACCCGTCCGAAGGCGGCGACAGTGCGGGCGAACAGCCGCTCCACCTCCTCCGGCTTCGCCACGTCGGTGGGGACGACCAGCGCCCGCTCCCCGGCGCCCTCGGCCGTCTCCTCCAGCGCCGCCTCGCGCCGTCCGGCCAGAGCCACCCGCCAGCCGGCCTCCAGGAACCGCCGCGCCGTGGCCCGCCCGATGCCGGACCCGGCCCCGGTGACGACGATGACGCTCACATCGCCTCCGGCCCGCGGGTGATCGCCGCCACGCCGGTGCGCGCGAGGTCCACCAGCCCCAGCGGCGCCATCAGCTCCACGAAGGCGTCGATCTTCTCCGGCGCGCCGGTCAGCTCGAACACGAAGCTGTTGAGCGTGGTGTCGACCACCGAGGCCCGGAACACCTGGCTGAGCCGCAGCGCCTCCACCCGCGCCTCGCCGGTGCAGGCGACCTTGACCAGCGCCATCTCCCGCTCGACCGAGGGCGCCTCGGTCGTCAGGTCGTGCACGTCGATCACCGGCACCATGCGCGCCAGCTGCGCCTTGATCTGCTCGATCACCGCCGGGACCCCGCTGGTCACGATGGTGATGCGCGAGCGATGTGTGATCCGGTCGATCTCCGAGACCGTCAGGCTCTCGATGTTGTAGCCCCGGCCTGAGAACAGGCCGATGACGCGCGCCAGAACCCCGGCCTCGTTGGAGACGAGGACGGCGAGCGTGCGCCGCTCCTCGCCCTCGGCGAGGGCGGGGCGGAGCGCGTAGGCGGAATGGGCCGTGGAGCCCCTGGGAATGTTGAGGGCGGACATGCGTCTCTCTTTCCTTGCGCGGGGGCGCGCCCCCGAAAAGCTAACCGGCCCGCGTCGGGCGGGCCCCGCGCGCGGGGGCCCGCCGCCGCCCCCCCCC
>JBNJGE010000095.1:0-5284 GCA_051747505.1 Pseudomonadota bacterium | reverse complement strand
CGATAACCGCCCGCCGGCGGGGGGGGGCGCGCGGGGGGGGGGGGGCGCCCCCCCACGCCCGCCCGCCCGCGGGCCCGCCTCAGACCAGAACGGCGCCGCCGCCCTCGATGGCCCCCTCGGTGGAGGCCTCGCCCAGCAGCATCTCGTTATGCGCCTTGCCCGAAGGGATCATCGGGAAGCAGTTCTCGTGCTTCTCCACCAGGCAGTCGAAGATCACCGGCCCGTCATGGGCCAGCATCTCCGCGATGGCGTCGTCCAGGTCGGCGGGGTCGTCGCACTTGATGCCCTTGCAGCCGAAGGCCTCGGCCAGCTTCACGAAGTCCGGCAGCGCCTCCGAATACGAATGCGAATACCGCTCCCCGTGCAGGAGCTGCTGCCACTGGCGCACCATGCCCAGCCGCTCGTTGTTGAGGATGAACTGCTTGACCGGCAGGCGGTACTGCACGGCGGTGGCCATCTCCTGCATGGTCATCATGAAGCTGGCCTCGCCGGCGACGTTGATCACCAGCGCCTCCGGGTGGGCCATCTGCACCCCGATGGAGGCCGGCACGCCGTAGCCCATCGTCCCCAGCCCGCCGGAGGTCATCCAGCGGTTGGGGTCCTCGAAGCCCATGAACTGCGCGGCCCACATCTGGTGCTGGCCGACCTCGGTGGTGACGTAGCGGTCGTAGCCCTTGGTCAGCGCCTCCAGCCGCTGCAGGGCGTGCTGGGGCTTGATGGTGGTCGCCGACGGCGTGAATTTCAGGCAGTCGATCGCCCGCCAGGCCTCGATCTGGGTCCACCAGCCCTTCACCCGCTCGGCCTTCGTGCGCCCGCCGCGGGCCTTCCACCGCTCCAGTATCGCGCGCAGCACGCAGGTCACGTCCCCGACGATGGGGATCTCCACATGGATGTTCTTGTTGATGGAACTCGGGTCGATGTCGATGTGGACCTTCTTCGAGCCGGGCGAGAACGCGTCCGTGCGCCCCGTGATCCGGTCGTCGAAGCGCGCGCCGATGTTGAACATGGCGTCGCAGCCATGCATGGCCATGTTCGCCTCGTAGGTGCCGTGCATGCCCAGCATGCCCAGCCAGTTCGGCCCCGAGGCCGGGTAGGCCCCCAGCCCCATCAGCGTGGAGGTCAGCGGAAAGCCCGTCGCCTCCGCCAGCTCGCGCAGCAGGCGGCTCGCCTCCGGGCCGGAGTTGATGACGCCCCCGCCCGTGTAGAGGATCGGCCGCTCCGCCTGCTCGATCAGCTCGACGGCCTTCTCGATCATCTCCGCGTCGCCCTCGGTCTGCGGACGGTAGGGCAGGGCGGGCGCCTCCGCGGCCTCGCGATAGTCGGCGGTGGCGAACTGGACGTCCTTGGGGATGTCCACCAGCACCGGCCCCGGCCGGCCGTTGGTGGCGACGTAGAAGGCCTGGTGCATGACGTTCGCCAGGTCGCCCGTGTCCTTCACCAGCCAGTTGTGCTTGGTGCAGGGGCGCGTGATGCCGACCGTGTCGGCCTCCTGGAAGGCGTCGTTGCCGATCAGGAAGGTCGGGACCTGGCCCGACAGGACGATGATCGGGATGGAATCCATCAGCGCGTCGGTCAGCCCCGTCACCGCGTTGGTCGCGCCGGGGCCGGAGGTGACCAGGACGACGCCGGGCTTGCCCGTGGAGCGCGCATAGCCCTCCGCGGCATGGGTCGCCCCCTGCTCGTGGCGGACCAGCACGTGCTTGATGTCGTTCTGCTTGAAGATCTCGTCATAGATCGGAAGCACCGCGCCGCCGGGATAGCCGAACACGGTGTCCACGCCCTGATCCTTCAGGGCCTGGACGACGATCTGGGCGCCGGTCATTTCGCGGGACATGGATTTCGCTCCGTCTGGTCGTGCGTCTCTTCGGGGACCCGGCCCCGCCATCTGCTCATCTCGGCGCGCCCGGGCACAAAAAAACCCCCGGTCGGGGGCGGCATGCGGGCGCGGGGCGGGGGAGTCCGGCTCCTCCGTCAGGCGCGCCCGAAGCTAAGTACGATGATGCGGGTCATTTCGAGGCCTCGTTCGACTGGCTCGCGCCCCGGATAGCGGGGGGCGAAAGGGTGGTCAAGCCTGATCCGGGGTTTGAGCGGAGAAAATTGCGCCAGCGGCGTGCGGGGCGCAATTTTCGCCATTCGTCCCGCCCGCCCCGGCCACCCCGGCCGGGGCTCAGCCCGCAAGCAGATCGAGAGCCTCCCGCGGCGTCGCCGCCGCCGGCCAGGCCGACAGCCGGTTGCGCGCCCAGCTCAGCTGCCGCTTGGCGTAGCGCCGCGTCGCCTGCACGGCGCGCTCGCGCGCCTCGTCGAGGCTCATCCCGCCGCGCAGATGCGCCATCAGCTCCGCCGCCCCCAGCGCCTTGAGCGCCTGGGGCGAGGCCTCCGCCGCCATCGCCGCGCGCGCCTCCTCCAGCGCGCCTTCCTCCAGCATCATGTCGAAGCGCCGCGCGATGCCGGCGTAGAGCGCCGCCCGCTCCGGCATCAGCCGCACCGCCCGCGCCTCGCGCAGCGGCAGGACGGGAGGGGGCGTGGCGTCCTGCATCTCCGCCAGCCCGCGGCCGGCGGTCTCCAGCGCCTCCCAGGCCCGCAGCACCCGGCGCGGGTTGGCAAGATCGATCCGCGCATGAGTCTCCGGGTCCCGCCGCCGCAGCGCCTCGACCATCGCCGCCAGCCCCTCGCGCGCCAGCCGCGCCTCGGCCTGCGCGCGCACCTGCGCCGGCGTCTCCGGGATTTCCGCCAGCCCCTCCGTCAGCGCGGTGAAATAGAGCCCCGTCCCGCCCACGAGGATCGGAACCCGCCCCGCGCCCCGCGCCGCCGCGATCTCCGCCCGCGCCTCGCGCAGCCATCGCCCGGCCGAGTGCCCCTCGCCCATCGGCACATGCCCGTAGAGGCGGTGCGGCGCCCGCGCCGTCTCCTCCTGCGAGGGCCGGGCCGTCAGCACCCGCCAGCCGTCATAGACCTGCAGCGCGTCGGCGTTGATCACCACGCCCCCCAGCCGCTCGGCCAGCGCGAGCGCGAGGCCGGATTTGCCCGAGGCGGTCGGGCCGGCGATCAGGATGGGGGCGGGCGCGGACATGCGGGCAGGGATGGGGAGGCCGGGCCCCGGATTCAAGCCTGCGACGTTCCGTGATTTGACTCCCGCTCATCCTGGGTTAATATCCGCGCCGTCGACCCAACTCCTGTGCGAGTTCGGTTCGGGCCGGCGGGAGTTTCGCCGGCCTGTGGGTGCTGTCTGCGCCCCGCGTCGCGTTTCCTTTGTTCGAGTGGCGTCTGAGCGTCTGCGAAACGGGGAATTCGCGATGAACAAGTTCAAGCCGCTGGGGGCGGCCGCGCTGGCGATCGGCGTTTTCGCCGCCGCGCCGGCCGAGGCGATCTCGACGACCGAAGTGACTCTCGCCCGACAGGACGGGTCGTTGACCGACATGTCGGTGATCTGTCCGCTGGGCTGCCTGGGAATCGTCGGCACGCAGAGCGGGCACGACGCCGATCGGGGCTCCGCCGAATTCGACTTCACCGATCCGCGCACCGCCACGATCTTCGGCCTGAAGAATTCGGGCGACAAGACGCAGTTCGACTTCCTGTCCGACTTGATCGATCTGGACAACCAGCTGGACACCGAGGACAGCCTGGAGATTGACATCGGCGATATGCTGGAAGAGGCGCCGGTCCAATCCCCGGACATCCAGTTCGGGCCGGACCAAGGAACATTCGACCTGTCGCCGGGCTTCTTCCTCGTCAAGGTCGGGGGCAACAATGGCGGCCGGCGCACCGCCTACCTCTACTCGCAGGCGCAGCAGACCGTGCAGTTCGCGATATCCGGCAGTGACGCGAACGGCTTGAGCCATTACTCCGAGTTCGGCGGCAGCTACGAGCAGTTCAACATAGGGGAGCCGCCCAGCGGGGTGCCCACGCCCGCCGCCCTGCCGCTGCTCGGCGCGGGCCTCGCAGTGCTCGGCATTCTCGCCCGCCGCCGCCAGAGGTGACGGCGGGCGGGGCCGCCGCGACCGGGCGCGGCCGCCCAGAATTCGCCGCATTCGCGTCTTAACCGAAATCTGGAGGTTCCGGAGTCGTCCCGCCCGCCCCGGCCGCGCAAGACGCGGTCGCGGCCGGCGGCCCCGAGACCCGGTGCGCGTGCTTTTCGTTTTTCTCTGACGTGTTGCGTTTTCACGGCAATTCGTGGGGATGAACGATGTTCCTGAAGACGTCGACGGGCGCGCTCGCCGCCCTGCTGCTCGGCGCCATTGCGCTCGCCGGGCCGGCGAAGGCGATCGAGGTTTATGATCCTACCGTCCCCGGCGCGCCTGGGGCAGCGGGTTCCGAACTCGCATCGATCACTTGTTCCGTGGCGCTGACGGTCAATCCGTGTCAGGGACTGGAAGGTGAGCAGGATGCGAGTTCGCCCTATGATCCCGTAACTGGCAGTGGAACCGCCAGCGCCGCATATGCCACCGGCTTCGCGCTGACGAGTTCCGGAAACCAGTTCGAGACGCTGTTTCTCGCCGAACTGCTCGGCTACACGCCGACCAGCCCGAATCCGACGACCGGCCTCGCCACCTTCGACTGGTGGACCGACCTCGGCGGTCTGTTCGCGGACCCGCCCTTCGACGCGGACCCGCTGGCGGTGCCCGACGACAAGCTCTACGACGGTGATGACATCGCGAGCGGCGTGTTGTTCCAGAGCGGCTGGTACCTGTTCAAGTGGGGTGGGGGGCCGGATTTCGACGACGACACGACAGCGAACCAACAGATCGACACCGCCTTCATCTACTCCTTCGGCATCGGCAGCTACAACTTCGATGAGATCGACGTCGGCGGGCTGAGCCATGTCACCTATCTCGGCGGCCGCTGCATCGAAGGCTGCGGCGGCGGATCGGGGCTGCAAGAGATTCCCCTGCCCGCGGCCCTGCCGCTCATGGGGGCGGGTCTTGCCGCGCTCGCCTTCGTGGCCCGCCGTCGCCAGCGCTCCGGCTGACCCCGGCGCCCGCGCTGCGAGGAGCACCGGCCCCGCCCCCGTGGCGGGGCCGTTTTCCGTCCGGCGCCCCGCCGCCCGCGCCGCCTCTCCGCCCGCCGGCGCGTCAACCGCCCTTGCCAGCGCCGCGCGCAGGGCGTATACGCGCGCACACTCGAAAACCCCATGCGGGGCTCGGGCCGGTCGGGGAGACATCCCGCCCGGTCCTCCGGTTGGTCGGCGTGCCGTCCTCACCCCCGCAGAGGCTCAAACCGGAAAGGAAAGCGCGAGCCATGGCTCTGCCCGAATTCTCCCTGCGCCAGCTCCTCGAGGCCGGCGTCC
>JBNJGE010000094.1:0-12228 GCA_051747505.1 Pseudomonadota bacterium | reverse complement strand
TTCGGCGCCGACAACATCCGCGACACCTTCCGGGTGCTGCTGCAGATGGCGATCGTGCTGACCTTCGGCGCGCGCATGCCGGTGGTGAAGGTCGGGCGCATGGCCGGGCAGTTCGCCAAGCCGCGGTCCTCGGACACGGAGGTGGTGGACGGGGTGGAGCTGCCCTCCTACCGCGGGGACATCATCAACGGGTTCGAGTTCTCGGCCGAGGCGCGGGTTCCCGACCCGGCGCGGATGGGGCAGGCCTATCTGCAGTCGGCCGCGACGCTGAACCTCCTGCGGGCGTTCTCGCAGGGCGGCTTCGCGGACATCCACCGGGTGCACGCCTGGAACCTGGGCTTCGCCACCGGCACGCCGGGCTCGGAGCGCTACCAGGCGCTGGCCGAGCGGATCTCGGGCGCGCTGGACTTCATGACCGCGGCCGGGATCGACCGGGCGACGGAGGAGAAGCTCAAGCGGGTGGACTTCTACACCTCCCACGAGGCGCTGCTGCTGCCCTACGAGGAGGCGCTGGCGCGCCAGGATTCGATCACCGGGCAGTGGGTCGCGGGATCCGGCCACATGCTGTGGATCGGGGACCGCACCCGCCAGCCCGACCACGCGCATGTCGAGTTCTGCCGCGGCGTGATCAACCCGATCGGGCTGAAATGCGGGCCGAGCCTGACGCCCGACGGGCTGCTGGAGCTGATCGACATCCTCAACCCGGAGAACCGGCCGGGGCGTCTGACGCTGATCAACCGCTTCGGGGCGGGCAAGGTGGCCGACCATCTGCCCGGGCTGATCCGGGCGGTGGAGGGCGAGGGGCGCAAGGTGGTGTGGTCCTGCGACCCGATGCACGGCAACGTCACCAAGTCGGCCTCGGGCTTCAAGACGCGGCCCTTCGACCGGGTGCAGCGCGAGGTCCACGAGTTCTTCGAGATCTGCAAGGCCGAGGGCGTGCATGCCGGGGGCGTGCATTTCGAGATGACGGGCCAGAACGTGACGGAGTGCACGGGCGGGCTGCACGACATCACCGACGCCGACCTCGCCTCGCGCTATCACACGGCCTGCGATCCGCGGCTGAACGCGGCGCAGGCGCTGGAGCTGGCCTTCCTGATCGCCGAGGAGCTGGAGCGGGAGCGGGCGTTCGAGGCCGCGGCCTCCCTCGCCTGATCCGGGCCGGCGCCGGTTCCCGCCCGCCCCGTCCGGGGCGGGCGTTTCCTTTTCGCAGCCAGGGGAGCGTCCATGTCCGCGCTGTATGTCGTGCTGACCGCCGCAGAGGGGGTGTCCGCAGGCCAGCTGGCCGCGGCGGAGGAGGCCGCGGGCGTGAGGGGCCGCAGGCTGGGCGACCGCGGCGCGGAGCTGCTGTGCGACGAGGCGGGGGCGGCGCGGGCGCGGGCGGCGCTTGACGGCGAGGCGCTGGACGTGAACGCCGTGCCGGCGGAGCGGCGGGAGAAGCGGCTGCTGATCGCGGACATGGATTCCACGATCATTCCCGTGGAGTGCATCGACGAGATCGCGGACGTGGCCGGGGTGGGCGCGCAGGTCGCGGCCATCACGGAGCGGGCGATGCTGGGGGAGCTGGACTTCGAGGGCGCGCTGCTGGAGCGGGTGGCGCTGCTCAAGGGCCTGCCGGAGGCGGCGCTGGAGGAGGTCTGGCGCGAGCGGGTGCGGCTGAACCCCGGCGCGCGGGCGCTGGTGGAGACGATGAACGCGCGGGGCGCGATCACCGCGCTGGTCTCGGGCGGCTTCACCTATTTCGCGGACCGGGTGGCGGGAGCGGCGGGATTCCGCTTTTCCCAGGCCAACCGGCTGCTGGCGGAGAACGGCGCGCTGACGGGCGAGCCCGCGCGGCCCATCCTGGGGCGCGAGGCGAAGCTGGAGGCGCTGACGCGGCTGAGCGCGGAGCACGGCATCGAGCTTGCGGACACGCTGGCGATCGGGGACGGGGCGAACGACCTGGCGATGATCGAGGCGGCGGGGCTGGGCGTGGCCTATCACGCCAAGCCGGCGCTGAAGCGGGGCGCGGACGCGGCGCTGGATCACTCCGATCTCAGCGCGGTGCTGCATCTGCAGGGCATTGCGGAGGCCGAGTTCGCGGCCTGACGCCTCAGGGCGTCCAGGGGGGCGGGTCGGAGGTGGGAAAGGTCTCGTCGCCGGCCTCGTCCACCACGTCGCGGGGCTCGATCTCCTCGCTTCCCGGCTTGCGGGGAAGCTTGCGGAAGGGGGGCTTGCGGGCCTCGTCGCGCGGCCCGGGCGCCTTTCCGCGATCCTTCTCGGGGGTCGGGGTCATGGGGTCCTCCTCGTTGCCGGGGCAACGTGGCCGGGCGCGGGGCGGTTCCGGGGCCGCGCGGGGGCGTGATTGGACCGGAGCGGGGGCGCCTCCTACCATTCCGCGGGGAGAAGGAGCATCCGGGGAGCCCGCCATGCACTATCACCGCCGTCCCTCCTGGCATCTGCCGGAAAGCGCCGTGACGCCGGAGGGCGTGTTCCTCAACCGCCGCGCGGCGCTGGCGGCGATGGGGGCCGGGGCCGTCGCGGCAGCCCTGCCCTTCGGGCGCGCGGGGGCGCGGGAGGCGGAGGCGCCGTTCCGCCCGATGCCGGAGACCCACCCAGACTACGCGGATGCGGGCCGGGCGGTGACGCCGGAGGCGACCAACGCCAGCTACAACAACTTCTACGAGTTCGGCTCCCACAAGGGGATCGCGGGCGCGGCGCAGGAGATGACCACCGATCCCTGGCGGGTGACGGTGGATGGGCTGTGCGCCAACCCCTTCGAGATCGGGCTGGAGGACCTGCTCAAGCGCATGCCGGTGGAGGAGCGCATCTACCGGCACCGCTGCGTGGAGGCCTGGTCGATGGTCGCGCCCTGGATCGGCTTCCCGCTGGCCGAGCTGGTGAAGCTGGCCGAGCCGACGGGGGAGGCGAAATACGTCCGCTTCGAGACCCGGGTGGACCTGGAGGCGATGGAGAGCGTGCGCCGCCAGACTTACTACCCCTGGCCCTATGCGGAAGGGGTGACGATCGAGGAGGCGAAGAACCCCCTCCCCTTCCTGGTGGTCGGCGCCTACGGCAAGGTTTTGCACAAGCCTTTCGGGGCGGCGATGCGGCTGCATCTGCCGTGGAAATACGGGTTCAAGTCGATCAAGTCGGTGGGGCGGATCAGCTTCGTGAAGGAGCGGCCCGTCGGCTTCTGGGAGGCGCTTCAGAGCTCCGAATACGGGTTCTGGGCGAACGTGAATCCGGAGTTCGACCACCTGCGCTGGAGCCAGGCGGAGGAGCGGGTGCTGGGGAGCGACGAGAAGATCCCCACGCAGCTCTTCAACGGCTACGCGGAGGAGGTCGCGCATCTCTACAAGGGGATGGACCAGGAGGCGCGGACGCTCTGGTTCTGAGGCGCGCAAGCAAAAAAAAAGCCGGACGCGAACGCCCGGCCTAGTCCAACAGGGAGGTGCAGCCGTCGCAAATTCGCAACATGTGTTGCGCCGCGTCGGCTACAAGCGGGCATATAGATCGCGAAGGCGGCCTTAGCAAGTGCGACAAACGCTGCGCGCAAGCATTCATAGCGGGGTTGAGCCGAATGCATGGCTGACGCCCCGTTCAACCGCGGCGGGCGCGGCGTCAACCGGTCAGGAGGCCGTCGCGCTCCAGTTCGGAGAGGACGAAATCGCGGAACACGGCCACGCGCTTGGAGCGGCGCAGCTCGGTGGGATAGACGAAATAGATGGTGGTCGGCTCGGAATGCAGCGCGGGGGCGACGTTCACCAGATCGGGGCGGTTGCGGCACAGATAGTCGGGCAGCGCGCAGATCCCGAGGCCGTTGATGGCGGCCTCGTAGAGCCCGAAATAGTTGTTCACGGTCATGCGCGCGCGCTGGGTGCGGGCGAAGAAGGGGGCGAGGAAGCCCTCCCCCGCCGAGACCTGGGGGGCGCCGGGGCTGTGGCCGATGAGACGGTGGCGGGTGATGTCCTCGGCCGTCTCGGGGGCGCCGTGGCGCTCGATATAGGTTTTCGAGGCGTAGAAGCGGATGGTCACCGTGAAGAGCTTGCGGCGGATCAGGTCGGCCTGGCTGGGCTCCTTCATGCGGATGGCGACGTCGGCCTCGCGCATGGGCAGGTCGAGCACCTGCTCGGTCAGGATCATGTCCACGGAGAGGTCGGGGTAGGCCTCGAACAGCGTCTCCAGCCGCGGGGTGAGCCACATGGTGCCGAAGCCGATGGTGGCGGTCACGCGCAGCTCGCCGTAGACGTCGTCCTTGGCGTCCTTGATGCGGGCGGAGGCGGTCTCCAGCAGGCGCGACATCTCGCGCGTGGCGTTGAACAGGAGCTCGCCCTGTTCGGTGAGAAGAAGGCCGCGGGCGTGGCGGTGGAAGAGCGTGGCGCCCACCTCCTGCTCCAGCGCGCGGATCTGGCGGGAGACGGCGGACTGGGAAAGGTGGAGCATCTCGCCGGCATGGGTCAGGCTGCCCGCGTCGGCGACCGCGTGGAAGATGCGCAGCTTGTCCCAGTCCATGGCCTCGGCCCCCGCCTTTCGCGCCGTCGCGATTCGGGGCATCAGGGTCCCCGTCCGCGCGCCGCAGTCGAAGTCGCGGGGCGGACGTCGCCGCCCGCCCGGAAGGAGAGACGCATGAGCATGCCCGCCTTGTCCAGCCATGGGACCCGAAAAAGCGCCGCGGCGCTGGTCGCCGCGCTGCTGCTGGCGCTGTGCGCGGGGCTGCTGTTCGCTCCGGCGGCCCGGGCGCAGGAGGACGCGCCCGTCCCCTCGCTGGAGGGGGTCTATGTCGGCATCGGCCCCGCGCGGGGGATGCGCGTGGAGATCCGCGACGCGGGGCGGACGCCCGCCGGGCGCTTTGTCGATTCCAACGGGACGGAGGCGAAGATCGGGGGCGGCTGGAAGGAGGGCGGGCTGGAGGCGCTGCTGAACTTCCCCGGGCGGCCGATCTATGCGCGCTTCACCCCGGCAGCGGGGGGGCTGCAGATGACGGCGCTGCCGCTGGACCCGGAGGGGAACCCGCTGCGGCAGGAGGCGCGGGCGCTGGCCTTCCTGCGGGAGGGGACGGCGACGCCGGAGCAGCCGGAGCTCTACCAGGACGCGCCGAAGCGGGCGGGGCAGGAGACGGACCCGGACGTGTTCCTGGCCTCCTACCAGTACTGGACGCCCGACGGGGTGGCGCGGGGCTTCGACAATATCGGGGCGCGCTACCGCACCATGATCCGGCTGTTCCCGCAGCTTCACGCCGACGTGCTGTGGAAGCTGTGCGGGGCGCAGGAGCAGCACGGGCTGCTGGCCGAGGCGCTGCGCGGACAGGGGGCGAGCTGCGCGGATATCGAGGCCACGGTCACACGGCTGCAGGAGGCCGGGCGCTTCGCCGAATGGAAGGGCGCGGTGCAGTCGGAGATCGAGACGCTGATGCCCGCGGTGCAGTGCGCCCGGGGCTACATCGTCAAGGAATCGGTCTGCGGGCCGGCCTCGGCGCGCATGGCCGAGGCGGCGGCCTCGCTGGAGACCGTCGGCGGGGCGCTGGCGCGCTGGCGCTGAGGGCTACTCGGCCGCCATTTCCTGCGCCGAGGTCCAATGCGCGCCCCAGTCCCGCAGGGCCTCGAGCGCGCGGCCGAGCGCCTCGCCCTTCTCCGTGAGCGCATATTCCTTGCGCCGGGCGCCCTCGCGCACGGGGCGTTTCTCGAGAATTCCGAGATCCACCAGGCGGCGCAGGCGGCTGGCCAGGATGTTGCGCGCAACGTGAAGGTCGCGGTGGAAGTCGTCGAAGCGGCTGACGCCGTTGGCCGAGGCCCAGATGATGAGCAGGCTCCAGCGGTCCCCGATCTCGGCGGCCGCCCGGACGAGCGGATCGCGGCCGAGATCCTGCGGGGCGCGCCGGCCCTCACGGTCATTGGTCGCGGGCATGATCGCATGCCTCCCTATCGCGGCGGTGATCGCGACTGGAGGAGCCCGGCCTCGCGCCGGACTCCTGCGCCCTCCCTCGGCGGGACCAACGCGGCGCGGGGCGGATCGGTTGCGCGCTGCGACCCGTTTCGCTTCACCCCTGCGCGAGGCGGCGCGCGGCGGCGGTCGCCTCGGGGCGCGCGCCTCAGGGGGCGACGGCGTGCAGGACGGCGAGCCAGCCGGTGGCGGTGAAGATCGCGAGCGCGGTGGAGAGCAGCACGGCGGAGGCCGCCACGCCCGCGGCGCGCTGATACATGGTGGCGAAGACATAGGCGTTGATGCCCGGCGGCATGGCGGCGGTGACCAGCGCCGAGCGCAGGAAGGGATCGGGCAGCGCCCAGGTCCGGTCGGCGAGCAGCCAGACCAGCAGCGGGTGAAAGGCGAGCGCGAGGACGGCGACCATGACGCTCTCCCCCAGCCCGGCGCGCAGGCGGTAGCGGGTGAGCGCGCCGCCCAGCGCGAAGAGGGCGACGGGGATGGCGCCGCGGCCGAGCGTCGAGACGCCCTCCAGGATCACCGCCGGCATGGGCAGGCCGGAGAGGTTGAGCGCGAGGCCCAGCGCGATGCCGATGGTCAGGGCGTTGCGGAACATCGCCTGCGCGGCGGCGCGCGCGGTGGCGAGCGGGGGGCGGCCGTCGGCGCGCGCGATCTCCATCGCCACGATGCCCACCAGGTAGCAGAAGGGGGCGTGGATGGAGAGGATGGCGTAGTTGGGGCCCAGCGCCTCGGCCCCGTAGGCGCGCTCGGTCACCGGCAGGCCGAGCAGGAGGGAGTTGGAGAAGAGCGCGCAGAAGGCGATGGCGACGGATTCGCCGGGGCGGCGGTTGAACAGCCTGCGGGCGCCGACATAGCCCAGCGCGAAGGCGGCCACCGCTCCCGCGTAGAAGGAGACCAGCAGGCGGAAGTCGAAATTGGCGGAGAGGTCGAGGCCCACCATGCCGGAGAAGAGCAGGCAGGGGATGGCGATCTGGGTGCAGAAGCGCAGCAGGGCGTCGAGCTCCCGCTCCGCGATCAGGCGGATGCGGGCGGCGAGATAGCCCAGGCCGACGATCACGAAGACCGGCAGGACGATGAGGAGGATGTCGGTCATCGCGGGCCGCAGGGTCCGGGGGCGCGGGAGCGGCGCCCGGGAGCGGCGGCCGTCAGGAGGAAAGCGGCGGCCGCTGGCGTGGCGGGACGTTGACGGCGGCGCGAGCGGCCCGCGAAATGCGGGCCGGGGCCGGCAATGCGCTGGATTTCACCTTCGATTGGGAAATATAATTTCAAGTATGCTTGGGGAAATACCTTGCGCGCGCGGGCGCGGCGACCGGGGCGTGCCGGGCGGGCGGCGCGCCGGGTTTCGCCCTCCATCGGAAAATGGCCTTTCGGGTGCTTCCCGGGAAAAGTTCTGGCCGGGCGCGGGTCTGCGCGGCGATGGCGCGCGGAGCCCGGCCGGCCGCGCCCGGCGGCCGGGTCAGTCATCGAAGCTCAGGACGAGGCCGTCATGGGCGGGCTCGACATGGTCCGGGGTCTCGGCGCGCATGCGCTCGTAGTCGAGATCGATGTGCATGTTGGTCAGCACCCCGCGCCGCACGCCGGAGCGCTCGATCCACTCCAGGGTCTGGGAGAGGTGGCTGTGGGTGGGGTGCGGGTCGTAGCGCAGGGCGTCCACCACCCAGGTGTCGGCGCCCTCCAGCTCGGCCCAGGCCTCCCCGGACATGGCGGAGACGTCCGGCAGATAGACCAGCGGGCCGATGCGGAAGCCCAGCGCCTCTATGGAGCCGTGCTTCACCCGGAAGGGGCGGAAGACGATGTCGCCGCCGTCGCCCCACACGGTCACGGGGCCGTCGATGCTCTTGAGGTTGAGGATCGGGGGATAGGGGCTGCCCTCGGGCTGGAAGAAGGCGTAGGCGAAGCGCGAGAGCAGGCTCTCCTGCGTTTCGGAATTGGCCCAGACGGTCAGGCGCTTGCGCTTGTTGAAGACGATCATGCGCAGATCGTCGAGGCCGTGGGTGTGGTCGGCGTGCTCATGCGTGAAGATCACGCCGTCGAGCAGGCCCACGCCCGCGTCGAGAAGCTGGGAGCGCAGGTCGGGCGAGGTGTCGATCAGCACGCGGGTGATCCCCTGCCCTTCCTCCTCCCGCTCCACCAGCAGGGAGCAGCGGCGGCGGTGGTTGCGCGGATTCTCCGGGTCGCAGGCGCCCCAGTTGTCGCCCAGCCGCGGCACGCCGCCGGAGGAGCCGCAGCCCAGGATGATGAAGCGCAGTTTCGCCATGTCAGGCGGCGGCCCGCTCGGCCCACCAGCGGGCGGCCTTGGGGAAGAGGCGCTCGAAGTTGTCGGTGGTGCGGCGGGCGAAGTCCTCGGTGGAGAGGTCGAAGAGCTTCGCGCCGACCTGGGCGGTCATGGCGGTGTAGGCGGGCTCGTTGCGCTTGCCGCGCTTCGGCTGGGGGGCGAGGTAGGGCGCGTCGGTCTCCACCAGGATGCGGTCGAGGGGGGCGGCGGCGAAAATGGCGCGCAGCTCCTCGGATCGCTTGAAGGTCGCGATGCCGGACATCGACAGGTAGAAGCCCAGGGCCAGCATCCGCTCGGCCAGCTCCGGGCCGGAGCTGAAGCAGTGCATGACGCAGGAGAAGGCGCCGGCGGCGTGCTCCTCCTCCAGGATGCGGGCCATGTCGGCGTCGGCGTCGCGGGAATGGATGATGAGCGGCAGGCCGGTGCGGCGCGCGGCCTCGCAATGGACGCGCAGGCTCTCCTGCTGCTTCGCCTTCGTCTCCACGGAGTAGTGGTAGTCGAGGCCGGTCTCGCCGACGCCGACCATCTTGGGATGCTGCGCGATCGCCTCCAGCGCCTCCAGGGTCGGCGTGTCCTCCTCGTGGACGTGGAGGGGGTGGAGGCCGGCGGCGTAGAAGACGGGCGTGTGGGTCTCGGCGATGGCGCGCACGGCCGACTCCGCGCCCAGCGTGGTGGCGATGGAGACCATGCGGGTCACGCCGGCGGCCTTCGCGCGTTCGATCACCTCGCCCAGTTCGCCGGCGAAGTCGGGGAAGTCGAGATGGCAATGGCTGTCGACGAGCTCTGCGGGCAAGGCGCGTCTCCGGGGAGTTTCGTTCGGGGGCCCGCCCCTCACAGGGCGGCGGCTCGGCGGGCTGCGGCGTCAAGCGCCCCGAGGGTATCGAGGATGATCCGGTCGGGGTCAAGATTGACGGCCCGGGCGCGGGCGGCGCGGTCCGGCAGGGTCTGGGCGGCCTCGGCCCAGAGGCGGGCCTGGGCGGGGCGCGCGGCGAGGCGGGCGGCGAGCTCGGCCTCGCCGGGGGCGGCCTCGGGCGAAGGCGGGCGGCCGGCGCCGGCGCGGGCGAGGCGGGCGAGCAGCAGCTCGATCAGGTTCAGGGAGGCGTCGAGGCGGGCCTCCCCCTCCCGGCCCGAGGCGGCCTCGGCCCAGTCGTGCCAGCGGGCCCGGTCCATGCCGGGGGCGGCGGAGGCCATGCGCACGAGATCGGCGTAGAGCTTCGGCCCGCCCTGCGCGGCGAGGCGCAGGGCCTCGCCCGCTGAGCCGCCTGAGAGGGCGTGCAGGGCCTCGGCGGAGGGGAGCGCGGGGGCCTCGATCTCCGTCGCGGCGGCCTGGGCCTCCTGCGCGGCGGAGACGGCGCGGGCGAGCGCCTCGGGCGCCAGCGCGCGGAGGGGAAGCCTGCGGCAGCGCGAGCGGATGGTGGGCAGCGCGCGGCTGGGGGCGTGGGCGATCAGCAGGAAGAGGGAGCGGCGGGGCGGCTCCTCGATCAGCTTGAGCAGGGCGTTGGCGGCCTGGTCGTTCATCTCGTCGAGGCAGTCCACGATCGCGACGCGCCAGCCGCCCTCGGCGGCGGTCTCCTCGAAGAGATGGCGCAGGGCGCGGGCGTCCTCGGCCGTGATGACCTTGCGCAGGCGCTTGTTCTTCTCGTCCCAGCCGCGGCGCAGAAGGCGCAGGCGGGGCTCGGAAAGCGCGGCGAGGCGGCGGAAGACCGGGTCGGCGGGGTCCATGTCGAGGGAGTCGAGGGGGGCCTCGCCCTCGCCGAAGAGGCCGGCGCCCGGGGCGGGGGCGGCGATGACGGCGCGGGCGATGCGCCAGGCCAGCGTCGCCTTGCCCACGCCGCGGGGGCCGGAGAGCATCCAGGCGTGGGGGAGCCTGTCCCGGCACCAGGCGTCGAGGAAGGCGGATTCGGCGGCCTGCTGGCCGAAGAGCACGGAGGTCTCCCGCGGGTGGGGCGCGCCCTCCACCCGGTCGGGCTCGGGGAGGCGTTCGGCCTCGCCTTCCGCAGCGGCGGCGGATCGGGCCATCAGGGGGCGGCGCCGGGGAGGTGGCGGGCGAGCAGGGCCAGGACCCGGGCGTGGACCGTCTCGGCGTCGCCCTCGGCGTCCACCAGTCGGCAGCGGGCCGGGTACTGGGAGGCGAGCGCGCGGAAGCGGCCGCGCACGGCCTTGTGGAAGTCGAGCCCGAGACGCTCGAAGCGCTGCTCGTCGGGGCCGCGGGCGGCGACGCGGGAGAGCGCCTCCTCCGGGTCCAGGTCGAAGATCAGCGTGAGGTCGGGCTCCAGCCCGATGACCAGCGCGTGCAGGGCGTCGGCCATGGCGCGGGTCGCGGGCGGGGGCACGGCGCGGCCGTCGCCGAGATCCACCGGCTCGTGCATGCAGTCGCGCGCGGCGCCCTGGTAGACGCGGGTGGAGTCGGCGAAGCGGTCGCACAGCACCACGGCGCCCTGGGCGAGCGCGGGGGCGACGACCCGCTCCACATGGTCGCGGCGGGCGGCGTTGAAGAGCAGGAGCTCCGAGCCCGGGGACCAGCGGCCGGGGGCGCCTTCCAGCAGCAGGCGGCGGACATCCTCGGCGCCGGGCGCGCCGCCGGGCTCGCGGGTCTCGACGACGTCGCGGCCGGCCTTGCGCAGGCGCTCCGCCAGGCGGCGAAGCTGGGTGGTCTTGCCCGACCCGTCGCCCCCTTCGAAGCTGACGAAGAGGCCGCGGGCGGGGGCGGGCGGGACGGCCACGGGCTCAGCCCTCCGCCGCCGCGCCGGCGGCGGGTTCCGCCTCGTCCCCGCCCATCAGCCCGCCCATGGCCCGCTGCAGGAGCAGACCGGCGGCGGCGCGCAGGCGCACGAGATAGCCGCCGCGCTCCACCGCCTCGGCGGCGACGACGGGCACGCGCAGGGGGTCGAGGCCCTCGGCCTCGATCACGAGTTCGGCGATGCGCTGGCCCTGCTCCACCGGCGCCTCGACGGGGCCCGTGTAGCGCAGGGTGGCCTCCAGGTTCTTCGTGGCCCCGAAGGGGAGCGTGACGCGCACGTCCTCGGCCAGGGTCAGGGGCACGGAGCCCCTGGCGCCCAGCCAGACCTCCGCCTCGCCGAGCGGCTGGCCGGCGCGGTAGAGCGTCTCGTTGCGGAACTCGCGGAAGGCCCAGTTCACGACGCGCTCGGCCTCCGCGGCGCGGGCGCGCTCGCTCTCGAGGCCGCCGATCATGAAGACGATGCGCCGCCCCTCGCGCTCGGCCGAGCCGGTGAGGCCGTAGCCGGCCTCCTCGGTGTGACCGGTCTTGAGGCCGTCGGCGCCGGTGTCGCCGTAGAGCAGCGGGTTGCGGTTGCGCTGGGCGATGCCGTTCCATTCGAAGTCGGTCTCGGCGAAGTAGGGGTAGTAGTCGGGGAACTCCTCGATGACGAGCTCGGCCAGATGCACGAGGTCGCGGGGGGTCATCCGGTTCTCGGGGTGGGGCCAGCCGGTGGAGTTGGCGAAGCTGGAGCCGGTCAGGCCGAGCTCCTGCGCGCGCTCGTTCATGCGGCGCGCGAAGGCGTCCTCGGAGCCGGCCATGCCCTCGGCGACGACGACGCAGGCGTCGTTGCCCGACAGAACGACGATGCCGCGGATCAGGTCCTCCACGCTCACGCGCTCGCCGACCTCGACGAACATCTTGGAGCCGCCCATGCGCCAGGCCTTCTCGGAGACGGGGAACTCGTCGTCGAGGGAGAGGCGGCCCTGCTCCAGCGCCTCGAAGACCATGTAGAGGGTCATGAGCTTGAGCATGGAGGCCGGGGGCGCGGGGCGGTCGGGGTTCTTGGAGAGGAGAACGGCGCCGGTGCCGGCGTCGATCACCAGCGCCTCCTTGGCCTGAAGGTCGAGAGGGACGGCGCGGGCCGCGGGCGCGAGGGCGCCGAGCAGGAGGGCGAGGGCGGAGAGGAGGGAGAGAACGGGTCGGGTCATGCGGAGCGGGTCTCTCGGGGTTGCGGGAGGCCGGCGGCCTCGGCCGGCCGCGCGGGAGGGCGGGGGCTCGCGGCCGGGGCGGCCCGGGGCCGGGGGGGGCGCGCCGC